>NZ_AWGA01000037.1 GCF_000471645.3 Candidatus Schmidhempelia bombi str. Bimp | reverse complement strand
GCACAGCAGGACCTTTACTGGCATTAAGGATCCTAAATTGAATTCCTGATCTATCGATCGCGTGTGCCATTAATCCGCCAAGCGCATCGATCTCTTTGACTAAATGACCTTTACCAATTCCACCAATAGCAGGATTACATGACATTTGTCCAAGGGTATTAATATTATGGGTAAGTAGAAGCGTATTTCTCCCCATTCTTGCTGACGCCAAAGCGGCTTCAGTACCTGCATGACCACCACCGACAACAATAACGTCAAAAAGATCCGGGTACAGCATAAAAACCTCGATTTATAAAATTTATTTAAAGCATGATGTTTTAATTTTAGAGTGTGATTTTACTCGTCTTTTTAAGATCGTCAAATGATCTTAAATTTAGATCCTTTTAGTTATAGAAAGATCTATTTAAATGATCTTTTATTATTTTTATTATTAGTTTGAAAAGGATCTGTGAATAAAGTTATTTTTTCATTATAAATCAGATCATTAATCGATCTAAAAAACTGTGGGTTAAATCAAAGATCCTTGTTTGCATGCTGTGTATAGATCTTACTATTATCCACAGCATAGATAAAATAAAAAGTTATTATGTGTATGATAACAGCTTTTGATCGCAGATAACCACAAAGTTATACACAAAAATAAAGTTTAATCATTGTTTTTTAGTACAAAAAATGAAGAATATTTAATCTTTTTTTACTCTATTGTGAATTTATGTGAGTGTTTTTAGTAAGGGATCGAAATAAAAAATTAGTTAAAATATGATCGATGGAGTGGTGATCTTAACTCCGAAAAGCGGGATTAAATTAAAGTTAAACGATCATGTAGGTTAGCGATGTATAATAAAGATTGATCTTGATTTTTTATGATCAGGATCAATCTTTTGATAGGTGAGATTTTTTAATGGGCTTGATCCCAATTATCGCCTACGCCAATGTCAACGTGAAGCGGAATAGAAAGTGGATAACAATTTTCCATTATGTGTTGGATTTGCGGTTTTAATTGCGCTACTTTTTCCTCTTTTACCTCAAAAATGAGTTCATCATGGACTTGCATTAACAGACGAATATCATCTTTAGCCTGTTGTTTAATAAACTCGGCTATGTTTATCATCGCGGTTTTTATAATATCTGCAGCAGTGCCTTGCATTGGGGCATTGATTGCGGCTCGTTCAGCAGCTTTACGCTCCATAGCACGGCTTGATTTTATACTTGGTAGGTAGAGTCGCCGTCCAGATACGGTTTTTACATAACCTTCTTCTGTGGCTTGTTGCCGCGTTTCTTCCATATAAATAGCAATCCCTGGATAACGCTTAAAATAACGGTCAATATAAGATTGTGCTTCTTGTCTTGGAATACCTAATTGCTTGGCTAAGCCAAATGCACTCATTCCATAGATTAAGCCGAAATTAACCGCTTTGGCACTTCTTCGTTGTTCTGTTGTTACTTGATCTTCAGCGATCCCTAAGGTTTCAGCTGCCGTAACACGGTGAATATCTTTATTTTTATTAAATGCGTCAAGTAAACCTTGATCTTTTGACAAATGTGCCATTATGCGTAGCTCTATTTGTGAATAGTCAGCGGATACAATTTTATACCCTTTTGGTGCAATAAAGGCTTGTCTAATTCGTCTTCCTTCTTCATTACGAACAGGGATATTTTGTAAATTTGGATCAGTGGATGATAAACGACCAGTAACCGTCCCTGTTTGATTATAGTTGGTATGAATTCGATGGTCTTTTTCACTTACCATTAATGGCAATTTATCGGTATAGGTATTTTTTAATTTCGCTAATCCGCGATAGGTAAGTATAAGCTGTGGCAGCGCAAAATCTAGTGCTAATTCAGTTAAAACTTCCTCACTTGTTGATGGATCACCTTTTGGCGTTTTCTTTAAAATAGGTAATTTCAGATTCTCAAATAGTATTTTTTGCAGCTGTTTTGGGGAATTAGGATTAAATTCTTCTCCTGCTAATACAAACATGTCTTGCTCAAGTTGAGTAAGTTTTAGGGCTAACTCATTTGAATAGCTTTTTAATAAATTACTATCAATTAATACCCCATTGCGTTCCATTTTAGCCAAAATAGGCACTAAAGGCATCTCTATTGCTGTGAATATTTCCGCCAATTGCGGTTGATGTTTCAGTTTTGGCCATAATGTTTGGTGCAATTGTAATGTAACATCGGCATCTTCGGCGGCATATTGGGTCGTAGTTTCTATATCAATTTGGCTTATCGGTAATTGTTTTTTACCCGATTTAGTTAAGTCATTATAGGTTATGGTTTTATGATTAAGGTATTTCATTGCCATTGTGTCCATATCATGTCGACCGTTACTGTCTATAACATAGGACTCAAGCATCGTATCAAAGGCTATTGCTTTGACGTCAATACCATAGTTAGCCATAACACTACAATCATATTTCAGATTCTGACCAATTTTTAGGATTTTTTCGTTTTCCAGTAAAGGTTTTATTTTGGAAATTACTAAATCAATAGCTAGTTGATCAGGTGCATCAATGTAATCGTGACCGACTGGAATATAAGCTGCTTTTCCTGGCTCTGCACAAAATGATATACCGACTAATTGAGCACTATAGTGATCAAGGCTAGTTGTTTCGGTATCGAACGCTAATATATCCGCGCTAGAAAGTTGTGCTAGCCATCTATCTAGTTCTGATTCAGTTAATATGGTTTGATAACCATTTTCTATTCTTGTTAAAGATAATAAACAGTGCGTTGTGTCGTTATGATTACTTACATTATTTTCTGATCGTTCTGCCTTTAGCGTTGATTCATTTGTCGTCAAATGAATAAATTTGTCATGGGCTAATTCAATTAGCCAGCGTTTAAATCCATTATATTCAAATAGCGTATTTAGCATAGCGTTATCAGCTGGTTGGATATTGATTTCATCTATCGATAAATGCAAATCAAGATCGGTTTTAATCGTAGCTAATTGATAAGATAGTTCCGCATCGGCATGATGAGTAAGTAATTTTTCTTTTAATGATTTTGCCCCACGGATCGGTAATTGGCTCACTTCATCGATTCGAGCATAAAGATCTTTTATACCAGAAAAATGACTTAAAATCGCCGCGGCGGTTTTTTCACCAATTCCAGGTACGCCAGGAATATTATCTGATTTATCGCCCATTAGTGCTAAATAATCAATTATTAAGGCTGGCGGAACGCCAAACTTTTCAATCACATTTTCTGGCTTTAAGATAACATTATTCATGGTATTGATTAATGTGACATGTTGATTAACTAACTGTGCCATATCTTTATCGCCAGTACTAATCAGCACATCTTTTCCTGCCTTAACTGCTTGCATGGCTAATGTACCAATTACATCATCAGCTTCAACACCTTCCACACATAATAAGGGTAATCCCATGGCTTTAATTATAGTGTGAATGGGATCTATTTGCTTTACTAAATCGGTTGGCATTGCTTCACGGGTTGCTTTATATTCACTATAGAGTTGATGGCGAAAAGAACCCCCCTTAGCGTCAAACACAACGGCAATATGCGAGGGCTTATACTTATTTAATAAGCTTTTTAACATATTAATCACACCATAAGTGGCCCCTGTTGGTTCACCATTGGCATTGGTTAAGGGTGGACAAGCAAAGAAAGCTCGATAAAGATAAGAAGAGCCATCAACAAGAATAATAGGAGAGTTATTTGTCATAATATCGTCACTGAAAATTAATTGCATACCAATAAAAAACGCGCATTAAGCGCGTTTAGTATAACATCTTTATTTATCATCAAGGCCAAGAAGATAGTTAATTACTCGAGAATGATCCTTAATCCAAAGGTCTTCATTGGTTTGATTAAGTTCACGTCCATTTAGTTGATATTTACCATTTACATAAAAAGAAGGAACCGAGATCGGTCTTAATTTATCTATTGCTGCTGATTGTTGAGTTAAGAAAGATTTCACCAAAATATTGGATTTCATTGACTCATATTTATCCGATGGAACACCAAGTTGAGCAAAGACTTTCTGAATATCTTCAGGGGTACTGATTGTTTTATCACGGTGAATACCTTCAAAAATGGCTTTAGAAAAGGCATCGGTTAAATCGAGAACATGCGCAATAGCCCAGGCTTCTGATAGCTCTTTAGATAAACCGCCAAAATTTTCTATATGATATTTTTTGAACACGGCACCTTCTGGCAAGTTGGCTTTTATCACATCAGCAATATGAAATTGTGTTTCCGCCATATAACACGCACCACAATAAAAAGAGAAGAACTCAATCACTTCTTGCTGCTGTGAAGGTAATTGTAACAACTTAGTATACTGTTTACCTTCAACTATATCTGTTGTATCGCTATTTGTATCAACAGCAAAACTGCTATTATTGATTAATAATAGACTAATTAATAACAATATTTTTTTCATACCATATCCTATATAAATGATTATTTTCGAATGATAATTAATCCTTAATTATTCCTCGCGCTTTTAATAATGCTGTTTTAAAATCCTCTTCATAATCCTTTTTTAAACCAGGAATCACTTCCGTTTTAGCGCTATCACGCATTTTTAGATGATAAATTAAGATTTCATCACTTAAATCAACCAGTTCGCCAGTAAATCCAGCTTCTTGACCTAATTGTTGCAAAAATTGTAGTAAATTAAGATCGGATTGTTTTTGCCATGCAGGCAAAATTAGCTCCATAAGTTCATTAACGCGATGACATTTCATAGTGATGATTTCCTATTCTTATAGATAATATGATGAATTAAATTGTTCATTTGATCCATTGCATTAGCGGTGCGTAGTTATTTAATATGAATCGAGAATAAGCAACATAATAATTAATAAGATACGATTCTTACATACTTTTTATTAATCAGGCAATATTTAAATTACAGTAGTGCTATTTTGAATTTAATCAAATTCTTTTACGGATAAATAATTATGACGAAATTACCTATTACCGCTATTATTTTATGCGGTGGGCGTGGAACCCGCATGGATAATCAAGATAAAGGTTTAATTTTATTTAGGGGAAAACCACTTGTTACCCATTTAATTGAACGCTTAACTTCACAAGTTGAGCATATAATGATTAATGCTAATCGTCATCACCGCACCTATCAATTATTAGGTTATCCTGTCTTTTCTGATTTGATGTCAGGTTATTTAGGGCCATTAGCTGGAATTTATAGTGGTTTACATTATGCCACCACCGATTGGTGTGTATTTGTTAGCTGTGATACCCCTTTTATTCCAAATGATTTGGTTATAAAACTGTATAACGGAATAGATAAACAAAAAGCAGCATATGTTAGTGATGGGCTACGTCATCATCCTACTTTATTACTGATCCACAAACAGTTAAGGCAATCTTTAAAAAATGAGATAGAGAATGGGCAACGCAAACTACAACTCTTTTTAAATCATTATCAAGCTGCAAAAGTTGATTTTAGTGAAAGCGCCCACAGTTTTGTTAATATCAATACTCCACAACAACTTGATTATTGGAATCGACAATGAAAATATTGGCAATTAGTGGTTATAGCGGCTCAGGTAAGACCACATTACTAAAAAAATTAATTCCTTTATTAAAAGCGGAAGGCGTTTGTATCGGTGTCATTAAACATACTCATCATCATGTCGACATTGATACACCAGGAAAAGATAGTTATGAGTTAAGAAAGTCAGGGGCAGACCAAACGATTGTCGCCAATTCGCATCGTTGGGCTTTAATGGTCGAAACCCCCGAACAGCCGTACTTAGATATTTACCAATTAGCGAATCAATTTACGGCTGTTGATTTGGTGTTAGTTGAAGGATTTAAGCATGAATCCATAGATAAACTTATTATTCACCGCCAAATCGTCGATAAACCGCTTACTGTTGATAATAACACCCTCGCTATTATTAGTGACATTGATCCCAAAATCCCGCTTCCTTTTATGTATATTGATGATATTTATACTATCAAGTCATTTATTCTTAATTGGTTAACCAAATTAACTTAATCAAGGTAACTAAATAAAAAATGATGGATTAATAATAAAATGGTTACTTAATTTATTAACACTTTACTTCTATTATCATGGTTTACTCATCAATGGTTATTTCACGCGTCATTAAATCATAAGGGGTAACTTGATAAACATAATAATTAAGCCAATTACTAAATAAGAGATAAGCATGACTACGCCAGCGAATTTGCGCCGATTTTGTTATATCATTATGAGGAAAATAATTTTCCGGTATTGATGGATTCAATCCCGCATCAAGATCACGGAAGTACTCATTAGCTAAGGTTAATGCATCATATTCAGGATGACCAGTGACAAAGACCATACGTCGGTCATCGGTTGTCATCAAATACGCGCCGGCTACTTTTGATTCTGCCAAAATAGTCAAATTAGTCTGTTTACAAATCATATCGCTAGGAAAATCGGCATAACGAGAATGTGGCGCCCAAAAATGATCATCAAAGCCCCGCGTTAATATGGCTTTATTATCAGTAATATAATGATCGAAGACACCGGAAAGCTTTTGCTGACGAACTAATTTAGGTAAGCCATAAATAATATTTAGTGCAGCTTGGGCTGCCCAACAAAATAAAAGCGTCGAGGTAACATGGTGCTGTGCCCATATAAGAATCGTTTTAAACTTATCCCAATAAATAACCTCATTAAAAGGTATTTTCCCTAACGGTGCACCAGTAATAATTAAACCATCATAGTTTAAATGTTGGATATCATCAAAATCGACATAGAAACTATCAAGATGTTCTGAAGGCGTATTTTTCGATTCGCGTTGATCAATACGTAATAGATCAATATCAATTTGTAAGGGCGAATTAGATAATAGACGTAAAAATTGATTCTCAGTTTCAATTTTCTTGGGCATTAAATTAAGAAATAACAACTTCAATGGGCGTATTTCCTGACGGTTAGCACGACTATTTGACATAATAAAAACATTTTCATCACGTAACAAATTAACAGCAGGTAAAGCATCAGGAACACAAATTGGCATAGATAACTCCTCAATCATCTTAATTATGTTATATATCGCTATATTTGGATGTCTAGACTTCCAAATATAGCGAGTTGAAGTGAACTTGTCGAGCCTTTTTTAGGCGCCGTACTAAATTGCGATGATGAGTTATCATTTGGATGAATTAACTACGTCGAGCAAACCGTTATCGTGAGATAACAAATAGCCAATGAAAACAGAAGCGAATAAGAGATAAAAAATAAAATATATAAGAAAAACCTATTATGAAGTGAAAAATAATAGCACTCATTTAATTAAAAACTAGTTATTGGTCAAGTAGCTTTAGCTCGTATTAAAAGATTTAATGCAATAAAAAATGAATAAAATAATTAAACGCTATATTTTGTTTAAATAAAACCCATATTATTTGTACAGTTGTGATATGAATAAAACGCCTAGAAAATTTATTATGCTCAATAAATACAGGGCATTGGTTAGCAAAAATGCCATTATGCCCTGCAATAGATTAAGTTAAAATAAAGACCTTTTATAAAGGAATACACTCCTCACGGATTTTTTGTTTATCGTCTGTTTCTATTGATGAATAACTTATATTAATTATGGGATCTTGATTGTATTGTATTTCAGTAATACAATTAAATAAATATGTTTCATATCTATTCCATTGTTTACTTGTCCCATAAATTTTTATGATTGGTTTTGTTTCGGGTAACAGCGATTCAACAAGAGGTTCATTTTCCTTCCATATATAATATCCACCACTTACCGCTAATGCCAATAACACGATCATCACTATTCGAAAATTTAAACGGCGTTTGGCTGGTTTACTTGGGATAATAAATGTATCATTCATATTTGATATCCTGTATTCGTTTTTTCACGTTAAACATATTTATTTTTGATCTAATGGGTTACGAATTAATGGAAGAAACTGATATGACTTACTATATTGAGCCAGTTTATTGGTTGCCTCAGTAAGTTGTTCCGTAGTGAGCTGTGCTTTTAGTTCTTGAACTTTATTAGCAGCTTGATCCTGATGGTGTTCTGCTAATAAGCTGTACCAAACATACGCAAAAACATTATTTTGGGGAATATCTACACCTTGTTCATGCATATCGGCAAGTTCAAACCATATTTTATAAATATCAGCGGATGACAACATACTACTATTAGCATAAACATATTCTTGGTCTTTCAATACTCCCCATAATCCATCTGAAATAAAACCGATTAAGTCATTTTTTAATAATCTGGCTTTAGTGTATTGGTAAGTGGCCTGAAAACGCCGTTTAGAATCTAAACTTGAGTCCAACTCTAAATGACCATAATACCTCATAAGTAATTCAACCGCATCGGTATTACCCGATTTTAGTAGTTTCTTGAGCTGTGAAAGGTAGTTGCTATCTCTTGCATCATAATATAGCCGCGTATAATTTAATAAGTTAATGATAGCGTATTCATTTTGATTATTTGCTAAATAGTTAAGTTGTTTTCGATATTGTTTTTCTTGCTTTGTTAATTGATAGTATTTCGCTTTTAAAAATTGTTTTTGCTGATCATTACTATGGCTGTTATCAATCCAAGAAAACATTAATTCTTGCTGCTTAATGATACAAGTTAAGTTGTTACCAATTAATTGCGTGATGAAATCTTGCTGTACAGCAGTATCCCCATCGGTAGCCAGTTCTATTGCTGCTTTGCAACTCTCATCAGTTCTAAATGGGTTATTATAGGTAACATTATGTTTTGTAAAGTGATAAATAATTTTTGATGTTGGATTGGTTTGATATTGTTGCTTTAACCAATCTTCTCCATCAACAATCACGGTTGGAGAATAATAATTTTGTGGATGATCAATGTATTGTGTCGTTAACCAATTAAATTCAGGATGTGATTTATTAATCGCTATCAAAAAGTTCTGTGCAGGTTTATATTGTTGTTGTGCTGCCAAGTTAAGATATTGCCATGCTTCGTGGTAATTTTGTGGCACTCCTTTTCCTAGATAATAAAGTACCCCTAACCGGTAATTTGCTAGTGTATAGCCTAAATCAGCAGCTTGTTTATAATATGATATGGCAGTGTTAACATCGTTAATAATAAAGTCATAGAGTGTGCCAAATCGATATAAAATGGCTGGATTAGTAGGTTCAAGTTTTAATGCGGATTGGTAAAGGGCAATTAATTCATCGATAGAATGATATTTAATATTGTCTGCTTCACGATAAAACCCATACGCCATCCCGCGATTTTGCATAAGTGTTAATAAACTTGAAAAATTGGAGTCATCTAAATAATAATATTGGTTACGCATTTCTTGATCAAGCTGAATATAGAATTTTTCTTCATCCTTTAAATTATCCGCAAATATTGCATTCATGATATTGCTGGCTTTGTCAGCATATGACTGATTTTTATTATTAATTTTATCTTTTTTCGTTTTGATTTCATTAGAATAATACCGCTCTATATATTCACTGTAGCCGAAATTTTGCAAAACTGGTTTATTTTTATAAAGGGGCTGGATAACATTAAGTAAAAATTGATTTTGTAACGTTTGCTTATTAGATGGTGGAATATCAACATCGGGGCTAATGGTCATCCCCAAATGATAATATTTTGCGGCTGCTTGGAGATCTTTTTTTATTCCTAGGCCATTTAAATAGTGCCAAGCTAGCTGGAGTACCATTTTTTGTCTATTTTCTTTATTAATCCCTTGATAATGAATAAATCGGACTAACCATTTACTCGCCCATAGGTAATTCGGTTGCTCTGATTTTGAACCATCTATCTGTCCGCCGCTCAAAAAATACTCCACCAATTCCATCGGAATATCGAATGCTTTATTATATTTTATATCCGTTGCCGTCTCTTCAAGCCAATATAACTCTTTTTTCGGATCATTAATCTTATTTTTATAGAGTTGATAAAGTTGGTACTGGGCTTTCCCGTAAAATCCCCAATCATAGCTCTCGCTTGCCATTTCATAGTACATTATGGCTTTATTGTAATCCGCTTTAACATCTACTCCATCATTATAGAGGGTCCCTAATATGTATTGTGCTTCTCCTACTCCATGTTTTCGCCCCGTTTCATTTAACCAAAGTGTTCCTTCACCTACGCTAAATGTTGCTTTAGGAGAAATAGGTGAAGCTGCTTTTTGTAACCAATAAAGCCCTTGTTTAATATCTTTGGCAACCAACTTGCCTTCAATATAAGCTATGCCCAAGTCTTTTTGTGCAAGAGGATATAAATTTTTAGCTGATTTAGTTAAAAATTCAATATATTTATCCGCTGATTTATCATGGCATTTCGCCAATTTTTTATTGTTTGACATGAGGTAAAACTGATGAGGTCGGCAGTCCCAATCATTATTTTTATCTAATGGGTTATAAGCCCGTGCAAGCTGATATTGAGCTACACTATCTTTGTTATTGATTGCAGCAGACCAAGTTTTTTGATTAATTGTTACGGAAAATGCATAATTTGAAAAAAACAAACAGAGTGTAAATAAAGATAATTTTTTAATATAATTCATTTTAGTATATCCATATTGTTTGTGTTTAATTTATAAAATAGATAATGACTTTTTTTAAAGTTGGCAGGATTAATAGATATGCTTTTATCAATTCTTAACGAATTATTATGTTCATCCAAAGTACAAAACAACTAAATCCAGACTAAAAAATAGTTATTTTATAAATATGTAATTAAAAAAATCAAATAAAACCAATGTTTTTGAGGGCTTTAGAGGCAAGATAGATCCTGGTTTCACATCAATCAAAAGCGTTTTATTTGACATTTATTGTCTATTGTAATGAGTTAACTTAAGCAAACTGAAAATCAATTTTATATTTAATTCGCTACCTAAACGTTTTAGTTAAATTTTCTAACGCCTTTTATTAACGTCTAATTTAGAAAAGCGTTATCGTGTTTTTAGCTGTAAAAAAACAGACAAAATATCTGCTTTTTTTCGGTTTTTGTAATGGTAATATTTAGAAATCTCAATTAGCTGCTTTCAACGCATTTTTTCCAATCGATAATCGACGTAGTTCGATATCATTGCCTATCAGTATTGTAAATAATTGATCTACTTTGATGGTGACTTATAACATCTACTGACATAAATTGATGGTAAATCAAACGAATTATGGTTATAAATATAAAATTGTGCCTAAATTAAGAACAAATAAGCATTTTTTTGAAAATAAAGCTTGCGAAATAAATTAGAGTGCCTATAATGCACCTCCATTGAACGACAACGAGACGAAAGTTGAGAAGTTGGAAGTTAAAAAGTTGAGGAATTTGAAAAAAGTTCTTGACTAATGAAAAAGGAAAGCGTAACATACGCAGCCCTTGAGACAGCAAAGCTGTCAGCTCTTTAAAAAATAGAACAGACAATCTGTGTGGGCACTTGCAGGACGAAAGAATTAAAGTCTAAGGACTTAAAAGAATCAAGTCTTGATAAGTGACACTGAAGATTCATTTGAATATGTCAGAAACAGTTATTGAGCATCAAACTTTAAATTGAAGAGTTTGATCATGGCTCAGATTGAACGCTGGCGGCAGGCTTAACACATGCAAGTCGAACGGTAACATGAGTGCTTGCACTTGATGACGAGTGGCGGACGGGTGAGTAAAGTATGGGGATCTGCCGAATGGAAGGGGACAACAGTTGGAAACGACTGCTAATACCGTATAATGTCGCGAGACCAAAGCATGGGACTTTCGGGCCATGCGCCATTTGATGAACCCATATGGGATTAGCTAGTAGGTGGGGTAAAGGCTCACCTAGGCGACGATCTCTAGCTGGTCTGAGAGGATGGCCAGCCACACTGGAACTGAGACACGGTCCAGACTCCTACGGGAGGCAGCAGTGGGGAATATTGCACAATGGGGGGAACCCTGATGCAGCCATGCCGCGTGTATGAAGAAGGCCTTCGGGTTGTAAAGTACTTTCGGTGATGAGGAAGGTGATGTATCTAATAGGTACATCAATTGACGTTAATTACAGAAGAAGCACCGGCTAACTCCGTGCCAGCAGCCGCGGTAATACGGAGGGTGCGAGCGTTAATCGGAATGACTGGGCGTAAAGGGCATGTAGGCGGATGATTAAGTTAGGTGTGAAAGCCCCGGGCTCAACCTGGGAATTGCATTTAAAACTGGTCGTCTGGAGTATTGTAGAGGAAGGTAGAATTCCACGTGTAGCGGTGAAATGCGTAGAGATGTGGAGGAATACCGGTGGCGAAGGCGGCCTTCTGGACAGATACTGACGCTGAGATGCGAAAGCGTGGGGAGCAAACAGGATTAGATACCCTGGTAGTCCACGCTGTAAACGATGTCGATTTGGAATTTGCGGTCTTGAGCTGTGGGTTCCGGAGCTAACGCGTTAAATCGACCGCCTGGGGAGTACGGCCGCAAGGTTAAAACTCAAATGAATTGACGGGGGCCCGCACAAGCGGTGGAGCATGTGGTTTAATTCGATGCAACGCGAAGAACCTTACCTGGTCTTGACATCCACAGAATCTTGCAGAGATGCGAGAGTGCCTTCGGGAACTGTGAGACAGGTGCTGCATGGCTGTCGTCAGCTCGTGTTGTGAAATGTTGGGTTAAGTCCCGCAACGAGCGCAACCCTTATCCTTTGTTGCCAGCGGTCAGGCCGGGAACTCAAAGGAGACTGCCATTGATAAAGTGGAGGAAGGCAGGGACGACGTCAAGTCATCATGGCCCTTACGACCAGGGCTACACACGTGCTACAATGGCGTATACAAAGAGAAGCGAGCCAGCGATGGTGAGCGGACCTCATAAAGTACGTCTAAGTCCGGATTGGAGTCTGCAACTCGACTCCATGAAGTCGGAATCGCTAGTAATCGTAGATCAGAATGCTACGGTGAATACGTTCCCGGGCCTTGTACACACCGCCCGTCACACCATGGGAGTGGGTTGCACCAGAAGTAGATAGCTTAACCGCGAGGGGGGCGTTTACCACGGTGTGATTCATGACTGGGGTGAAGTCGTAACAAGGTAACCGTAGGGGAACCTGCGGTTGGATCACCTCCTTACGAAGAGCCTGCAAGTGTTCACACAGATTGTTTGTTTTAAAAGAAGATAGTTGTCCCCTTCGTCTAGAGGCCTAGGACATCGCCCTTTCACGGCGGTAACAGGGGTTCGAATCCCCTAGGGGACGCCATGACTAACTATCGAAAAGATATTGATAAGCACATTGATAAAGTGTGCAGATGAATATAGCTCTTTAACAATTAGGAACAAGCTGAAAAGAAACGAGTTCTCGGATATTAAGGCATGTTATATGGCATAGCTAAGATATTTGAGGAAAGCGAAACCGAGACAACTAAGAGTTGTAAGGTTAAGAAATTAAGCGTACACGGTGGATGCCTAGGCAATCAGAGGCGATGAAGGACGTGTTAATCTGCGAAAAGCGACGGTAAGCTGATAAAAAGCGCAATAGCCGTTGATGTCCGAATGGGGAAACCCAGTACAATAATGTACTATCATTAACTGAATAAAATAGGTTAATGAGGCGAACCGGGAGAACTGAAACATCTAAGTACCCCGAGGAAAAGAAATCAACCGAGATTCCCAAAGTAGCGGCGAGCGAAATGGGAGGAGCCCAAAGCGGGTAGCATGATGAGCTAGTGGAACGGTCTGGAAAGTCCGGTGAAACAGGGTGATAGCCCCGTACACGAAAGCCATGATGTGGAAGCTTGAAGAGTAGGGCGGGACACGTGATATCCTGTCTGAAGAAGGGGGGACCATCCTCCAAGGCTAAATACTCCTGATTGACCGATAGTGAACCAGTACCGTGAGGGAAAGGCGAAAAGAACCCCGGCGAGGGGAGTGAAATAGAACCTGAAACCGTGTACGTACAAACAGTGGGAGCATGTACCGTTAGGTATGTGTGACTGCGTACCTTTTGTATAATGGGTCAGCGACTTATATTCTGTAGCGAGGTTAACCGAATAGGGGAGCCGAAGGGAAACCGAGTATTAACTGTGCGTTAAGTTGCAGGGTATAGACCCGAAACCCGGTGATCTAGCCATGGGCAGGTTGAAGGTTGGTTAACACTAACTGGAGGACCGAACCGACTAATGTTGAAAAATTAGCGGATGACCTGTGGCTGGGGGTGAAAGGCCAATCAAACCGGGAGATAGCTGGTTCTCCCCGAAAGCTATTTAGGTAGCGCCTCATGTATTGTCATTGGGGGTAGAGCACTGTTTCGGCTAGGGGGTCATCCCGACTTACCAACCCGATGCAAACTCCGAATACCGATGAACAGAGCATGGGAGACACACGGCGGGTGCTAACGTCCGTCGTGAAGAGGGAAACAACCCAGACCGCCAGCTAAGGTCCCAAAGTCATAGTTAAGTGGGAAACGAAGTGGGAAGGCTTAGACAGCTAGGATGTTGGCTTAGAAGCAGCCATCATTTAAAGAAAGCGTAATAGCTCACTAGTCGAGTCGGCCTGCGCGGAAGATGTAACGGGGCTAAAACTATGCACCGAAGCTGCGGCAATGCACGAAAGTGTATTGGGTAGGGGAGCGTTCTGTAAGCCTGCGAAGGTGAACTGAGAGGTTTGCTGGAGGTATCAGAAGTGCGAATGCTGACATAAGTAACGATAAAGCGGGTGAAAAGCCCGCTCGCCGGAAGACCAAGGGTTCCTGTCCAACGTTAATCGGGGCAGGGTGAGTCGACCCCTAAGGTGAGGCCGAAAGGCGTAGCTGATGGGAAACGGGTTAATATTCCCGTACTATATATGACTGCGATGGGGGGACGGAGAAGGCTAGGTTTACCACCTATTGGATGGTGGGTTAAGCATGTAGGCGTGTGATTAGGCAAATCCGGTCACTGAAACGCTGAGGTGTGATGACGATGCACTAAGGTGCAGAAGTAATTGATGCCCTGCTTCCAGGAAAAGCCTCTAAGCTTCAGGTCATATGTAATCGTACCCGAAACCGACACAGGTGGTCAGGTAGAGAATACTAAGGCGCTTGAGAGAACTCGGGTGAAGGAACTAGGCAAAATGGTGCCGTAACTTCGGGAGAAGGCACGCTGATGGTAATTGAAGTCCCGCGCGGATGGAGGTGAAATCAGTCGAAGATACCAGCTGGCTGCAACTGTTTAATAAAAACACAGCACTCTGCAAACACGAAAGTGGACGTATAGGGTGTGACGCCTGCCCGGTGCTGGAAGGTTAATTGATGGGGTTAGCAGAAATGCGAAGCTCTTGATCGAAGCCCCAGTAAACGGCGGCCGTAACTATAACGGTCCTAAGGTAGCGAAATTCCTTGTCGGGTAAGTTCCGACCTGCACGAATGGCGTAATGATGGCCAGGCTGTCTCCACCCGAGACTCAGTGAAATTGAATTCGCCGTGAAGATGCGGTGTACCCGTGGCAAGACGGAAAGACCCCGTGAACCTTTACTATAGCTTGACAGTGAACATTGAGCCTTAATGTGTAGGATAGGTGGGAGGCATAGAAGTGTGGACGCCAGTCTGCATGGAGCCGACCTTGAAATACCACCCTTTAATGTTTGATGTTCTAACGTAGGTCCCTGAACGGGATTGCGGACACTGTCTGGTGGGTAGTTTGACTGGGGCGGTCTCCTCCCAAAGAGTAACGGAGGAGCACGAAGGTTAGCTAATCCTGGTCGGACATCAGGAGGTTAGTGCAATGGCATAAGCTAGCTTGACTGCGAGAGCGACGGTTCGAGCAGGTACGAAAGTAGGTCATAGTGATCCGGTGGTTCTGAATGGAAGGGCCATCGCTCAACGGATAAAAGGTACTCCGGGGATAACAGGCTGATACCGCCCAAGAGTTCATATCGACGGCGGTGTTTGGCACCTCGATGTCGGCTCATCACATCCTGGGGCTGAAGTAGGTCCCAAGGGTACGGCTGTTCGCCGTTTAAAGTGGTACGCGAGCTGGGTTTAGAACGTCGTGAGACAGTTCGGTCCCTATCTGCCATGGGCGCAGGAGAATTGACGGGGTTTGCTTCTAGTACGAGAGGACCGAAGTGAACGCACCGCTGGTGTTCGGGTTGTGATGCCAATCGCATTGCCCGGTAGCTAAGTGCGGAATAGATAAGCGCTGAAAGCATCTAAGCGCGAAACTAGCCCGGAGATGAGTTCTCCCATGACGAGAGTCAGTAAGGTCCGTTCGAGACTAGGACGTAGATAGGTTGGATGTGTAAGTGCAGTGATGCATTGAGCTAACCAATACTAATGAGCCGAGGTCTTAACCTTACAACTCTGAGTTGTTTTGGAATCGCGAAAACAGTTTGTTCTTGATTGAAGAGAAACAGGATATGTCTGGCGGCATTAGCGCGGTGGTCCCACCTGACCCCATGCCGAACTCAGAAGTGAAACGCCGTAGCGCCGATGGTAGTGTGGGGACACCCCATGTGAGAGTAGGACAC
>NZ_AWGA01000115.1 GCF_000471645.3 Candidatus Schmidhempelia bombi str. Bimp | reverse complement strand
AATATCTTGTATTTCTTCTTTATAAGGGTAAGTATCACAAGCGTTTAACACTAAACAACATAATGCTACTATGAGTATTTTTTTCATTGTTTTATATTCCAATTAATCTTTTATATAGTGGTAAGAGAATAAGTAAGGAGTCAGCTCCTTATCTTGATTCTGTTTATCTTGCTTGCCATTGGGCCAGTAGTTGACCCTTATCGATACCTCATGGTGACCTTTTATTTGTCCTAATCGCCAGTTAATTAAAAATAAGCCAATTTGATCTTTATCCAGCTCTGTGGTGTTAGTAGTTTCTAATGAGGTACTATCATTTACCGAAGATTGACCTACAGTTATGCTCATCAGCTTAGTCCAGATATCTTTATCCTTATTCGTTTCATTTACACCTTTCTCATCCATATCATAAATTTCTTTTTTATTCTGTGCCTCCGTCTCAGATCTAGGCGTAAAAAACTCTGCTGTTGCCGAAGGCACAATAACTAAATGATCAGTGCCATCAGAGATAACTAATTCAACCGGAGCCTGAACTCCGGATTCTAATGATTTAATTGTAACCCACCCCTCAAATTCTGATTTTTTTCTCTTAAAATCGACACGGATTTGTCCCTATCAAAATCTGGTAAATTCAAGGTTAAATTAAGATCATAATTGGAACTAAATAAACTCGAATCCGACTCCAGCAGACAGCGTCCGCCGTTCACGGCTAAGTAGTAATCCTGATCTGAAAGTAGCATACAGGTTGGGGTCGGTAAGTAATAAGGTGGGTATTTTGTGGCGTGAAAATCAAACTTGCCTAACATACTGCGGTTTAGCCATTGGTTTAACTCATCCCAGCTTCCCCCATCATCGTAATAGCAGGTATTAATCAGCAGGAGTCCTATCCCAACAATAATAAACGCTATTTGTCCCCATAACG
>NZ_AWGA01000036.1 GCF_000471645.3 Candidatus Schmidhempelia bombi str. Bimp | reverse complement strand
TGGGAAACGTGGAATAAAACAAAACTGGCTAAAACTTTGCCATTATTTTTTGAACTAGGGTTACTATCACGAGAACAAATTAATTCTGAGCCGGTCTTATATCGTTACGCTTTAACCCCTGAGGGGGGAGAAGTATCAATATTATCATCCGATTCATTATTATGACGGTGATAAATTAGATCAAACGGCTTTTTGTTATGGAACAAGAAAAGTGTTAAAGGTGACCGATGTAAGCGAACGTGAAGTACCGGACGGTAATAGTCGAACACAGATTAAAGTTTATGTAGATTTTGATTATAAGGTGGAAGGTATTCCTGATTGGGTAAAATCTCCAAAGTTGAAGAAATTATATTCAGAATTTCTTGATAGTGATGAAAAAGAAGTGGGTATACATCAGATTTATTTAATCAAACAAGCAGATGGTTTATACAGTGACGGAAGTATTCGTGAAATCATGATGAAACCTAAATAGTTTTTTAGATTTGCAATTGTACCTAACCCGAGCTTAGCAAAGACTGGCGCAGTAATATGTAGACTAAAAGGATTTAATATACCTAATACAGCGCCTATTTGCTTTGCTGGCTATTAAAAAGGATAGCTGTAATAATTTAATATCTCACTACTTAATAAAAATTTTTCCAAAAAACAAGAAAAACAACAAGAAAAAAAGCAAGTAATGACCTTAACAAATGTGGACATACCGATAAGTAAAAAAGACTAATATAAATAAAGGTCCTTAGTCTAACACTGATAAGCGCTCACAATATCCGTCATTACCTGTAATACTTCATCCACACTATGCTTGCGCGAGCGACTACAATATTTAGCGGGTTGTTGACAAATCAGACATAAACGTGGCGATGTTGCTGTACGCGATAAGCTTTGCTGAGTAATAGGATCTATTACATCAATATCCCATAAGCGACCTAATGGATGTTGTTGTTCAATATGTATACACTGTTTTTTTAGTTCGGAAGCAAAACTATCAACCACAATAAAAGCTTCATTTCCTGTCTCTGACACTGATGTGGTTTGTTCAACTATTGCGAGTTGTTGCTGCTCTAGTGTGTGTTGAATTGCAATTAATGCTTGCTTAAATAAATAATCTGATGCACTACTTTTTTTTATTTCACCTGGAATGACTAGCGTCAATGAAATAAGGGGTAATTGGTATTGCTGGATGGCTTGCCTTTGCCTGATCACTCGCTGTTCTTTAGCATTTAGCATTTGAAGTAAAGTAATGGGTTGACCATCATAGAATGAGAGATTCATTATTTTTCTTAAATTGAGTCTAAAATGGCACTTAAAAATTATCAGCGATAATTTTTAAGTGCACCTATATTAGTGATTAGTCTTTTACTTGACGAACGACGTCAATAACTGAACCATCACGATAACGAACAATACCAACAATTTTGTCTTCAAATTCAATTGGCATTGGTTTGCCAGTTAAAGAGATAGCACGTTGATAAAGGTCTTCGATCTTCATCACTGGTAAACCTGCAGCAATTAAGCGTTCTGCCACTTCAGGGCGATTAGGATTAACCGCGATTCCGTGGTCAGTCACTAACACATCGACACTCTCTCCTGGTGTGACAACGGTTGTTACTTTTTCGATCAGCGTTGGGATCCGGCTACGAATTAATGGCGCAACAATAATTGTTAAGTTAGCTCCAGTTGCAGTATCACAGTGACCGCCTGAGGCTCCACGCATTACCCCATCAGAACCTGTTAATACGTTGACGTTGAAATTAAGGTCAATCTCTAATGCACTGAGGATAACAATATCTAATTCGTCAACACTGGCCCCTTTCGATGCAGGGTTAGCATAAACATTAGTCGAGACTTCGATATGATCTTTATTACGACCTAGAGACTGTCCTGCTGTTCCATCAAAGCTTTGTGTATCTAATAAACGTTTAACTAAACCTTTTTCATGCAAATCAACAATACTTGCGGTAATACCACCTAACGCAAATGAGGCAGTAATATTTTTATCGCGCATGCGATTTTCAAGAAAACGTGTCGCCGCAGTGGAGGAGGCACCTGAACCAGTTTGGATAGAGAATCCATCTTTAAAATAGCCTGAATGTTCAATAACATCTGCCGCATAACGAGCAATCATCAGTTCACGCGGATTGCTGGTAATACGTGCTGCGCCAACACTAATTTTGGTCGGGTCACCCACTTCATCAATTTTGACAATATAATCAACTTGATCCTGACGGATACTGGCTGGATTATTTGGATAAGTAACAAAGTCTTCCGTTAATAATACCACTTTTTTCGCAAACTGCGCATCGACCATTGCATAGCCTAATGAGCCACATTGAGACTTACCAGATACACCGTTAGCATTTCCCATTTCATCGGTTGTAGAAACCGCTAGGAAAGCCACATCAATATTAATTTCTCCAGACTGAATTAATTTAACTCGTCCACCATGAGAATGAATATGAACTGGTTTTTCCATTAAACCATGAGATATAGCATCGGCTAATTCACCACGCATACCCGAGGTGTAAATCTGTGTTACTACACCATTCTTTATATGTTGAATTAACGGTGTATTACAAGAAAGTAACGAACTAGACGCTAACGTTAGATCTTTAATCCCCATGTTGCTGATAGTTTCGATCACTTTATTGATCACCTTATCTCCTTCGCGGAACGCATGGTGGAAAGAGATTGTCATACCATCACGAAGCTCACATTTTTTAATGGCTTCTTCGATTGTTTGGCATAATTTACGGGTATGTTTTGCTACTGGATCATTGAGATAAGGCGTTGTCGTATTTGCGCCAGTAAAAGGAACCAAATTGTTTAAATCTGGTTGTTGAGCTTTAATAGCCTCAATATTGTTGTTTGTACATGTCGTCATCTTAATCTGTCCTATTAAATCGCTTTACGAACACCTGAAACAGCTGCTAATTCGATAATGGTTCTTGCGCGGGCAATAATTGGTGCATCAATCATTTTACCATTTAGAGAAATGACACCTAAACCAGCTTTTTCACCTTCTTCTGCCGCTTCTACCACTTTCTTAGAGTATTCAACTTCTTCTGCTGTTGGTGCATAAGCATTATGAAGTAATTCAATTTGGCGCGGATTAATTAATGATTTTCCGTTAAAGCCTAATTTTTTAGCTAAATTCACTTCATTTAAGAAACCAGCATCGTCATTAACATTTGAGTAAACCACATCAAATGCATCAATTTTAGCTACGCGCGCAGCATGTAATACCGCACAACGAGCATAAAATAGTTCCGTACCATCGCCTCGTTCAGTTTGCATATCCACTAAATAGTCAAAAGCGGCTAAGGCAATACCAATTAAACGTGGAGACGATTTTGCAATTGATACCGCGTTGACAACGCCTAATGCTGATTCGATAGCAGCCATTAATTTTGTTGATCCAACAGGGCGACCACACTCTTTTTCTATGCGTTCAACATGTTGCTCTAACTCATGAATGTCTTCTGCGCTATTCGTCATCGGTAAACGTACGACATCAACACCAGCGCGAACTACTGCTTCTAAATCTTTAAGACCAAAAGGTGTGTTCAACGCATTAATACGAACCACGGTTTCAATACCACTCTCTTTATAGATTGGCAATTGTAATGTTTGAGCAACTAATAAACGTGCTGCATCCTTCTCTTTAATAGATACCGCATCTTCCAAATCGAACATAATCGAATCTGGTTTATAAACAAAAGACGTTGATAACATTGCTGCATTAGCGGCAGGAAGAAATAACATACTTCTACGCAATTTTTTCATAGTAATTTACTCCAATCTAACTCTTCCACTTCAGCGCCACGTAATACTGCACATTGCACACGAGCTTTAATCGCACAATCAAGCGCACCTTTATCATCAATAACAATTAGTCCATCAGTGACATTTAACTGTGCTAATGTACTTTCAACGACTGATCTAATCTGTGCTCCAAACTGTTTATTAACTTCACTATTTACAATAATTTCAATCCCAGAATTTGGGCTGACTTTAACCATTAAATCGCTTGATTCAAGCGTTCCGGCTAGAGCTTCTTTTTGTATTTTCATTAAATTTACCTTTTAATCGATCAAATTACATATATTTATTTTGCAAATATGTCCATGTCGTTGGGGGAACCAATGCTTTAATTTCATCATAGCACTGATTTTCTAATAGTGCCCTAACACGTGAGGCAGATATTGCAAAATTATTTTCCTTTATCCTTTCCAGTACAATCAGAGGTATAACCGGCATTGAACTGACTTGGCTATCTTGCAACCAATATGCCATTGCCTCATTATACGCATTGGTTACTTCACTGGTTGGTTCGGTACCAACAAAGCGACAAGTAATATTAAGTGCTGGCGCAATATAATTACGGAAAATTAATAAATCAATTCCCATATAAGCTTTATCAATTTTCGCCTGCTCTTTTAGAAAATAACTTGGAAATGTTGCTTTTGAAATAATATAGGAAGAACTCGCATGAACTGAAACATTCTTTAAATGACTAACGCCTGCTTTTACCAATTCAAAACGATCAGCAAAGGAGAACATAGAGGCGTCTTCATTAACAACAAAGATATGAAGCCAATCACATTCTGCTGCTGCGGTTTCAGCTAAGTACTGATGTCCTTTGGTAAAAGGATTCGCATTCATCACAATACTACCGATCTTGTTACCGGGTTTCTTTTCAAGGCTCAATTGTTGGCAGTAACGTTTAATACCAATTGGGGTATTTTCCATTAATACAACTAAATCAGGTACTTCAACGATAGGATAAAAACCACAACTGCGAAAGAAGATTTTATTTTCAGGTTTAGTATAAAGGAAAAGATGGAACTGCCCGTGTTCATTAGCATATTTAATGGTATATTCTAATAAACCTAAATTGATATTATTACCGCGATAATCTGGATCAATTGCAACACATTTTATAATATCACGATCAATACCCGCACAGGCAACAATTTTTGAATCCACGATAGCAATTACAAATACAGATAATCGCGGGTCTAATTCCAGACCCGCTAAATGTAGTAACCGTTCAATGGACTCTAATACTGATTGTTGTTTCGAGATATCAACAACCGAGTATTCAAGTGAACTATACATTTATTACCTTTTTTCTGAGATAACGGAATTACTTAAACGTCCTATATGAGAGATCTCGACTTCAATACAATCCCCTTCTTTCATAAATAAAGGCGGATTCCGTTTTTTACCTACTCCACCCGGTGAACCTGTTAAGATCACGTCACCTGGGGATAATGCAGTAAAGCTACTAATATAAGCAATTAATTCAGGGATTGGATGAACTAAATTATTCAACGAATCATGCTGTACTTCTTGTTTATTCAAGTAGGTTTTTAGCGTTAATACTTTTGGATCAGGGATACTATCAGCTGTCGCTAAACATGGCCCAAATGCACCTGTTGACGGCCAGTTCTTACCCGCAGTGAACCAAGCATGTTGCCAATCACGTACTGAACCATCCATATAGCAACTGTAACCAGCAACATGCTGTAATGCTTCTGCTTCTTCGATATGGAAACCACCCTTACCAATAATGACTGCTAACTCACCTTCATAATCAAATTCATTAGTGATCAATGGTTTGATCACGTTGGTTTTATGACCGGTTTGTGAGTCTGGGAATCGAACGAACAATGTTGGCGCGGAATTCGTTTCATGGAATTCAGCACGCTTTTCTGCATAATTCATTCCCACACATAAGATTTTATTTGGGTTTGGTATTACAGGAAGATAAACAATCTCTTCCTCTTTAACATCAGCAATTTCATTTACATAATTTCTTGCAATTTGCAACCAATCGCTTGCTGAAAGTAATGCTTTTAAATCACTGTATTTATCGCCAATACGACGAGTTAAATCAATAATACCTTGCTCTGTTAATATACCATAACTTGGATTACCTGACAAAAGATAACTAACTAGTTTCATTTATACCTCAGACAACTAGACTACTATAAGATGAATCACAATTAATATTGTGATTCATGTACACCGTCATATTATACAATAAAACGAGCTAAGACTAATAGTGATAATGAGACATTGATAGCACCACCAATACGGGTTGCGATCTGAGCAAAAGGCATTAACTCCATTCTTTCCGCTGCAGTTAAGATAGCAACGTCACCCGTACCACCTTGACCACTTTGACAACAAGAGATAACCGCTGCATCAACTGGGTACATACCTAGTTGTTTCGATACAAAGAAACCTGTGGCGACTAAGCTAACAACAGTAGAAACGATAACGATTAGGTTATTTACTGTAAAGGCTGCAACAATACTTTGCCATGGGGTAATTGCCACACCAACAGCAAATAAGATTGGATAAGTCACTGAAGTTTGGAAAAATTTGTAAACAACTTGTGAACCACTTAATACACGAGGTGAAACACCATTAGTCAATTTCACTAATACCGCAGCAAATAACATACCTACTGGCGCAGGAAGACCAATCATTTTATGACCAATCATACCAACCATATATAACATTGCCGCTAATAGAACACCTGAAGCAAAGGTTGTAACATCCATTACCATCTCTTTTTTAGTTTCCACTTTTTCTTCATTTTCAGCGGTACCTGGCATTAATTTACCATTACCAGTTAAATGTGGATACATCTTACCAATGCGATTTAAAATACCGCCACAAATAATACCCGTTAAACCACCTAACATTACAATAGGTAACACGCGTCCTAATGCATCACCTTGCTCCATACCTAAAATAGCGGCATAGCCCATTGATAATGGAATCGCACCTTCACCTACACCACCTGCCATAATTGGTAGTACTAAGAAGAAGAATGTATGGAAAGGTGATAAGCCTAAAAGCATACCAACACCAACGCCAACTAACATACCAACAATTTCACCACAAAGCATTGGTGCGAAAATACGTAAGAACCCTTGAATTAGCGTTTTCTTATCCATACTCATAATGCTACCAACGATGATACAACAAATGTAAAGATACAGAATCTGGGTATCTTTATAGAACTTTTTTGTTGCTACATGAATAGATTCAGGAAGAATACCATAATAAACTAATGCTGATGGTATAAAGGTTGCACAAATTGCCGCGGCCCCCATTTTTCCAATGATCGGTAACCGTTTACCAAATTCACCACATAGGAAACCGAAAAATGCACATGTTACCACCATAACAACGATGTCACTTGGTAGTTTATCGTTTAAATATACTTCACCTAAAACTAAGCAACCTGCAATAATAAAGAACGGTAGAGGAATGACGCCGACTTTATAATTGTCCATTAATTTCCACCATCCACATGGCCAAAAATTTTTCCATAATTGTACTATCGTATCTTTATTTATTTTACTTAAAACTGTCATAATAATGACTATCTCCGTTGATATTTCTCAAAATATTAATAATTTATTACTAATTGCTATTATCTGTAATTTTTCGTTATTTTTTTGTGATATAAATCATAAATTTATTGTGGTTTTTATGGTTTTAAAGGAGATAAGTTGGTTAATTGTGTTAAAATGAACAATAGTAGCAGGATTTAAAAATTTTAATTTATATGTTAAAACGTTTTTTTACACTATCTTTTACTGGTAAATTATTTCTACTATTACTGTTTTTTTCAATAATAAGTACTTTTATTTTACAGAGTTATATTTCGGCAATTACCGAATCATCCTTATATAAAATGCAGGGAGAAAAAGCTAAAATACAAGCTAAAGCCTTGGCTGTTCTGCCTCAACTAATTGAATATGTAAAAACAAATCAAACAACTAAAATTAGAGAATTAATCCATTCTATTTACACACAAAGTGATGCTGACTATATAGTTATCGGCGATAATCATGCGAATCGCTTATTTCATACTAAAAATGCGCCGCTTAATATGCCTATGGTTGGTGGTGATAATGAGCAGGTTTTAAAAGGTAAAACTATTACTACCATTAAAACAGGGTTTCTGGGTACGTCGCTGCGCGCCAAAGCCCCGATTTTTGATGAAAATCAAAATGTTATTGGTATTGTATCTGTGGGTTATATGTTAGATCATATCGCAGCTTTACATAAACAGCAACAGCTTCCTATTATAATATTGTGCATTGGCTTTTTAATAGCACTGTTTTTATTTTCATGGTTCTTGTCTTACATGATAAAAAGACAAATGTTTGATTTAGAGCCAAAAGATATTGCGCTGTTAGTCAAAACACAGAATGCAATTATGGAATCCATTTTTGAGGGGATCATTGCTATTGATAACCAGTATAAAATTATTAACATTAATCATGCAGCTAGACATCTATTAGGTTTGCACCAATCTGTCAAGCAATTAATCAATACTGAATTAAATCAATATATTGCCTCTACAAAGATAATTTATGATGACAACAATAAATATGAAGATATTCATGATCAAGTCTGTTATTTTAATGATAAGATGGTTATCATTAATCGTATTAGAATATTAATTGATAAGCAACTTTGCGGTTGGGTGATTACCTTTCGTAGTTTTGATGAGGTAAATTTATTAAGTCAACAATTAACACAAATCAATCAATATGTAGATAATTTGCGTACCTTACGTCATGAGCATTTGAATTGGATGGCGACCTTGTCTGGTCTCATTCATATGCAGCGTTATGAAGAGGCAGAAAAATTTATCGCTTTACATTCAGCAGATAATCAAAAAGTATTAGATTTTGTGACAGAACGGGTTAGTTATCCCTCCATTGGTGGTTTGTTAATTGGAAAATATTCAAAATCACATGAAATGAATGTCAATCTTACTTTTGATCCTGCTATGCAGTTAACTACTTTACCGCCTATGTTATCTGAGACCGAATTGATGTCTATTATTGGTAATTTATTAGATAATGCATTTAATGCTTGTGTAAAACAATCAAAAGGCGATAAATCTGTCCACTTATATATTAATGATGAATCGGATGAGATTGTTATTGAAGTGAGTGATCAAGGTTGTGGAATCGATGAAACTATTCGTGACACCATTTTTGATCAGGGTGTGACTTCTCAAGATCCTGCAGAACACGGTATTGGTTTACATTTAGTCGAAACCTATATTCAAAAGACACAGGGTTATATTACTGTTGAAAACAATCAACCTTACGGTACCATCTTCTCTATTTTTATTCCTAAATCTTGTTAAGGCTATTCCTATGAAAAACACAAATAAATCACAAATTAACGTATTAATCGTGGAGGATGAGCCGATTTTAGCGGAATTACATGCTGATTTTATTCAGCGTGATCCTTATATCAAAGCCTTAGCTATCGCGCCTACATTAGCGGATGCCAAATTATTAGTCGATAAATTAAAACCAGATTTGATTTTACTAGATAACTATTTACCTGATGGAGAAGGCATTGACTTATTTGAGCATATTATCCGTCATCAACTTAATAGCTATGTGATTTTTATTACTGCTGCGAGTGATATTGAAACCTGTAGCCGTGCTATTCGTTACGGCGCCTTTGACTATTTGATTAAACCCGTGTCTTATGATCGATTAAATCATTCACTTAAACGTTTTGACTTATTTTTATACAGACAAAGTATCCAAAAACATGTCAACCAACAGCGTATCGATGAACTATTTAATTTACAAACCAAGGATTTTATTAATCAAAATAAACATACTAAAGGTATTGAGGAATTAACTTTACAAAAAGTGAAAGAATTATTTATACAGAGTAATGAGGCGTTTACCGTAGATAGTGTGGTTGAAAAAACACAACTAAGCCGAACCACGGCAAGAAGATACTTAGAGTATGGTGTGCACACGAAATTTTTAACCACTGAAATTAAATATGGAAAAATAGGACGACCAGAGCGTTTATATATTCGTGCTAAGTCTTAATTGGGTGCAAAATTATTTATCTCTTTTTTGATAAATAATTAATAATATTAAATATAATCAGCAATAATTGTTATTGAATGTAAATCGAAGTAATTCCCTGATAAAAACAGTTATTAGGGAAAACCTAAACAGATAAATAGTCATTGCTTAATTATGTTGTTAAATCAGAATTTACTATCTGATAATCAAATAAACATTAATTTTTCTCAGGCTGAAATGAGCTAATTAATGCGTGGTGATTATTAACTAATAACCTATAACTTATAACAACCTAAATTGTGTTATCTTTATCACATTTTATTTAAAAATTCATCCAAATTTGATAGCACTATCACACTTTTAAATTTCTTTATTTCCCACTATATTTCAATATGTTAGTTTCATAGCAAAAAAACCTATACCATATATTCATAGGAGAAAATATGCTATCCAAATGGCTTACAGCTGAAACAGTCAATATCGTTAATGCTATTGATAATTGGCAAACAGCAATTGACATTAGTGCTATTCCTTTATTACAAAATGGTGTCATTTCGTCTGATTACTTACAAGCTATCTATCATTTGCACGAAAATATTGGTCCTTATTATGTGTTAGCGCCAGGTATTGCTATGCCACATGCTCGCCCAGAAGAAGGGGTCAATAGCCTAGGCTTATCTCTTTTATTGGTCCAGCAAGGTGTTAATTTTAATTCATCCAATAATGATCCCGTATATGTCATTACGCTACTAGCGGCACCAGATTCAGAAAGTCATTTAGAAATAATACAAAATTTAGCCGCACTATTTTCAAATGCTGACGATATGAATAAGATTTTTCATGCCAAGACATGTAACGAAATACTTAATGTAATCAAACATTACTAATATGAATCTCACACAACGTGTTAACACATTCACATTGTTTTATCATCCAATAAAATAGAAGGAAAGTAATATGAAAATTATGGCAGTTTGTGGTAATGGTTTAGGCAGTAGCTTTATGGTAGAAATGAATATTAAAAAAGTACTTCAAAAAATAAATCAACAGGCTGAAGTGACTCATTCGGATTTAGCCTCAGCCATGCCCGATGCCGCAGATCTCTTTATTATGACCACAGATTTAGCAGATAGCGCCAGTATTCCTTCAGATAAATTAATTGTATTAAACAGTATTATTGATATCGATGAGCTAGAAGCAAAATTAACCGACTATTTTAATACACATTAATATTTTATCCATGAAGGAGTTTTTATGATTAATGAACTCATTAAGTTTATTATTGATATTTTAAAAGTTCCAGCCATATTAGTCGGTATGATCGCCATGATGGGGCTTATTTCTCAACATAAACCTGTAACCGATATTATCAAAGGTACCATTAAAACTATTCTTGGTTTTTTAGTGCTAAGCGGTGGCGCCAGCGTAGTGATTCAATCGATTACGCCACTTGGTCAAATGTTTGAACATACGTTTAAATTGCAAGGTATTATTCCTAACAATGAAGCCATTGTATCAATGGCACTTAATGAGTATGGTACTGCCACAGCTCTCATTATGGCATTTGGAATGGTTGCCAATATTATTGTGGCACGCTTTACACGGTTAAAATATATTTTCTTAACGGGTCATCATACGTTTTATATGGCTTGTATGATTAGTATTATTTTGACGGTGGCTAAATTTACTGGCTGGCAATTAGTCTTTACTGGCGCTTTAACTTTAGGTCTCATTATGGCGCTATTCCCTGCGTTAGCTCAGCCGCAAATGGTAAAAATTACGGGTAATAATGGGGTTGCATTAGGGCATTTTGGCACAATTGGTTATGTCTTAGCAGGATGGATTGGAAGCCTTGTAGGAAAAGGTTCACGTTCCACAGAAGAGATGAATTTACCTAAAAATCTGAGCTTTTTACGCGATAGTTCTATCTCAATATCTTTAACTATGATGATAATTTATCTGATCCTAGCCATTTGTGCTGGTCCCTATTATGTGGAAAAGACGTTAAGTCATGGTAATAACTATCTTGTTTATGCGGTGATTCAAGCGATTACTTTTGCTGCTGGGGTATTTATTATCTTACAAGGTGTGAGGCTTATTCTAGCGGAAATCGTTCCCGCATTTACGGGGTTCTCAGAAAAATTAGTTCCCAATGCTAAGCCCGCCTTAGATTGCCCAATTGTCTTCCCTTATGCGCCAAATGGTGTATTAATTGGTTTTTTATTTAGCTTTCTTGGCGGCTTGGTGGGTTTATTTATATTAGGTAGACTTAATACCGTATTAATTTTACCTGGCGTTATTCCTCATTTCTTCTGTGGTGCGACGGCGGGGGTATTTGGTAATGCCATGGGCGGTCGTCGTGGCGCGATGTTAGGCGCTTTTGTTAACGGTCTTTTACTCACTTTTTTACCCGTACTATTAATCCCCGTACTTGGTGCATTAGGCTTTGTCAACACAACATTTTCTGACCTCGATTTCTGTAGTTTAGGCATTATCTTAGGCAATATGGCTCGTTTCCTTAATAGAGAAATGATTATGGCAATTATGATTGGTATTTTTGTGTTATTAGTCATTTATGATCGGGTTGCCAAAGTGAAGTCAGCAGAAGAAAAATAATAAGGGTGATAATAAATTAGATTTTATCTAATGATAAGCAAGCAAAATAAGGTTAACCTTAAATTGAATAGTAACAATGACAATGAGTAAAAGTGATTTCAGTAATATAAAACCTTACCAAAGGTATCATACTAAAATAAAGGGATACAACCATCCCTTTATTTTTATCCATGACCAATGTTAAAACCACACTTCGGTTTGTATACCAAAACTAACCTGATAAGTTTTACCATTAAAGTCAAATTGACTGACATCGTTGTTTAACGCATGAATATAGGAAACATAAAAACGGATATCGGGTCTGGAGGTTAACAGACTTTCTGCCACTTTAAAGGTATGAAATAGGGTGGTTTTATATCCTTCTTCATTATATTTTTCTCCTGATATTTTATTTCGCTGATGGAAATAGCCTAATTCAATACCTGATTGTTGGTATCTGTCCCAAATATAAGCCGGACGTATCGCTGACTTAAAGCTCATAAAATCGGTATGCGCTCTATTCATATCATAAGAATAAACATCATCACCCAACGTAAAGGCTAAAGCATGAGACATAATGACCTTATCAGCTAAATACGCTTCACCTTGAGAAACAAATCGGTAGGCTGTTCCGCCTGTGTGCTGACCAATATAATCATTATTAGCATTAGCCGCAAATTCAGGATTATTTGTATTAATATTTGCAAATTGGCTGGCCATTGAGTTACTTGCTGCTTGTAACGATAATTGATTAAAACCGCCTAAGAAGTTTTCTTGTTTCCATAAAAGACCCGCTAACCAGGCATTTTTTACCGTTAAATCAGATTGTTGCTTTGATTTATTCGCTAAAGCATATTTACCGGCTAGCTCAATCGTGCCATCTTGCCATAATGGAATATTGCCATAACGTAACTCAATTTGATTCACATTGACATCATGGTTAACGTCATCTTGAGCTAGATTAACATCGGCTCTAGAAAGTGAAAAAGCCAGTTCTCCTACGCCTAGTTTTAAATTTTCAATCCCAATTGCACCACCTGCTGGTGTTTTTTGCGTTTTCCAATCTAACATTTGAATTTCATTATAAGGTAAGCTATGTTTTCCTACCCAAAAATTGGCCTCTGGATAACCCGGAATAAATCCCTGTGTGGTTAAATAAATATCAGAAAATTGCATATAGTTATCATCTTGAATATTAAATAGACCGGCAGCTTTATTGACGTTGACATTACCATCAATCATTACTAATGCATCTATACGGCGATTATCTTCATCATAGATTTTTTGGGAAAAGATCAAGTCATACCAACCGCCATATTCGTTACCTAAACGCCCTAAAGCACCTTCCGCATAATTTTTAGGCCCGCCATTTGTCGAGGAGGCCCATCCACCGCGAAAATAGCCACCAAAAGAGAAGCCTATTTCATCTTTAATGTAATCTTTAAATTCGGTTAGAGTTAATGTACGTTGAGTGGAACGAGTTTTCTCCGTTGGCATTAATTCATGTTTTCTATCCGCCAAAGTATTGATCCTATCATCTAACAAAACGACTTGTGGTTGTGGTTCTGGATTTAGCTGTTCAGTGGTTATTTTAGATACAGGCAAGGTGAGTGATGGTGCTGATTGTTGATTTAAGCTAGCTATTTTTTTATTAGCTGCAATAACTTGCTTTTTTAATTCCAACGATTCTTGACTAAGTTGAATCAGTTTTTTTTCAAGATCCGCAATTCTGGCTTCTAACTGTTCTGGACTCGCCGCCCAACTCCAGCAGGGCAAACATACGCCTAATAATAGCGCATAAGTCATATATTTAATCAATTTTTTGCTCTGAGTAAATGATACCTTGAATAAATATTTCATTCTTATTCTCCTTACATTTATATAATCAAACAACTTTAACAAGTACAGACTTATCTACTTAGTATGGTGACAAATAAATTGGAGTGAATTAAGTCGTGATATATCTTATTCAACCACAATCAAGCCTTATATTGCCTAATTGCTATATATAAACACGGCTAACTGATATAGATATAGTTAGTATAATTAAATAAAAAAACCTGCCTTTCATAAAGAAAACTTCTTTACAAAAGGCAGGTTTTGCTTGCTAAACGCAATCACAATCCTATTATTCGCTTATCCAACAACTGTTTATTATTGTAATCAATCGATAATAAATTGTTAGATTGAATAATGTATTATATGACCTTTATCACGTTTATTATTTGAACAAATAAATATCTGCATTGAAATAGCGTTGATCTATCGGCTAGATGATCACTTGGACTAGATCGGTTCTAGCCATTTCATCAAATCAGCGATAGTCGTTAAAATAGATCGTGTTACTTATCACTAATCATGGGCTAAAATTCGATACATCCACATTCATCAATCATTGCACTTCTTTTGTCTCTATCATTGCTAAGCCAACTTTAGCGTGTTTAATAACTGCTTTAAAATCTATCCCCTGCTCTTTAGCCGCAAAAATACAACCACAATAGCATTGACGATAAACATCGTACTCTTTACAGATTTCAACTGAGCGTTTATATCCATTATTTTTTTTGAAATCTGAAGGTAAATATTTTACGGCAAATAACTCCTGCATATCCATCCCTAACTCATTGATTTTTTTACTGTTTTTCTTAGGACTTAAGGTTAATGCACTAGCAAAATAATCAAAACCTAGTTCTTGTGCTTTAATCGCGGCTAAATCAAGTCGCATTTTATAACAAATATGACAACGCGCCCCACCTTCTGGTTCGTCGCGTAAATGTTCGACATTTTTAATAAATTCCGCTGGCTGATACGGCGCTTCTAGGAATTGGACTTGATAACCCGTTTTTTGATTAAAATCACGAATAAATTTTTGTTGGACTTGACTCCGATACTCATATTCAACCCGAGGATGAATATTCGAGTTAGCAAAATAGATAGTGATTTCAGCATATTGAGCTAAATATTCCAAAACATAAGTACTACAAGGTGCACAACAACTGTGGATTAATAATTTGGGTTTTTGGGGCAATGTTTGCCAATTTTTAATCACTTGTTGTAAAACTGCATCATAATTAATCTTATTGTGAGGATTGAGTTTTTCTAATATATCCGTTGCATTAATAAACATTTTATTTTTAAACCTAATTGATTAAATCGAGAAGGATCATTTAATAACCTTATCTTTCGTAAGGTTTTGATTTTTATATCAAATTTATTATACCTTACAAATATAAGGAACAGCTATATTTTATAAGAATAAAGCGATTAACTTATATCAATATAAGCTATCACTATCGCGCTATCATTGATTTTTATAGTGATTCTATTTCACTGCTTATTTTTTTACTAAACAATGCATACATTTTACTTTTATTCATTACAACGTTAACAACTGATCACAGTAATAACTAATATTTTAGTTTTTGCTTTCATATTATCAAAAACAGCTTATATTATAATTTATATGGTTTAATATATAGGAGGCGATAGATGATAGGTATTATCTTGGCAAGTCATGGAGAGTTTGCTACAGGTATTTTACAATCAGGCAATATGATTTTTGGTGAACAAGAAAATGTACAGGCTGTTACCTTACATCCCACCGATAGTCCTGATGATTTAAAGCAGCGTATGCAAGCAGCTATCGCCACTTTTACTGACAGTGAGCAACTATTATTTCTTGTCGATCTTTGGGGCGGCACACCGTTTAATCAGGCCAATAATCTTGCTCAAGCACATTCCGATAAATGGATTGTGATATCAGGTTTAAATTTACCCATGTTAATTGACGCTTACGGGGCCAGATTAAGCATGGACAATGTCCAAGACATAGCAGCAAATATTATCCATTCAGCTCAAGAAGGTATTAAAAGTACAGCAACCAAAAAAACCGACGTCACGTCAACATCCGCTTCGCAAATGACTAATCAACCATCAATTACAAATAACAATCATTCGGGTAAATTAAATATTGTTCTAGCTAGAGTTGACTCACGTCTATTGCATGGTCAAGTCGCCACAGCTTGGACACAAGCCACCCATCCGAATCGGATTATTGTCGTATCCGATGCGGTTTCTAATGATAAATTAAGAAAACAATTAATTGAGCAAGCAGCCCCCCCTGGCGTTAAAGCGAATGTCGTCCCAATCAGAAAAATTATTGAAGTAGCCCATGATCCACGTTTTAGCCATACCAATGCGTTATTACTATTTGAAAATCCACAAGACGTTTTACGTGCCATTGAAGGGGGACTAGAAATCAAGGAATTAAATATTGGCTCTATGGCACATTCTGTTGGCAAAGTGATGGTTAACAATGTTATTTCAATGGATCAGAATGATGTAATGACATTTGAGAAACTTGAAGCGAAACAGGTGCAATTTGATGTACGTAAAGTGCCTAATGATAGCCGAGGTAATATGGACGAATTATTAGCGAAAGCCAAGCAAGCGTTTCGTTAAGCAAAAATTATATTAATTCACGAGGTTTATTATGACATTATCGTTTTTCGCTGTAATACTGGTTATTTTCATCGCCTTTGTGGCGGGGATAGAAGGTATTTTAGATCAATTTCAATTTCATCAACCCTTAGTTTCATGTTCCTTAATCGGTCTAGTCACCGGTAATTTAGAAGCCTGTGTTGTATTAGGTGGGACATTACAAATGATCGTTCTTGGTTGGGCCAATATTGGTGCTGCGGTTGCCCCTGATGCCGCATTAGCCGCAGTCGCTTCAGCTATTATTTTGGCGCTGGGCGGTCAAGGTATTGATGGTGTCTCAACCGCAATTGCTCTCGCCATACCGCTAGCCGTTGCTGGATTATTTTTAACTATGTTAGTGCGTACGTTAGCAGTGTCTATTGTTCATATGATGGATACAGCAGCCGAACAAGGTAATATCAAAAAAATTGAATTACTTCAAATGTTAGCCATTGCTATGCAAGGGTTACGTATTGCTATACCCGCTACAGCTTTACTCTTTATTCCTTCACAAACCGTTGTCGAAATATTAAATTTTATGCCTAAATGGTTAACTGAAGGCATGGCTATTGGTGGTGGAATGGTTGTAGCCGTTGGTTATGCTATGGTAATCAATATGATGGCCAACAAAGAAGTATGGCCATTCTTTATTATTGGCTTTGTGGTTGCCGCGCTGTCTCAATTAACACTAATATCGCTGGGTGCTTTGGGTGTCGCGCTTGCCATTATCTATTTAAATCTCTCTGAACGCAGTAATCCCACTAACGATCGTCATAATTCGGGCGATCCCCTTGACGATATTTTAAATGATTACTAACAAGTTAGGAGAATACGATGGAAAAGCATCTTCAATTAAGTAAAAAAGATCGATTATCTGTTGCATGGCGTTCTACATTTTTACAAGGTTCATGGAATTATGAGCGTATGCAAAATGGCGGTTGGGCCTATGCGATGATTCCAACCATCAAAAAACTATATCATACTCAACCCGAACATCGCGCAGCATTAAAACGTCATTTAGAATTCTTCAATACCCATCCTTACTTGGCTTCTCCTATTTTAGGCGTCACTATGGCACTAGAAGAGCAACGAGCGAATGGCGCTGCAATCGATGATAGCGCAATACAAGGGGTGAAAGTTGGTATGATGGGACCATTAGCTGGCATTGGAGACCCAGTATTTTGGTTTACGGTTCGTCCAATGCTTGGTGCACTTGGTGCTTCATTAGCCATGAGTGGCAATATATTAGGTCCTATTTTATTTTTTCTATTATGGAATATTATTCGTATTGGCTTTATGTGGTACACCCAAGAACTTGGTTATCATACAGGGACTAAGATTACCGAAAATATATCGGGAGGAATATTACAAAAAATTACGAAAGGGGCATCAATCTTAGGGATGTTTATTCTTGCAACCTTAGTGCAAAGATGGGTTTCTATTGACTTTAAACCTATTATATCCAAAGTGAAATTGGATAAAGGATACATTGATTGGGCTAGCTTGCCGCCTAATAGCGAAGGAATAAAAGAGGCCTTAATTCAAGTTCAAAATGGGCTTTCACTCACACAAGAAAAAGTGACCACGCTACAAGATAATCTCGATCAGTTGATTCCAGGTTTAGTTCCGCTATTATTAACGTTTTTCTGTATGTGGCTATTAAAACGTAAAGTCTCACCAATTTTAATGATTATCGGTTTATTTATTACTGGCGTCATTGGGCATGTAGTTGGTCTATTATAGCCACTAATTTTGCAGGGCCAGATCGGTCCTGCTTGTCAACCTATTATTTATGGGTTTAATTCGTAGTTATCTTTGACATCAGGAGTAAATATTAATGGTACTTTCATTGAATACTAAAGCAGATTTTATTGTGAATAGTACATTATTTTTAGGTTTACCTGAATATGGGAAAATTATGATTGGTGATAAGGCTTTTGAATTTTATCATCAATATAATAGTGGAAAATTCGTACAGATACCATGGGGAGAAATTGAGTTAGTTCAAGCTATGGTACTATTTAAAGGGAAATGGATTCCTCGTTATGCGATTCATACCAAACGATATGGCACATTTACATTTGCCTCGCAGCAACCTAAATTGGTATTAAAAGCGATGCATACCTATATTGATCGTCATAAAATAGTTAAATCGCCAAGTTTGTTTCATTGGCTAAAACAGCGTATACGCCGTCAGAAACTCAAACAGTAAAGACTTAACCTATTTTACTACTTTTATTAACCTAACCAACAACATGATTACCGCTCTATGAAGCGTTTTTGTAATATGAAACGTGTTGTCATCAATTAATTTTAGCCTTTCCCGCTATTGATGACAATTATTAATATAAATTGGCTACACAACCTAAATTCATAGAGATAAGAGCGCTATTTGCTCAAAAAGTGCCACGATAAAATTAAATATATTGCGCTAAAAACCAAGTAATAGCGACTAAATCTGCACTACCACCAGGGCTTAAATGACGTGCGATAAGTTGCTGATCTAAATCAGCTAAACTTGCTCTACTTGCGTGATGGCACATTCCCCCTTTATCAATTAATGCTTTTGCTGCTTGCTGTACAAACTGCAAGCCCGCCATTCCTCCGCGTGACACTAAATTGGTATCATTATTATAAGCGAGCAGATATAACAACGCTTGTAATAAACTGGTTTCCTCGTCATAACCTTGCTGACGCATAGATAAATAGGCGGGTAACGCGATATTGTTCACCGTCATATAACCAGATTCAGCTTCCCCCCTCGCACCAGTTAGCTGATACTTTTTAAATAGATTTTCACCAACGGTGGAAACGGTCTGTTTTTGAATTAATTCTTTATCGACCATACCGCGACAAATACCAGCAACCTTTTGGCAAATGGTATGACAATTAATCGTTTGCTGCTGGGATTCGAGTTGTCCAATAGCGCCTAATAATAGACCAAAGGCAAAAATCCCCCCTTTATGAGTATTAACATGTCCCGTAGCGCTAAACATTGCTTGCTCACAAGCTAAACCTATTTGTCTGAGTCCTGATAGTAGTACAGATTCATCAATATTACTCGCTGATAGCCCATGGCAATAAAACCGTTCTAGATAAGGCGTAATAGCATCAATACTACGAATAAAAGTATCAAAATTCATATCACGGTGCGCACCACTATTAATACTGTCGACTAAACCTGGTTTAGGCGATAAACACACTTCTTTTAATAACGCTTTTTGAGCTAATTGCGCAGCCAAAGAATATTGATCGCTAGCCGATAAAGTTGCCTTTAATCGCGCTAGCTGTTGAGTATAATAATTCACATAAAAACCATAACAAATTGTTTAATCAAGAAAAATATAACAGATAATTGTTATTAAGACCAATTTAATCTATAAATGATGGGAATCGATTAAAGGGAGAAAGAAAAAGATTGGCTATTTCCAGATAATTGAGGTTGACTATGTCTATATATAATAGGCGCTATCTTATTTAAAACATTATACAACTAACCATACCAATTTATCTTATTCAGAGAAATAAACGTAGATTTAATCTTATTAAAGACGTAGCAGAAAATATTAATTTGTTCTCGCTGTTATCATAATCCCAATCTATAATTTTAGTTTTATCCCCTTGATAGACAATGTTATGTCAGCTGATATGTTCACACTTTTTAGAACCAAAAAGTGTGAACATATTATATTAAGGAATCCAACCATACAATTTTAAATCAACATGGCCATTTGATTTAAAGGTAATACCTTCAGATAATAATCGTTGTCGCTGCTGTTGATTGTGGCTAATTAGTTTCCCTTGCGCATTTACTACTCGATGCCAAGGTAGTTGAGTCTCTTCAGGTAGCTTTTTAAGCACCCAACCGACTAATCGTGCGCCGCGAGGTAATCCGGCTAATCGGGCAACGTCCCCATAACTGATGACATTGCCGTAAGGGATCGCTGCAATCACTGTATAAATGCGATAGGCTTTATCAAGTTGATTATTCATATATCTGTAACTGGCTTTCTGGGCTACCAAGTACTCTAAATTTATCCGTGATAGATATATCATTATTTAGCACTAGTTGAACTAAAATACGGTTATCTGCTAGACGTACAGTTGCCAGCACGTTACCTGTTTGTCGCCAATTGTCACCTAAGGCTAATTCTAAACTGCTTCCTACTTCAGGTAAGGCTGGACTTTCTCCAATTAGATGAAATAAACTACGTTTATTGGCACCGCGGTATTGGGCCCTTGCCACCATTTCTTGACCTCGATAACACCCTTTTTTGAAACTAATCGCTTCAATCTTTTCTAATCCCAGTGCTTGCGGTAAAAATTGCATAAAATAGTGGTTGTCTATAATGGCGTAATTCGCTTCTATATCTAGAGCAAGCCATTGTTCATCTGTTTTTTCAATAGCACCTTGTTGGCTTAATTTTTGCTGTAAATCAGCTATTTTTTCAGGTAAACCAATCAAAATAAAACGGGGTTGTGGCGCCTCAAAACGGAGAATAGTCAATCCATCTAAAGCCATAACCGAATGTGACGTCGTTGGTATATCGCCTAATAGTGCTGTTAATCGTTGTTCACAATGGTTACCGGCAACCCCTAACAATTGATTACTATTGTCTAATTGAATATTTACTTTCGAAAATACTGCATATTTTTTTAAGTCAGCAATTTGTGCAACGGCTACGCTATTGCGCAATAGGTAATTAATCTGTTCATTTTGCTGGAATAAGCATAAATTGCTTAGCACTTTACCACTTGGGTCACAATGGGCAGCAAACATAAAATGGTCTTGATCTAGCTGGCTGATATCATTAGTTAACTGTCCCTGTAAATAAGATCGGTTATCTTTACCTGAGACAGTAACTAGCTGCCAATTATCAAGCCGCATAAAACAAAAAGGAAGATCGTAAGCAAGAGATATATTCATAATTAACCTGATATGCTATTAATAATATTTATTTAATAAATCAAATAGTGATATTGTCATATTTAATGAAAAAAAGAAAAAGGAACCTTCTTTTTTATTACTACTACGTAAAATAATTACTGATTTATCAATGAATCATAAATGTTAGTTTATCATATTAATATGAGATAATAGAGTAGCCAAGAACGAAGTATTGCTACTGAATAACATTTTGTTAAGGTTAAAGAGAATGTGGCAGACGGTTTTAAAACCATCTTATTTTCTTATTAAATGCATGGCAGCGTTTTATCTGATTTTAGCTCTATTATTAATTGATCAATTTATTGCTAATCAATGGCTATGGGGAATCGCTCTGGTGGTGATTATAAGCTATTGGGAGTTTAGGCGTAGTTATCAATCTCTTCGATCTTTATATGGCGATATTGTGCTAATTCATGATAAGCGACAGATTTACTGGCATAAACAACGTTGGCAACTGTATCGACCGCCACTTATGCTTCAGTTTGCTATCGTGCTTAATTTACAATCATTACGTAATCGCCGATATATAACATTATGTTTAGTTTACGATCAATTGCCAAGATCAGAATGGCGGTCTTTATGTTATCGATTACATAACTTCTTTAAGTAATGGAATTCAGGTTATTCTATTGATTGACGGTTAATTTAAAGGCAACCGTATTTTTATAACACTCTTGAAAGCTTTCGGTTATAATAGCGGGTTACTAATTTTCATTTAAATCAATAAAATAGTCTATTTTTAACTGTGGCCAAACATTTATGTATCAATTATCAAATCAATTAGAATTACTAAGTCCTGCACGCGACGTTGAGATCGCTCGCGAAGCGATTTTACATGGTGCCGATGCCGTTTATATCGGTGGTCCAAGTTTTGGCGCACGTCACAATGCGGGTAATCGTGTTGAAGATATTGCCAAGTTGGTCAGTTTTGCACATCGTTATTATGCCAAAGTGTTTGTGACATTAAATACTATTTTACATGATGATGAACTAGAGCCAGCTCGTTTGTTGATCCATCAACTTTATGAGGCGGGCGTAGATGCGCTCATCGTGCAAGATATGGGGATTATGGCTTTGGATATTCCGCCGATTGATCTGCATGCGAGTACGCAAATGGATATTCGTACACCAGAAAAGGCTAAGTTTCTAGCTGATGTTGGTTTTTCGCAAATGGTATTAGCCAGAGAGCTCAATTTAACTGATGTTATGCAAATTAGTCAGCAGGTATCTGCAAAGATTGAGTTCTTTATTCACGGAGCACTGTGTGTCGCTTTTTCTGGACAATGCTATATTTCTCATGCCCAAACTGGTCGTAGTGCTAATCGTGGTGATTGTTCGCAAGCCTGTCGATTGCCCTATACGTTGAAAGATGATCAAGGTCGGGTGGTTGCCTATGAAAAGCACTTATTATCGATGAAAGATAATAATCAAACCGCTAATTTATTACCATTAATTGAGGCAGGGGTGCGCTCTTTCAAAATTGAAGGGCGTTATAAAGACATGGCTTACGTAAAAAATATTACTGCGCATTATCGCCAAAAATTAGATCAAATTTTAGCAAAGCGTAGTGATTTGCGTGCAGGATCGAGTGGACGCACAACTTATCAGTTTATTCCAAATCCACAAAAAACATTTCATCGAGGAAGTACAGACTATTTTGTTAATGGACGAAAAATTGATATTGGGGCGTTTGACTCACCTAAATTTATTGGTTTGACTATCGGTGAAGTGTTGAAAGTGAATAAAGATTCACTCGACGTTGCCAGTAAAGCCGTTTTGGCTAATGGTGACGGGTTAAATGTCCTGGTCAAACGTGATATTGTCGGTTTTAGAGCGAATAAAATTGAAAAAATAGCGAATGGACGTTATCGTATTTATCCTAATGAAATGCCAATGGAATTATTTAAATTACGGCCCAATCATCCATTAAATCGTAATCTTGATCATCAATGGCAACAAAGTTTAACAAAATCATCAAGCGAAAGACGTATCGGTGTCCATTTTCAATTAACCAGCGATAAATTAGGGCTGTGTTTACATGCGACGAGCGAAGAAGGTGTTGCTGTCAGCCAACGCTTAGATGGTGAATTTAGTTTGGCACATCAGCCCGATAAAACCATTAATAATTACCATATGAGTCTGGAAAAGTTGGGACAAACGGACTACTTCGCATTGACAATTAAGATTGAATTATCCGCTGTTTATTTTGTGCCTAATGCCGCTTTTAATCAGTTACGACGCGATGTGATTGATGCTTTAACTATGGCTCGACTGGCTGCTTATCCGCGAGCTAAACGTCGACCAATAGCTGAACCGGCACCGATTTATCCAGCAACGCAGCTGACTTATTTAGATAATGTTTATAATCATAAAGCGCGTGAATTTTATCAGCGTTTTGGCGTAACAATGATTGAAGCGGCTTATGAAGCACATCAAGTCAAGGATGAAGCGCCAGTGATGATCACAAAACATTGTTTGCGTTTTGCCTTTAATCTTTGTCCAAAACAAGCTAAAGGGGTAACTGGCGTTAAAACGAAAGCCACACCCATGCAGCTTGTGCATAACGATGAAATATTAACTTTAAAATTTAATTGTCGTGCTTGTGAAATGCAAGTCTGGGGTAAAATTAAATCACATATTTTAAAATCGCCTCTTGCTGGTAGCCAATTGATTTTGTTAAATCGTGATGATTAACCACTATCTTATCGATAGCATCGATTTGTTTTGGGCATTGATTCATAATGATCAATAGCAGTATATCTGTATTAATAAGCTACTATTTATATAGATATACTACAGATAATGGGGTAGCTTATTTTCTTTGAGAACTTTAACTCCTAATCTACCCCTTAGGCAATTTATTTTATCGTTTCCCTTTACGCGTTATTTGGCATTAGGCATCCTATTCTCTTCTAAGGATGTGATTTGATTATTTTTAATCAATACCTATATTAGGACGATTTCTATATTGTTGGTCTGTTACTTATTGTCCCTTTCCTGTCGTTCCAACGCTAATTTATATAATTGATTTTTCTTCAAATTATAAATTTCAGCGGTTAATGCAGCCGCTTTTTTAATAGGTAACTCTTGCATCAATAGGGTCAATGTAGATAATACCTTGGGATCTAACTGTTCATGTTCCTGTTTTTGATACCCTTCAATAATTAATACGAATTCACCTTTATGGCGATATTCATCATCAGCTAGCCAAGCCAGTAACGCTTTCACAGGCAAACCAATAATGGTTTCCCATGTTTTAGTTAATTCTTTGGCTAAAACTATATAGCGATCGGCACCAAAGCAATGGGCAATATCTTGTAACGTATCAATCAATCTATGCGTGGACTCATAAAAAATTAGCGTTCGAGGTTCTTGAGCTAGTGAAGTTAATTTATCTTGACGAGCTTTAGTTTTAGCCGGCAAAAATCCTTCATAAATAAAACGATCTGAAGCAATACCTGCCGCGCATAGTGCGGTAATAGCAGCGCAAGCTCCTGGAATTGGGACAACTTTAATTCCTTGTTGATGACATTGTCTTACTAAATGATAGCCTGGATCATTGATCAGTGGCGTACCCGCATCAGAAACCAGTGCAATAGATAAACCTGCTTTAAGCTTTGCAATCAACTGATGTGCTTTTTGCTGCTCATTATGATCATGTAAGGAAAATAATTTACCATTAATTAATAACTGTTGTAGCAGCAGTCCTGTATGACGCGTATCTTCGGCAGCAATTAAATCGACCTGTTTTAATACGTCAATTGCGCGTTGGCTAATATCGGCTAAATTACCTATAGGTGTTGCAACAATATATAATGTTGAAGGTATAATCTCTTGAATGGATGTTGACATAATAAATATAGCTATCTTTGCTGTTGAGTTAAAAGTATTGGGCCGAATGGGTAGGATAGATGAATAAATTATCGCTTTTTACCCACAACGTCTATTATAATTCGATTACTTACGTCTATTAACGATAGTAATAGATCATCTATCGTATAGATATAAATAAAAAATAGGGATAAACCTATTTTTTAAAATAGTTGATAGTATAATAAAATTAACAGTATATCGCATAATAAAATTAGTCAACACATTTAATATTGTATAGAATAGACAGTTTTATTTATTTCTGATTATCTAATGATTTATGGTGGGGAGACCTATGTCAGTTTTATTTGATAAAATAGCGCGAAAAAAGTGGACCAATGCTTTAGCGTTAAGTTCATTAAGTTTATCTTTAATGGCATGCACGCAGACACATCCTGCAAAAGTGCAAGATATTTCTGATAAAGCGCAAACAATAAAGAGTAAACCGGTTGTTGTGAACACTGAATCACAATACCAAGAATCTTATGATTATCAGAATCGTCCTTTTAATATTCAAATTCGTCACTTAGATGACAACACACATGATGATGTCTCTGAAAACAACATATTGACAAAAACCTCAACTACCCAAAATGAGCAAGGTGAGAATACGGTGGTAACCACCTCTGAAAATCAAGTGGTTTATCAACGTAATTATGATGAAATTCCTAAAGGTGGATATCAAGGTGATTCCTATACAGTAAAAAAAGGCGATACTTTATTTTATATTGCGTGGATTACTGGTAATGATTATCGCGCTTTAGCAGCTCGTAATAATATTAAAGAGCCGTATGACTTAAGAATTGGTCAAATATTAGATGTGTCTGGCAACACTACCGTTGTGGTAACCCAACAAACTACGACATCAACCGTAACACCGCCGAAAAAAGAAACATTACCTACTACTTCGATTAATTCAACTAAAACTACAGTGGTTAAACCAGTACCCAAAACAGATCCTACTACTACTGCAAAAACACAATCGGCATCCAAACCAGTGATTAAACAACCTATTATTACTGCACCGCCGGCTAGCTCAAACACCAAGAACAGCACAACCACGACCGTAACAACCACCACTACCACGACTTCGGGTGGCAAAAAGATGTCAAATACAACATCGACCACCACCTCATCAACAGCGACAACCACTCAAGGGAAAGCAACCACCAATATTGCTTGGCGCTGGCCGGCTCGCGGACGGGTTATTGAAAAATTCTCTAACGCGACTAAAGGGATTGATATCAGTGGTTCCTTAGGCGATAAAGTGATGGCAGCGGCAAGTGGACGAGTGGTTTATGCGGGTAATGCGCTACCTGGTTATGGTAACTTAATCATTATTAAGCATAATGATGATTACTTAACCGCTTATGCCAATAACCAAAATATTTTAGTTAAAGAGCAACAAGATGTGAAAGTAGGGCAACAAATTGCGACGATGGGTAAGACGGGTACCTCATCGGTGCGCTTACACTTTGAAATTCGTTACAAAGCGAAATCTGTTGATCCAATAAAATATTTACCAAAACAATAATAAATATAGGGTAACAATGTGAGAATGTCCTGATCAACCCATTTAGTTTTATACTTTTATAAAGGAGCATTCAATGGCTGTAAAAAAATTAGTCTTGGTTAGACATGGTGAAAGTATCTGGAATCAAGAAAACCGTTTTACCGGTTGGACAGATGTTGATCTATCCGATAAAGGGCGTGGTGAAGCAGCGGAAGCGGGGCGTTTACTAAAACAAGCAGGATTTGAGTTCGATTTTGCTTATACATCAGTGTTAAAACGGGCAATTCATACGCTATGGCACGTCTTAGATGAATTAGATCAACCATGGTTACCAGTAGAAAAATCATGGAAACTTAATGAGCGTCATTATGGCGCGCTACAAGGTTTAAATAAAGCTGAAACCGCAGATAAATATGGTGATGATCAGGTTAAATTATGGCGCCGTGGTTTTGCTATTACGCCACCAGCACTTACCAAAGAGGATAAACGTTACCCAGGGCATGATTTACGTTATAAGGGTTTATCTGATAACCAATTACCATTAACCGAAAGTTTAGCGTTAACCATTGATCGTGTTATTCCTTACTGGCAATCAACGATTAAACCACGTGTCGTTAGTGGTGAACGAGTGATTATTGCTGCGCATGGTAATTCGTTACGTGCTTTAGTGAAATATTTGGATAATATTAGTGATGACGATATTATCGACTTAAATATTCCAACGGGGGTACCATTGGTCTATGAATTTGATGATAATATGCAGGTTATTAAACACTATTACCTTGGTGATGCTGAAGCCATTGCTGCAAAAGCGGCTGCGGTAGCAAATCAAGGGAAAAGTAAAGGCTAAGCGTTAGCATTATATAACAGCGATAAAAGTAGGCGGATAAGTATAAGTTTCGCCTATTTTTATCGCTTTAAAATATGGATTTTTCCCAGTCTATTAACTACCTAATATCTGCATCATTAAATACCTAACATTTTGTATAGGTGATGGCGACTTATTATTCCTTTTAAGCAAATCCTTTTTTCCATTATAACTATGATTAGTTAAACTGTTAGTAATTCGTTGGCGTAAATTAAAAACGACACCAGTTAAAGAACAAGGTGCTCAATAGATAGTGATATACTCAATATAGAAGAACACTTTTTTAATATTACCGCGCTGCGTATAATTTAATTCCACTACTGAGTTGATCTTTGCTTATTATTCAAAAATAAAATAAGTGTGAATTAGCTCTCATCACCAATCCTAGTTTATTGTTAACACATTCAAATTACTGCAATATATCGTTTATTTAGTCGTGTTTTTTATTGTTCACTTTTTTATTGGATCCAAACATAATTTATTTCATAAATAAAGGAAGTAACAGCATGAAAAAAAAAGTAGTGGTATCGGGTATTATCATGAGTTTAGTTTCATTTTCTGGCATGGCAAAGCAATTTGTATTAACTGATAGCGAAAAAGGGATTGCTGTGGGTGATTGGCACGTTTCTAATCAAACCTTAAATATTGCTAATAGTACCACGTTCTCTGTGCAAAATAATGTACTAAAAGGAGGTAAACAGGCGGGAAGTGAAGTCATTACCATTACAAGTGGTGATTTCATTATTAAACTAAGTCCTACGCGTGGTATGGGGATTTTATCCGTTGAAGGGGAGGGTATTCGTTTAGGTTGGGATTCACCAGTAAATGAAGTGGTCCATCCTAGCTTTATTAATTTAGAAAGTCGTGGTGGACTAGGCTGGCTTGATGGCTTTAATGAAATGATGGTGCGTTGTGGATTTGCGTGGTCAGGTCATGCAACTAAGGCAGATAATATGGTTTATACCCTGCATGGACGTGCGGCAAATACCCCTGTATCTAAATTAATTGTTGATATTAATGATTATGCACCTTATACCATAACCGTTAAAGGATTAATCAAAGAGAATACCTTTAAGAAAAGTCAGTTAGAAACATGGGCTACGTTAAGTTATACCCCAGGTAGTCGTTCATTTATTGTAAAAGATACGGTAACTAATCAGAGTGATTATCCACGTGATTATCAAATTATTTACCACAGTAACTTTGGTACGCCAATTTTAGAACAAGGGGCCAGATTTATTGCGCCAGTAAAACAAATCTCTCCATTTAACCACTATGCGATTTCTGGCTTAGCAACATGGCAAACGTATTTAGCGCCAACCCCTAATTTTGATGAAATGGTGTTTAATGTTATTCCTTATGCCGATAAACAAGGCAAAACCCAAGTAATGTTAACGAATAAAGATGGGGATAAAGGCGCAGGCATTGCTTACAATATCAATCAGCTGCCAGTATTATCCCTTTGGAAAAACACCGATACCTTAAAACAAGGTTATGTAACTGGTCTTGAGCCCGGTACCAGCTTTGCTTATCCTGTCACTATCGAGCGCCAGCAAGGACGCGTACCGCAATTGGCGCCAAAACAGAGTGTTGAATTTAGCTTAACCTATTCATTATTAGCTAATAAAGCTGATGTGACTGCTTATGAAGCAGAAATTAAAGCGATCCAAGGTACACGCCAAACCTCAGTGCTTGATAAACCGTTAGCCAATGAATAATCATCATTAATGATAAGGGGAAAATATTGTTCTCAATTGGTTTGATACTTTAGGATTAAAATAAAAAGCGTGAGGGTTTATTTCACGCTTTTTATTTAAACAACATATTATGATGAAGAAAGTAATGACTTCAGATAATAGAGCTGCTCTAGTGCCGCTTTCGGTGTTAAGCTATCTGGATCAATGTTGGCCAATACTTTCTCAACCTCGGAAGGTTCAACATCATCCAATAGCGTTAATTGCGATTTATCAACTTGACTTGCACTAGCTTGCTTAGATAAATGTTCAAGCTCACGCAATTTCTGTTTTGCACGCTTAAGTACTGGCTGGGGAACCCCTGCTAATCCAGCTACTGCAATGCCATAACTTTTACTAGCAGCGCCTTCTTGTACCGTATGCATAAATGCAATGGTATTATCATGTTCCACTGCATCTAAGTGTACATTATGTACGCCTATTAATTGATCTGGAAGTTGAGTCAACTCAAAATAATGCGTTGCAAATAAGGTCATGGCCTTAATATTTTTACTCAAACTTTCAGCACAGGCCCAAGCAAGGGATAAGCCATCATAAGTGGAGGTACCCCGTCCAATTTCATCCATTAGTACTAAACTTTTATCGGTAGCATTATGTAAAATATTCGCGGTCTCTGTCATTTCTACCATAAACGTTGAACGACCAGAGGCTAAATCATCCGAAGCACCAATACGGGTAAAGATACGATCAATAGGGCCAATCTCCGCTTGTGCCGCAGGAACAAAACTGCCAATATACGCCAATAATACAATTAACGCTGTTTGACGCATATAGGTACTTTTCCCTCCCATATTAGGACCTGTAATAATTAGCATACGTCGTTCTGGAAACAATTTAACGGGATTGGCTATAAATGGTTCAGATATGACTTGCTCAACAACAGGGTGGCGTCCTTCAACAATATGAATACCCGGTTTATCGGTGAGATGTGGACAGGTATAATTAAGTGTATAAGCACGTTCTGCTAAATTCGTTAACACATCCAGTTCCGCAAGTGCCGTAGCGCTGGCTTGCATTGGTCCTAATGATGGCAATAACAGATCAAATAATTCATCATATAAGGTTTTTTCTAATGCTAAGGCTTTACCCTTAGAGGTTAATACTTTATCTTCATACTCTTTTAATTCAGGAATAATATAACGCTCAGCATTTTTTAAGGTTTGGCGTCGAGTATAGTGGATAGGGACTAAATGACTTTGCCCTCGACTCACTTGAATATAATAGCCATGTACGGCATTAAAGCCAATTTTCAATGTATCAATATTATGGGTCGTACGTTCACGGATTTCTAACTGTTCAAGATAGTGGCTAGCGCCATCCGCCAGTAAGCGTAGCTCATCGAGTTCTTCATGATAACCAGTAGCAATAACACCACCATCTCGAATTAAAACTGGTGGTGATTCAATAATAGCTTGAGTAAGTAATTCAGCAATTTGATCAAATTGATTGATGGTATTCTTTAATTGTAATAAATGTGGACTTTCCACATGCGCTAATAGTTCATGTAGTTTTGGTAAGATCTGATAAGCATCACGAATACGTGCAAAATCACGTGGCTTTGCTGTTCTGAGCGCGAGTCTAGCTAAAACACGCTCAATATCACCAATTTTACGTAATAAGGGTTGTAATACACTGACTAAGAGTTGCAGTTCATTAATTGACGCTTGGCGATTGGTTAAGATGTGTTGATCTCTAATAGGGGAATGTAACCAACGTTTTAACATACGGCTACCCATCGCCGTCTTTGTTTTATCTAAAATTGCGGCTAACGTATTATCGGAACCACCGCTTAAATTCTCAGTAATCTCTAAATTACGTCGGGTTGCCGCATCCAACACCACACATTCATCCAAAGATGATTTACTTAACCGCACAATATGTGGCAAAGCGGTACGTTGGGTATCTTTCACATATTGCAATAAACAACCCGCTGCTCTTAAGGCTTTGGTATCATTTTCAACGCCAAATCCCGTTAAATCACGGGTGCCAAATTGCAAATTCAGTTGCTGACGGGCCGTATCGAGTTCAAATTCCCAACTTGGACGACGACGCAAACCATGACGCTGAGCAATTAAATCCATATCAATAAAGTTTTCAATATGAAGTAACTCAACAGGATCAGTACGTTGTAACTCAGCTTGTAGTGTCTCACGATCAGTGCATTCAAAGATATCAAAGCGCCCAGAGCTAATATCTAATGTTGCATAACCAAAGCCAGTTTTATCTTGATATAATGCGGCTAAAAGGTTATCACGTTTTTCTTCCAACAACGACTCATCGCTAACGGTACCTGGCGTCACAATACGGACTACTTTACGTTCAACAGGACCCTTACTGGTTGCCGGATCGCCAACTTGTTCGCAAATAGCCACCGACTCACCAAGAGAAATTAATTTTGCCAAATAGTTATCGACAGCGTGATAGGGAATACCAGCCATAGGTATCGGTTCCCCAGCGGAAGCCCCACGTTTAGTTAGTGAAATATCTAACAATTGCGACGCTTTTTTGGCATCATCGTAAAATAATTCATAAAAATCCCCCATACGATAAAACAACAAAATATCCTGGTGCTGGGCTTTAAGTTTTAGGTATTGCTGCATCATTGGAGTATGGTTATCTAAATTTACGTTATCATTCATAGTGTTATTTGCGTTTTTTGTTAATATTTCAATATATTAATAAATTTAATCAGTCTCATTAAGTATCATTTTAACTCATAAAATCTAATTAATTCTTAATCATTAATGTAACTAAAAGTATAACTAGTATGAATGGTATATTATAATTTAGTTATAAAATAATAGTTATCATCCGTTTATTATAACTGATTATTAGTTCATCGCAGAGGGCTATTTTATGGCAAATGGTGATCAAAAGTGTTATCTCATCAAGCTATAGTAAAACTAAAGCCGAATAGTAAAGTACCACCCGATCGCAATGAAAATCGTGGTTTAAGAGTTGCGTGTCCAAAAACGGGTAAAAAACGATTTATATACAGATACCGAAGAACGGATGGTAAATTAGTTGAAATGACTATTGGTTATTTTCCACAAATGCAATTAGCTGAAGATTGTGCACAATGACAAGCGTTGAAAAATTCGAAAAAGTGGATATTGTCCTAGAAAACCATGAGAACAACAAAAAATTAATGAGCTACAGCTTAAAAAAGCACAAGAAAATAAATCCAAATTTACCATTAAGAAAATGATTGATTTATATTTAACGAAATATATCCAAGAACACCATACTAAAGATAGTAAAGTAATAAAAAGAGTAATTAAAGCTTAAAGGTCAAAAATGAAATTAGAAAAACATTACACGCTGATCCTATACAAGTTTTAGATAATCAATCCGCAACAGATGTGACAAGGCAAAATATTATTAATCTTATTAGATGAGTGAAAATAAATTTTTTAGAATTATTTTATGTTGAATTTTTTGATGTGAACTGTTGGGGGTGAGTAGAAAGAACCATTGAAAGGTTCACGTGCACTTCACGTACATTTTCATTTCCTGACATAGTCTATTCTAAGTCGGTTTTATGTATAAACAAACAGTAGCTTTATTTTGTATCTTGTTGATTATATTGGTTATTTTTATTTAGGTGGTAGGCTGACTGGAGTTGAATTAGTGTAAGCACCCCCTTATTATCATTGAATTTGTCATAATTCAGAATAAATAAATCCCTTTATTCATTCCCTTATTAATTTTATGTAAAAAAATACTTTTTTTGAAAAAGTAATCTCACGAATCTTAGTTAAAATTTATTTTATAAGTAGCTTAGGTCTTAAAAAATAAAATAAAAAAAATTATTACAACTTGAGTGCGGAGCGCAGCTTAAAACAAGTTATAGTGCTAATTTTTCGATTGTGTAGTGACGGTGAATTAATATTAAAAAGTTCACGGTTAATACACATGAGAAAATATATTATATTTGTATAAAGTTTATGGAAATTGAATTTAGGATATTAAAATATCCAAAATTACATCATGTATGAAAGTTGCTTAAATCTAACCTGTTTGATAAGCTTGCCTTTTATCGCTTGGAATAATCTTAGGCTTTAGTTAGAACAACAAAACTTTTCAATAAAAACTTAAACTTCTCTTTTAAGATTAGTTAAGGATTTACATATGATAAAACAATCATTTTCTGAAAAAAACATTAGAAAATTATATGATCTAGAATATAGAAAAGGTAATAACCTCGAAAAAATTTATTTCCCTGATGTCGTTATTCTTACAGAAAAAATAAGTTATATAAAAAAGAAAATTAAAAATTATCTGAGAATGAACAAACATGATTTTGGTAAATTGATCGCATTAAAGTATTATAGAAAAATCAAAAAGGAATTTGAAAAAGAAAAGGAGGAACTATTAGTAAAAAGATTAGAATTAATTAGCCTAAATATATTATCAAATAATTATGAGATATCTCTAAGTCATAATAAATTGAAAGGAAAAGATATTTATACAGCTAATACCGATACTCCTGAAATATTTTTTCTACTTAAACAATTGCAATTTAATTTAAAAAATTTATATGCTATTAAACAAGCCAATCGAAATTTTTTGTTATCACAACTAAAAATTATTTTATCGAATGGTTTTCCTAAAATGACATTCAAAATAGATATTTCATCTTTTTATGAAAGTATTTCCAGAGTTGATGTTATCCAAACTATCAAAGATGATCCTAAATTATCCCTGCAAACAAAAAAAACTATATGTTATATATTTGAATGTTTAGAAAAAAAATATGCTAATAAAATAGGTATTCCAAGGGGTATTGGATTAAGTGCTTATTTAGCTGAACATTACATGAAAAGTTTTGATGATTTCTTTAAAACTCACCCTGAATGTTCATATTACTCCCGTTATGTAGATGATATTATTATTGTTTTCAATCCAGCAAGTGATATGTCAATAAAAAACATTGAAAAAGAATATCTTGGAATAATAAATGACCAGCTTAAAAAAAAGCAACTGAAACTAAATAATCATAAAAAAGTTGTTATTAAAGATAATATGAATAAAACATTCGACTATCTTGGTTATACATTTCACATAAAAAATGGAAATTTAGAAAAAATAAACTTAACACAAAAGAGATACGATAATTATATACAAAAAATAGAACTATGTTTTCGATCTTATTCTAGACAATTTAAAAAATGTCCTAATAAAGCAAATATCATGTTAAAAAGTAGATTACGTTATTTAACATCAAATACTCGTTTAGTTCATAACAAAAAAAATGTAATGACTGGTATTTATTTTTCTAATCAGTTTATTACAGATTATTCTCAACTAAGTGATTTAGATATCTACTTACAAAATAAAGTAAATTCAATTAATAATCCATCTCTTCAAACTCAGCTAACATCATTTTCTTTTAAAATAGGATTTGAAGAAAAAATCTATGTTAATTTTCCTCAAAAATTTATAAAAGAAATCCAACAGTTATGGAAGTATAGTGTATGAATAAATTTATAAAATTAAAATATAAAAAAGAAAGATGTATATTGTCAGATACTCTTCCATTCGAAGTTCCAATAATATTTAATAATAAAAACTTCTATGATTTTATCTTAAAAAACAGAATAAAATTTGAAAATACTAATGGCATTAAGAAAATAAGTTGGATAAATATTCATGGTTCTGATGCCTTAGATTATTTAATAAAAATTTTATTTAACTTAAAAATTGACTCCACTTTAGAAAAAATTGGAAACATTCGTATTTATGCAAAGGAGGATAAAAAATTTAATAGTGATACAATACCTTATAATTTCAAAATAACTCATCATAGCAATATATTCCGTGAATTATCAATTCCTCATCCCCTAACACAATTAATTATTATTGATTTTTATGAAAGATATAAAGAATTAATCATTTATTATTGTTCACTAAGTTCTTTTTCTATCCGCAAACCAGTTAAAGTTGCACAATATATTTTTCATAAAGATAGAACTCATTATAACCAACTAGTTGATGATACATATTCCAATTTAGAATTAGATGAAGAAGAGCCTGAGAACTTGAGATCTTTTTTTGTTTATAGAGATGTAAGTAACATTCACGCATTCTATGATTCTTCATTATTTCATGAACAAGAGAAAAAATATAATAATTTAATGAAATTAGACATATCTAAATGTTTTGACAGCATTTATACACACTCAATTTCTTGGGCTATTAATGGATTTAAACAAACTAAACAAGCAATATCTTTGAGTACTAAAACTTTTGCTGGTGCATTTGATAAATTAATGCAAGAAAGTAACTATAATGAAACTAATGGAATAATTATTGGTCCAGAAATCTCAAGAATATTTGCTGAAATAATACTACAATCCATCGATTTAAATATAAAACAAAATTTGATGGATAATGGACTGATCGAAGGTGTTAATTATAATATTTTCCGTTATATTGATGATTACTTTGTATTTTATAACAATAATAGTCATAAGGAAATTTTAATACAAACGATTCAAGATAATATTCGCAAATATAAATTAAATCTCAACACATCCAAATTGATTGATTATCAAAAACCTATCATTACTGAAATGTCCATAGCAAAAACAAAAATATCTTCAATTTTAAATGAAAGATTAGAGTTTAAGTTAGAAACAGTTGAAAATGATAATTTAAATTTGCTTGAAGAAAAAACTACAAAAGGAAATATATATATTAATAATGATACCCTTATTCGTGATTTTAAAATAATCCTCAAAGAAAGTAATGTAGAGTATAAAAACATATTAAACTATACACTTTCCATAATTGAACGAAAAATAGAATTAATTTTAAAAAAATATAATAAAGTAAGTTTACAACATAAAAAGCAAGAAAATTTGATTTTATCTATAAGAAATATTTTAAATTTTACTTTCTTTGTGTATACAATCAACCCTCAAGTTAGCCCAACAATAAGATTATCTAGAATTATAGGTAAGGTACTATTTTTTGTAAAAAAATCAAATCTGAATAAAGAAAACCAAAATATAATTGAGCATTTTTTATATGAAAATATTTGTATAGTTCTAGACGCAAACCGGATAAAAAAACATACGCATATAGAAACAATTTATTTATTATTAAGTGTTGCAGAATTAGGGAAAGAATATTCATTTTCAGAATTAAGACTCGCTTCCTACTTTAATATCGATCTTAGTCAAAATGAAAATTTGCATCTAAGCTACTTTGCTTTAATTACTATTTTGTTTTATATAAAAGATAAGAAAAAATATAAACAACTACGCAGTATTGTTGTTAATTCAATTAAAAATAAAATAATTAAAAACAAAAATAGGAGAGACTCTGAATCAATATTGCTTTTGATGGATATATTATCTTGCCCCTATGTAGATATAAATATAAAAGAAGAACTATTGAAAAATAAATATGGAATTACTGATGCATCAGTATTGGCCAACATGTGTAATTTTAAAAAACATAAAAAAATCCAACAATGGTTTACTATCTGGAGTAATTTTGACTTTTTAAAAGAACTTTACGTGAAATACTCTAGAGAGGTATACTAAGTTGCGCTAAAAATCAGTCCAGAATAGCACTTAGAAATATTTGTTATGTTTTTAACTATAAATTCTAATATGGTGCTCACACATCAGCGCATTCTGTTAATGGATTTTGTTATGACTATTTTCAGAAAAAGAGGGAGTGTTTGCTGATTTTCCTCCTTCCTCTTTTTATCATCAAAATATATTAAAATAAATTCTCACTTAATTACTATAGATAATTCACTAAATAAAACACAAAATCAATAACTCACTATACTTATTTTATTTTTGATCGCCCACACCGAGCAATAGACGTCAATTGATCTGTATAAATAATTGGGTTTAACTATTGAAAATACAATTAATATAGCTTTAACTGATAAATTTATTTAAGGAATAAACTATGAAAAATTATTATTTTTAATACCTTTAACTGCTTTTTTATATGGTTGCGGTGATGATGTTAAAACCGTTAAGTATTGGGAAGATAATAGAGATGAACGTAAAGCCTTTCTGAAAAAATGTCGTGATGGTGAAGTAGATAGGAACTCTCAATCTTGTAAAAATGCTAGAATCGCAAATATGGGAGATTTCAGTCTAAAAGATTGGTATGTCCACACTTTTTGGTACCAAA
>NZ_AWGA01000114.1 GCF_000471645.3 Candidatus Schmidhempelia bombi str. Bimp | reverse complement strand
GGGGCAAAAATCGATAAAACCATAATTAAACCAAATGGCACTGCCAAGAACATAATACACAACGTCTTCAATTTCTGTTTCATCTCGTTATTTCCTTATTTAGCAGTACCTAAAAATTGCTGATAAACCTCTAACACGGTATGGTTATCCGGTAATTTACTGCTTTTGGCATTATAATCACACCGCATCTTATCCCAGCCATTATAGTCACTAGGTATAGGTGGGATGGAATCGGGAATAATTTGACTTCGACCTAAAATCGCCCCTTCTCTATGCTGCTCTTTTTTAGATAACATATCTGGTGTTCTGGTACCAAATGGCGCTTCTGATATATAAAGCTCCCCATTTTTTGCCAAAATAAAGGCTTGATCATTAACCACGTCATATTGGGGTGAATCATGATGACCTAAGCTATGGCCGCTTCTTAGATGTATGGTTTTAAAAGAGCGGCCTCCATCAATAGAGGTTTCAATACCTGATAGGTCAGAATAAGGAATTGAAAAATAGTTTTTCGCTGGATGTCGATAGGGTTCAGTATAAACGCGCCAAGAGTGGCGTGCTAACTGATAATAGATCTGCTCTTTATCATCAATAAAATAGGCGCGACCTTGACATCGATACCCCGTTAATAATAGATAACGATGTTCATCAAAACGGTATATAATTTGTGATGGTACCGTAAGTTTCTGCGGTCGTAAATTAGTAATAGGTGAGAGTGCTAATAGACCAAAAATAAACAGTAAGTAACTACCGCTACGCCATGGGCGCGGACGTTCATTTATCACCGTCCTTATCGATAAGACAGCGCCGATCAAAGTACATATAATAGCTAAAATAATCATTTAGGTATTCCTTTTAGTATCAGGCTCTGGCAGAGGCCATTGTTGTTTAGGGTCAATATAAAATTGTAAAACTTTATCTCCAACAGTTATTGCAACTTGCGCTACACTTTTAGTAATTGGATGAGGTATTAACTTTACTGTTGTAGTTACTGCACCAATGGTCGCTTGCTGCATAAGGCTAGTAACATGTTTAAATTCATTAACAACCCCATCGGGTACTTTTCCTTGTAAAAAATTCATACTTTTTTTAATTTGGTCGGGTAATATGCCATAATGACTATAATTTATTATTTCACTATCTTCATTTTCAGGCGATCGCCAATCCGCAAGATGAATTAAATGTTGCCAAGTTTGTCTGGTTTCTTGACCGCAATCTTTCACCTCACCTAAAGCAAGATCATAAGCCATAATATGAGAAGGAACTTGCTCATTTAAGGTAATACCAGAATGATGCGAATTCTCTTCTTTGCTTTCGGCTTGTTTTTTTATCTCTTGATAAATGTTTGCCTTGATTTCCTCATCACTAGGAAGGCACCACACTTCAAATTGATAGGGATCATAAGTAAAACGGATATGATCGACGTTTTGCCACTCTGGGTGTGCTTTGATTTGAGCCGCTACCCAACTATTATCCTTTGTTAGCACTCTTTGATACTCGGGTAAAGTAATCGAAGGTTTATAATATTTAATAGGTCTATCTGGACCATCATAATAAAATTGATATTTAGGGTAGGCGTTGGCTTTGCCCTGTGAAGTATAGTCATGTTTAAGTTCAGCGTAACGCCTATTTTTAATAAATAAATCACTATAATAGATAGCTTTTGCTAATTCTGTTTTATTGAGATCTTTACTTACTGTATAGATAATTGGCTCAGGCACCTGTTCGCCATTAATGTTTAATTTTTCTTTTACGACAAAACGCGCATTGGTGTAAGTTTCAAGTTTAAAAATTTCTTTCGATCCTGTCTCAAAAGGCGAATAATTTTTTTCATCATTTTTTAATTCAGATACAATCTTTTCATCCAATTTATAGGTAAGCACTATTTTATCTTTTTTAATATCGTAATAGCCGCTGATAAAACTTGCATTTACAAGACGCTCATGTTGATTTACTAACGCTAAATGATTCTTATCTAAAGAGACAATCATACGTTCAAAATGCTCTGATTCTACATGGTATTTGTTGATCATCTCTATATATCGATTTTTTAATTCATTCTTATCAAGGTAAGCTGGAAAGGCAAATTCAAACGATCCGCTTGGTCTAAAACAGATAAATTTATTTGGATCGTCACCCACGGTAACCCGATGACTAAATACCCGCTGTCTTAAATTGTCCCCGCAGCGATTAAAGACATGATTAGGGATCCCTTGCCAGCCCATCCCCTGTACACTATTAAGGGAAACCACTTGATCATTAGGGCTAAAATAGTTATAGACTTTGCCAAAATTATCACGACAATAGCGGGGATCCGTAAAATCATAATGTTGTTGTGATGGCGTAAGCTGATCGCTGTTAGTGGCTTTAAATGCCACTCCCTTTTCAATTAAAATATTTGGCTTATCATAATTTATTTTTCTTAACGCTTGCCCATCTTTCATTTTTTGAACAAAATTAATAAAAGTTTGTTGACGAGACGAGCCGCTGCGGTCTGCACCCCCATCCCCGACTCTTTGGACTGCTCTTCTAAATAACTGGGCTCAAAGGCATAGGGGGAATGTGCCAAAATCACACAGTCGGCAGGTAAAAATTCGTCTTCAGCTAATATCATATTGGCTAACATTGTGATAATGGTGCCTTGACTGTGGGCGACAATATTTACCGGTGCTTGTGATAATCTTTTATCTGTCCTAATTTTCTTAATTAAATTAGCTAAACGGTAAGCAGCAAACACCATATAAATTCGATGCGGGTTATCATAGGCTTTCGCGCCGAGTGATGAGCCAAATTTGGCCATGTAATTAGTCAATGAAGTCAAACCAGGCCCATACATATCGGGAATACAGGTGGTTGCGTCAGAAAATGGCCCGCCATTACGTCTAAATGCCGCATCCAGCCAGTTGCCAAAATGGTCACAATTTAATTTAGCAAATTCAAAGAGTTCGGCGAGCTCTTTGGTTTCTTGCTCAATCCAATACGCATCATAAGGTAACTCTTCTGGATTACCCTTTTCTAATCGGGTTTTATAGGCTTGTTGCTCCTTATAGTAAGTCTCGATATCCACCGGCCGGTACCCCCAATAAAATGGAATAACCGGTGAATTACCTTTTTGTTTTTCTTTTGTTTCGGGATCGATCCACTCAGTTAACATCTGTATTCGGGGTGAAAAATCATCCTTGGTATCTTGTACCCATTGCCAACGATTGGGTTTTATGTCATTACGCCCTAAGCGCTTATTTAATCCCTCACAGATTTTTTCATCTAAATTTCCGAAGGCTTCGCCAATATCATTTACGCCATGAATTAAGATCACAATACAAGGTAGTGGCATTGCTTTTTCAGCACTGCAAGTGAGCATGGCGTCATTGGAGGTTGCGGGTAACCCCATGACATCTTCTATAAGGGTATTATTCGGATTAGGAAATTTATTCCGCATATGTTAGTCCTTTTCAAGTATTTCTATTTTTAGTTGTTCTAATTCGGTCATGGGGATCAGTGGCGTTTCGCCATTGGCATCCGTTACCCCCTCTTGGGTACTACCATCGCTAAAGTAGATACGGTAGGGGTGGTTGGTTAATAGTTGAGAGGGTGACCCCTTGAAATGTAATTTAAATTTGCGAGCAAAACTGCCTTTAGCAAACGAAGGGACGACGTGTTTAATACTTTCGGCGCCAGAGTAGGAGAGTAATGCGGTTTTTTGTAAAATACTGGTAGGCGCGATTAATTCAATCGTGCCATCTTTGATACGAATGACTTTACCGCCACTGCTAGTAATAAACATATTTTTTTGTGAGGTCAGTTCCATTTCATCAGATTGTGCTTGAATCTGCACACGACCGGACGCGGCAATTAATTTTATGCCCAATTTGTGGGCAAAAATGGATACCATCTCACCGGCCGCCATAGAGAGTTTTTTAAAGATATTGATACTGGCATGTTTACCCGCGGTGACGATAATATTTTCATTCGCCGCACTTTGTATACTTTTCGGTGTTGTGTGTGCGATACCCTGTTCACCATGAATAACAACAGTGGATTTTTGTAATTGCTGTGTTGCTGATAATAAATCCTGCTGTTCATTAATTTCTGCTGGCTGTGCGCCAGCCACTTTACTGCTTCCGATTAAGGCACATGAAATATCTAACGATTTTTGTATCTGTTTAACCGAATCGTTCATTTCAAGCTGTTGATCCGCTGCCTTCTCTTGGGCCGTTGTGGTCAGGTATATTCCTTTTGCAGCGCGTACCGCCCCCCACTGATCGGTTCTTAACTCGAAGCCTTCACCGCGTTTTGTTTTTTCACTATCAACTAAATGCCCCAGATTCAGCTGGGTTTTGCCGTATTCA
>NZ_AWGA01000035.1 GCF_000471645.3 Candidatus Schmidhempelia bombi str. Bimp | reverse complement strand
GTGTCCTACTCTCACATGGGGTGTCCCCACACTACCATCGGCGCTACGGCGTTTCACTTCTGAGTTCGGCATGGGGTCAGGTGGGACCACCGCGCTAATGCCGCCAGACATATCCTGTTTCTCTTCAATCAAGAACAAACTGTTTTCGCGATTCCAAAACAACTCAGAGTTGTAAGGTTAAGACCTCGGCTCATTAGTATTGGTTAGCTCAATGCATCACTGCACTTACACATCCAACCTATCTACGTCCTAGTCTCGAACGGACCTTACTGACTCTCGTCATGGGAGAACTCATCTCCGGGCTAGTTTCGCGCTTAGATGCTTTCAGCGCTTATCTATTCCGCACTTAGCTACCGGGCAATGCGATTGGCATCACAACCCGAACACCAGCGGTGCGTTCACTTCGGTCCTCTCGTACTAGAAGCAAACCCCGTCAATTCTCCTGCGCCCATGGCAGATAGGGACCGAACTGTCTCACGACGTTCTAAACCCAGCTCGCGTACCACTTTAAACGGCGAACAGCCGTACCCTTGGGACCTACTTCAGCCCCAGGATGTGATGAGCCGACATCGAGGTGCCAAACACCGCCGTCGATATGAACTCTTGGGCGGTATCAGCCTGTTATCCCCGGAGTACCTTTTATCCGTTGAGCGATGGCCCTTCCATTCAGAACCACCGGATCACTATGACCTACTTTCGTACCTGCTCGAACCGTCGCTCTCGCAGTCAAGCTAGCTTATGCCATTGCACTAACCTCCTGATGTCCGACCAGGATTAGCTAACCTTCGTGCTCCTCCGTTACTCTTTGGGAGGAGACCGCCCCAGTCAAACTACCCACCAGACAGTGTCCGCAATCCCGTTCAGGGACCTACGTTAGAACATCAAACATTAAAGGGTGGTATTTCAAGGTCGGCTCCATGCAGACTGGCGTCCACACTTCTATGCCTCCCACCTATCCTACACATTAAGGCTCAATGTTCACTGTCAAGCTATAGTAAAGGTTCACGGGGTCTTTCCGTCTTGCCACGGGTACACCGCATCTTCACGGCGAATTCAATTTCACTGAGTCTCGGGTGGAGACAGCCTGGCCATCATTACGCCATTCGTGCAGGTCGGAACTTACCCGACAAGGAATTTCGCTACCTTAGGACCGTTATAGTTACGGCCGCCGTTTACTGGGGCTTCGATCAAGAGCTTCGCATTTCTGCTAACCCCATCAATTAACCTTCCAGCACCGGGCAGGCGTCACACCCTATACGTCCACTTTCGTGTTTGCAGAGTGCTGTGTTTTTATTAAACAGTTGCAGCCAGCTGGTATCTTCGACTGATTTCACCTCCATCCGCGCGGGACTTCAATTACCATCAGCGTGCCTTCTCCCGAAGTTACGGCACCATTTTGCCTAGTTCCTTCACCCGAGTTCTCTCAAGCGCCTTAGTATTCTCTACCTGACCACCTGTGTCGGTTTCGGGTACGATTACATATGACCTGAAGCTTAGAGGCTTTTCCTGGAAGCAGGGCATCAATTACTTCTGCACCTTAGTGCATCGTCATCACACCTCAGCGTTTCAGTGACCGGATTTGCCTAATCACACGCCTACATGCTTAACCCACCATCCAATAGGTGGTAAACCTAGCCTTCTCCGTCCCCCCATCGCAGTCATATATAGTACGGGAATATTAACCCGTTTCCCATCAGCTACGCCTTTCGGCCTCACCTTAGGGGTCGACTCACCCTGCCCCGATTAACGTTGGACAGGAACCCTTGGTCTTCCGGCGAGCGGGCTTTTCACCCGCTTTATCGTTACTTATGTCAGCATTCGCACTTCTGATACCTCCAGCAAACCTCTCAGTTCACCTTCGCAGGCTTACAGAACGCTCCCCTACCCAATACACTTTCGTGCATTGCCGCAGCTTCGGTGCATAGTTTTAGCCCCGTTACATCTTCCGCGCAGGCCGACTCGACTAGTGAGCTATTACGCTTTCTTTAAATGATGGCTGCTTCTAAGCCAACATCCTAGCTGTCTAAGCCTTCCCACTTCGTTTCCCACTTAACTATGACTTTGGGACCTTAGCTGGCGGTCTGGGTTGTTTCCCTCTTCACGACGGACGTTAGCACCCGCCGTGTGTCTCCCATGCTCTGTTCATCGGTATTCGGAGTTTGCATCGGGTTGGTAAGTCGGGATGACCCCCTAGCCGAAACAGTGCTCTACCCCCAATGACAATACATGAGGCGCTACCTAAATAGCTTTCGGGGAGAACCAGCTATCTCCCGGTTTGATTGGCCTTTCACCCCCAGCCACAGGTCATCCGCTAATTTTTCAACATTAGTCGGTTCGGTCCTCCAGTTAGTGTTAACCAACCTTCAACCTGCCCATGGCTAGATCACCGGGTTTCGGGTCTATACCCTGCAACTTAACGCACAGTTAATACTCGGTTTCCCTTCGGCTCCCCTATTCGGTTAACCTCGCTACAGAATATAAGTCGCTGACCCATTATACAAAAGGTACGCAGTCACACATACCTAACGGTACATGCTCCCACTGTTTGTACGTACACGGTTTCAGGTTCTATTTCACTCCCCTCGCCGGGGTTCTTTTCGCCTTTCCCTCACGGTACTGGTTCACTATCGGTCAATCAGGAGTATTTAGCCTTGGAGGATGGTCCCCCCTTCTTCAGACAGGATATCACGTGTCCCGCCCTACTCTTCAAGCTTCCACATCATGGCTTTCGTGTACGGGGCTATCACCCTGTTTCACCGGACTTTCCAGACCGTTCCACTAGCTCATCATGCTACCCGCTTTGGGCTCCTCCCATTTCGCTCGCCGCTACTTTGGGAATCTCGGTTGATTTCTTTTCCTCGGGGTACTTAGATGTTTCAGTTCTCCCGGTTCGCCTCATTAACCTATTTTATTCAGTTAATGATAGTACATTATTGTACTGGGTTTCCCCATTCGGACATCAACGGCTATTGCGCTTTTTATCAGCTTACCGTCGCTTTTCGCAGATTAACACGTCCTTCATCGCCTCTGATTGCCTAGGCATCCACCGTGTACGCTTAATTTCTTAACCTTACAACTCTTAGTTGTCTCGGTTTCGCTTTCCTCAAATATCTTAGCTATGCCATATAACATGCCTTAATATCCGAGAACTCGTTTCTTTTCAGCTTGTTCCTAATTGTTAAAGAGCTATATTCATCTGCACACTTTATCAATGTGCTTATCAATATCTTCGTTTGAGAGTTAAATTGGTGGAGCTAAGCGGGATCGAACCGCTGGCCTCCTGCGTGCAAGGCAGGCGCTCTCCCAGCTGAGCTATAGCCCCATTTCATCACCTTATCAGTCGTGTCGCTTTCGCCACACTTCTTAATAACTCGAATTGGTGGGTCTGAGTGGACTTGAACCACCGACCTCACCCTTATCAGGGGTGCGCTCTAACCACCTGAGCTACAGACCCAATTCAGTGATTTCTCTCTGCTAAAACAAACAATCTGTGTGAACACTTGCAGGCTCTTCGTAAGGAGGTGATCCAACCGCAGGTTCCCCTACGGTTACCTTGTTACGACTTCACCCCAGTCATGAATCACACCGTGGTAAACGCCCCCCTCGCGGTTAAGCTATCTACTTCTGGTGCAACCCACTCCCATGGTGTGACGGGCGGTGTGTACAAGGCCCGGGAACGTATTCACCGTAGCATTCTGATCTACGATTACTAGCGATTCCGACTTCATGGAGTCGAGTTGCAGACTCCAATCCGGACTTAGACGTACTTTATGAGGTCCGCTCACCATCGCTGGCTCGCTTCTCTTTGTATACGCCATTGTAGCACGTGTGTAGCCCTGGTCGTAAGGGCCATGATGACTTGACGTCGTCCCTGCCTTCCTCCACTTTATCAATGGCAGTCTCCTTTGAGTTCCCGGCCTGACCGCTGGCAACAAAGGATAAGGGTTGCGCTCGTTGCGGGACTTAACCCAACATTTCACAACACGAGCTGACGACAGCCATGCAGCACCTGTCTCACAGTTCCCGAAGGCACTCTCGCATCTCTGCAAGATTCTGTGGATGTCAAGACCAGGTAAGGTTCTTCGCGTTGCATCGAATTAAACCACATGCTCCACCGCTTGTGCGGGCCCCCGTCAATTCATTTGAGTTTTAACCTTGCGGCCGTACTCCCCAGGCGGTCGATTTAACGCGTTAGCTCCGGAACCCACAGCTCAAGACCGCAAATTCCAAATCGACATCGTTTACAGCGTGGACTACCAGGGTATCTAATCCTGTTTGCTCCCCACGCTTTCGCATCTCAGCGTCAGTATCTGTCCAGAAGGCCGCCTTCGCCACCGGTATTCCTCCACATCTCTACGCATTTCACCGCTACACGTGGAATTCTACCTTCCTCTACAATACTCCAGACGACCAGTTTTAAATGCAATTCCCAGGTTGAGCCCGGGGCTTTCACACCTAACTTAATCATCCGCCTACATGCCCTTTACGCCCAGTCATTCCGATTAACGCTCGCACCCTCCGTATTACCGCGGCTGCTGGCACGGAGTTAGCCGGTGCTTCTTCTGTAATTAACGTCAATTGATGTACCTATTAGATACATCACCTTCCTCATCACCGAAAGTACTTTACAACCCGAAGGCCTTCTTCATACACGCGGCATGGCTGCATCAGGGTTCCCCCCATTGTGCAATATTCCCCACTGCTGCCTCCCGTAGGAGTCTGGACCGTGTCTCAGTTCCAGTGTGGCTGGCCATCCTCTCAGACCAGCTAGAGATCGTCGCCTAGGTGAGCCTTTACCCCACCTACTAGCTAATCCCATATGGGTTCATCAAATGGCGCATGGCCCGAAAGTCCCATGCTTTGGTCTCGCGACATTATACGGTATTAGCAGTCGTTTCCAACTGTTGTCCCCTTCCATTCGGCAGATCCCCATACTTTACTCACCCGTCCGCCACTCGTCATCAAGTGCAAGCACTCATGTTACCGTTCGACTTGCATGTGTTAAGCCTGCCGCCAGCGTTCAATCTGAGCCATGATCAAACTCTTCAATTTAAAGTTTGATGCTCAATAACTGTTTCTGACATATTCAAATGAATCTTCAGTGTCACTTATCAAGACTTGATTCTTTTAAGTCCTTAGACTTTAATTCTTTCGTCCTGCAAGTGCCCACACAGATTGTCTGTTCTATTTTTTAAAGAGCTGACAGCTTTGCTGTCTCAAGGGCTGCGTATGTTACGCTTTCCTTTTTCATTAGTCAAGAACTTTTTTTCAAACTTCTCAACTTTTTAACTTCCAACTTCTCAACTTTCGTCTCGTTGTCGTTCAATGGAGGTGCATTATAGACGATGAATGACTAATAGCAAGTTACTTTTTAAAAATTCGTTTCAAGTGTTGTTTATTTAATCGCAAGTGATAAAAATTCAACAACTTATACACTTATTTTGAACAACTCCAATAAATATCACGCTGTCTTTTTGATTTTTTCTGGTAAGTCAGCAAGGCTGTTAATAATCCAATCCGCTTCTTTTTTAGCTTCAGCCGTTATTTCATCGCCTGTACCAACTAATACTGTTCGCTTTACTCCCGCTGCTCTGCCTGCTAACAAGTCAGATAGCCTATCCCCTACCATATAAGAATTAGCTAAATCGATATTTAAATCGGAGGCTGCCTTTAATAGCATACCTGGTAATGGCTTGCGGCAATCACAATGACCATTTTCTGGCGCATGTGGACAATAATAGATACCATCTAACTCAACACCACGATCAATAAGCGACCAATCCATCCATTCTGTTAATTGATTAAATTGTTTTTGATCAAAAATTCCACGCGCAATGCCAGATTGGTTGGTGGTAATCACTAATAAAAAACCCATTTTTTTTAATTCAGCACAGGCGTCAATCACACCATCAATAAAATCAAACTTATCAATAGTATGAACATAATTATAATCAATGTTGATGGTTCCATCACGATCCAGAAATATTGCAGGTTTCATCATTTTAAAATCTCGTCTAGTTAAAAACAGCAAAATAGTGAGAGAGATTAATCTAGTTTAACTATTGATGCAATATTATGATTTATAATGTTGACTTAGACGTCTAGACATCCTAGAATCAATCATTATCTTTATTTTAATAAGTATAGTTATGATTAAATTAGAAAATGTTTCTAAGATTTTTTATCAGAATAATCAACCTGTTACAGCATTGAATAATATTAATTTATCGGTGCCTGTTGGGCAGATTTTTGGTGTCATCGGCACATCTGGCGCTGGGAAAAGTACGTTAATACGCTGTGTGAATTTATTAGAACGCCCGTCTTCAGGTAAGGTTATCGTAGATGGCGTTGATCTTACTGCGTTGTCAAATAGGAAATTAACTAAAATTCGTCATAAAATTAGTATGATATTTCAGCATTTTAATTTATTGTCTTCACGGACGGTGTTTGAAAATGTCGCTTTTCCTTTAGAATTAGAACATACGCCGAAAAAAGTTATTCAATCTCGTGTCCTAGAGTTACTAGAATTAGTTGGACTAAGTAATAAAGCTAATGTTTATCCATCTAATCTTTCTGGTGGTCAGAAACAGCGAGTGGCAATAGCCAGAGCATTGGCAAGCCAGCCAAAAGTATTATTATGTGATGAAGCAACCAGTGCTTTAGATCCCGCTACTACGCGATCCATTCTTGATTTATTAAAAGATATTAATCGTAAATTAAATTTGACCATTTTACTTATTACGCACGAAATGGACGTAGTAAAAAAAATTTGTGATCAAGTTGCGGTGATTAGTCAGGGGCAATTAGTTGAACAAGCGGCTGTAGGTAATATGTTTTCCCGACCTAAAACAGCCATTTCTAAAGAATTTATTCAGTCAACCTTACATCTTCATATCCCTGAAGATTATTTACAAAAACTTCATCCAACACCACAACCAGGCACTTATCCGTTGTTACGTCTGGATTTTAGTGGTTTAACGGTAGATGCGCCTTTATTATCACAAATGACAAAACAATTTAATGTTGAAAATAATATTATTAGTGCTCAAATGGATTATGCTGGCGGTGTTAAATTTGGCGTTATGCTAACTGAAATGATTGGCGATCAAAACGATATCAATAATGCTATTAATTTTTTAACAAAACACAATACTCAAGTGGAGGTTCTTGGTTATGTTTAATTTTTTACCTTCATTTAAACCGTTTGAGACCCTTTTTCGTTATCTATCTCAATATGATTTTTGGTCGAATTTCATATCCTTCTGTTCCTCCTTTGGGGGCTTAAATGAGACAATGGTATTTAAAATGGCCCAAGCCACTGACGATACTATTTATATGGTTATTCTTTCAGGGATTGGCGGAACCATAATTGGATTGCCATTAGGTATTTTACTTTACTGTACTCGTAAAGGGCATATTTTAGATTCCCTATTCATTAATGGGTTATTATCATTTATCACCAATGTTTTTCGATCGATTCCATTTATTATTCTTATCGTATGGATTATTCCTTTTACTTATATCACTATGGATTTATTAACGGGAACGAAAACCTTTCTTGGTAAGCAAGCCGCTATTGTCCCATTAAGTATCGGTGTGGCGCCATTGATTGCGCGTATGATTGAAAATGCATTATTAGATGTACCAAAAGGATTAATTGAGGCGGCTCGCTCAATGGGTGCCACGCCGTTACAAATTATTTATAAGGTACTCTTACCCGAAGCATTGCCAGTTATTATTAATAGTATGACAATTACGCTTATTACCTTAACCGGTTATATCGCAATGGCTGGAGCTGTAGGTGCGGGCGGACTTGGTCAATTGGCTATTCAATATGGTTACCAAGCATATCAACCTGTAATAATGAATATCGTACTAATTATTTTAATTATACTGATTTTTATTATTCAAATTATTGGCAATGTAATTGTTAAACGTGTCAATCATCGTTAATTGTTTAGGAGAAAGGAAGATGATATTAAAAAAGATAGCCTTAATCGCCACGCTAGCAAGTACTCTCTTTTTAAGTGCTTGTGATAATGGCAAGAAAGTAGAAGCAGCAGCAGAAACCGCAAAACCAGTAGCGCCAAGTATTAAAGTTGGTGTAATTAATGGTCCAGATCAAGAAGTTGCTGAGGTTGTTAAACAACAAGCAAAAGAACTATATAATTTAGATGTTGAATTAGTTATCTTTAATGACTATGTGACGCCCAATCAAGCGCTTAATGATGGATTAATAGATATCAATGTTTTTCAACATATCCCTTATCTTGAGCAACAAATTAAAGATCGTCATTATGATTTAACTATTGTCGGCAATACTTTTGTTTATCCAATCGCGAGTTACTCTAACAAATTAAAACCTATTACTGATGAAAGTGAAATCGGTCAAGGTGTTAAAGTGATTTCTCCACAAGCTCAAACTTACTTTATTCCAGCTGGGGCAAATATTGCCGTACCAAATGATCCAACTAATTTGGGGCGTGCTTTATTATTACTTCAAAAACAAGGGATGATTACCGTTGATCCAGCAAAAGGATTACTACCAACCACTATTGATATAACTAGTAATCCTTATAACTTTAATATAGTTGAATTAGAAGCACCAATGTTACCGCGGGCACTCAACGACGATCAAGTGGATTTGGCTATTATCAATAATACGTTTGCCGGCCAAGTTAATTTATCGCCAAGCAAAGATGGTATTTTTGCCGAAGATAATGATTCACCTTATATGAATATCATTGTCTCTCGTACTAATAATAAAGACGATAAGAATGTTGCGACATTTGTGAAAGCTTATCAAACAGATGCCACCGTCAACAAGACTAATGAATTATATAAAGGCGCAGTAAAAGGTTGGTAATGAGCTAATATTCATAGTTATAAAAAACCCGATTTATTCGGGTTTTTATTTATTTTAACTTAACGCCACCAGCAACGAACCGCCCGCAATAGCCACCACGCCAAGAATTCCCATCAAAGATAATTTTTCGCCTAAAACTAACGCGGAGAGTATAACCGCAAAAACAACACTTAACTTATCGATAGGCGCAACTTTTGATACTGGACCATATTTAATCGCCATAAAGTAAAAAAGCCATGATAATGCCCCAGCAATACCACTAAATACAATAAATACCATCGCTTTTTTATTACTTAAAATTTCAGACACTACATCGATTTTGCCTTGCCATAAGACAACCCCTACCAGAAAAACAGCCATTACAATGGCTCTAATTGCTGTTGCGGTATTGGCATCTAATCCAGATAAACCAACTTTACCAAAAATAGCAACCAATGCGGCAAATACCGCTGAGAGTAAGGCATAAATTAACCAAGTATTCATCTTTATTATTTTCCTAGTTTATTAATTAACAAGTAAGCAATGGTTTCAGTGCAATGACCTATAATAAGATTATCCATTATTAATACAAATTTCATTTTACTATGTTTAAATTTTAACTTATTTTATACCAATTATAATATCAATGTTGGTTAGCTAATAGATACCTATTTTTAACCCGCTCCTATTAACCTAACCTTTTTATTATTGCTATAGCATGTGATTAAAATGTATTCATTGATAAGTAACTTTATTTAATAAGGAGATCCCATGGCAACAATGATTAATACTGATAAAGCGCCAGCTGCAATTGGTCCATATGTACAAGGAATGGATTTAGGTAATCTAGTTTTTACTTCAGGTCAAATTCCCCTAGATCCTAAAACAGGCGAAATGCCAGAAGATATTACTGAACAGACAAAGCAAGTCTTATCCAATATTAAAGCTATTTTAGCTGCGGCAGGGTTAAGTCCTAAATCGATTATAAAAACGACTGTTTTTCTTGTTGATTTAAATGATTTTAATACCGTAAATACTATCTATGAGCAATTTTTTAACGATGATGATGCGCCTTTTCCTGCACGCTCTTGTATTCAAGTCGCAGCTTTACCACGTAATGCTAAAATTGAAATTGAAGTCATTGCGGCAAGATAAGTAATCACAATTCACAATAACCATCAAAATTGATTTTATTATGTCTTTTTCGATCGATCCTATTGGTGTTATCCATTCACCTTATAAAGAAAAATTTGCTATACCTCGCCAACCCCGTTTAGCTAAAGCAGGGGTTGGTGAAATTCATTTGCTCCCACCTTATAATCAACTTGAAGCGGTACGAGGACTAGAACAATTTAGCCATTTATGGATAATTTTTCTATTTCACCAAACTCAAAAGCAAGGTTGGCGTCCAACTGTTCGCCCTCCTCGTTTAGGTGGTAATGAACGTATAGGGGTATTCGCTACGCGCTCGACATTTCGACCTAATCCACTTGGACTTTCAGCGGTTGAACTTAAAGATATTCTGGTTCAAAAAGGCCAAATAATCTTAAAATTAGGCAGTGTAGATATATTAGATGGTACCCCAGTTATCGATATTAAACCATATATTCCTTATTCAGATAGTTATCCCGAGGCTTTAGCTGGATATGCTAATGATATTCCCTCTAGTTCATTAACTATTGATTTTTCAAACCAAGCTTTAATACAACTTGAGCAATATCAAGTGGCTTATCCTGAATTAAAAAAGTTAATTATTGAAGTTATTAGCCAAGATCCTAGACCGGCTTATAAGAGAAAAAGTCTCTACTTACAGCATTATGGTATGCGATTATTTGATTTTAATATTCATTGGCAAATTATTGATAATCACGTCGAAATTCTTTATTTAGAATAAGCATTAAAGTTACTCAGTATTACCGGCTATAAAAAGCCTATTTATTAGTCGCTAATACCTGACATATCTAACGCTATTAAGCATAGGATAAATAGATAATTGCTATGGTTAACGTTTATCTGGGAAATATTTATCAACTAAAGCGTATAAAATAGCTATCGTTTCACTATCAACGACACCTGAGTAGTTTTGAGGTCGAAAATGTAATTGAAATGCACGTATAAGCTGATTAAATCTAATTTCATCGGTAGCTAAATAGGTATCATACCCATAACGTTGTAATTTTTCTAAGATAAACTGTTTATCAGGCAAGCCTGTATGCTTAAATTGTTTAAGATAATAGGATTTAATATCATTATCATACCATGCGCCGATCCCAGCCTGATATAGCGTTTGCCATGGGAACATGGCCCCTGGGTCGCTTTTTCTTCCTACAGCAATATCTGAATGCCCTAAAATATGAGGCGGCGAAATATCAGGATAACGTTGTAAAATATTGAGTGACAACTGCTTTACTGCCTCGATCTGTTTTTGGCTAAATGGCGTAAAAACAACGCCTTGCTTATCTTCCTTAGCTAAATTAACGATTTCAATCCCTATTGATGAATCATTTAAGTTATTTCGTCCCGCCCAGTGACTTATACCAGCATGCCAAGCACGCTCAGATTCGTCGACCAAATTAAAAATACGCATATCATTAAAACCAGCCGATATATAACCTTTATCAGTTTCATCAGGAATTAAATAATGTGCACTCACATGTGGACCGGTTAAAGAATTTATCGATTCTTCAAAATTTTGTGCGGTATAGTGAAAGATTAAAAATCTTACTCGACGATTAAAACTGGCTATTGCTCGATATGAGTTGTAATCAATCTTGTACATATATTCTTTTATATCCTCAATACACGATTATTGTTTATATTTATTTTTATTAAATAGAAGTAAAATTAGGTTTGTTACTCTTTCTTACGTTGTGGTATGTCCACACTTTTTGCTACCAAAAAGCGAGAACATACCAGTTTGGATGTGAAAAAAGTGCCTAATTCATAACTGAAGATTTAATAATTTCAGGATGTTGAGTAAAATACAATTTTTGAGTATTAACAATATTAGGCATAATATCATCGTTAGATAGCACACTAAAAGATTGGTGTATGAACTTTGTGCCATCAAATAGTAGAGAAATGAATCTATTCCATTCGTTGCCATTACAACATAATAAATCAAAAATAACTAAAATAGAATTATTTACGTTTTTACATTCTTTTAGACGAGCAACAATATCCTTTAAATTATCCAAAGGTGACTCATGATTAAGTGCTGTAATAACAATAATATTATTGCTATTTAATAATGAATAATTTATATCAAACATTTTATATCAGGTTCTTTAAGTGTGTGTATATAGTTTCACTAATTCTATTCATTTCGTTCATATCACTTATCATTCTACTTGAATCCACATGTTCGTCCATATGAAATAACCTATTTCTATGTTTATTAAAAAAGCTATAAGCATCAGATAACCTATTTTGAATAACTTTATCTAATATATTTGATTGATATTTTTGCTTAATTATGAAACTTCCATTTTGAGTTTTAAGAAAAAAACAGCCAAAAGATTCAATATCATCATGTTCACTAGCAACAAGATTATAATTTGATAATTTCTCTTTAATCATTCCTTCTAATGATCTAAATTCAGGATAAAGTAACATACAATAATCAGGAAGGGGTGGAGATGAAAATTTGACGCAAAAACTAGATAATAACAATGATTTTATATTTTTAGGGAATCTTTCAAAAATATCTTCGCCTATCTTGCTTTTTAAATGGAATTCAGCCATTTTTATATTCAATACTTCCGAACGATTACTATCCTGCCTCATTAAAACCATTTCCAAACCTTTACGATCTAACAAAGCAGACATATGATAAATCAGTCTTTTATAGCATGTTAAAGGCTTTCCTTGAATTTGTAATCATTCTTATCGTGTTGATTATAAAAACCCAGCAATAAACAAATAAAACACTATTTCGATATATCCAAATAGATTATAATCATACCTGTTGACATGCGGTTATGATGGGATACAGCGACAAAAGTATAAACCAATAAATGATCAACAATAAGCCATTTAGCGAGCCAGAAGCTAACCGATATGTTAATCAAGATCACACTTCAATCATAATAATGTGAATAACTAACAAAAAGAGATAAACAGCCTAAAGCTCTTCACCAACAACAC
>NZ_AWGA01000113.1 GCF_000471645.3 Candidatus Schmidhempelia bombi str. Bimp | reverse complement strand
ACTCTAACCAACCCCCTGTTAATGCTAACACGCAGATACTTTCTAATTTATCAATGGATGGAAAAGCATGGTTTATTCATCCTGTGGCGATGATTAATTATTTTAATGAGAATAGCCCTGAAATTATTTTCCCATTAAAAGTAAAACCTATAAACAATTATGATAAACAATTTGGTAAAAACTTTAATTGGACTAAAAATAATAATCAAACAATGTTTGGATGGAGGCGTAGTGGTGGAAGAAAACATGCAGCACGTGATTTATATACTGAACCAGAAACGGAAATTGTTGCTATTAGTGACGGTATAGTCCTAGAAATAAGTAATTTTTATTCTCAAACATATCAGATAACAATAAAACATGAAACTAAGAGTGGCCAGCAATTTATTATTCGTTACGGTGAGGTAGATAAAGAAAGTGTTAAAGTTGAAGTTGGTGATGTAGTAAAACAAGGTACTATAATTGCAAAAACAGGATTATTACTTAAAGAACTCAAAAAAGGTGAAAAAAGTAGTCATATTGTTGAAATTAAAATTAGTCCTAAAATAACGAAGCGATATAGGCCAGAATTGATTATTGATGGCAAAATTATTTATATGTTGCATCTAGAATATTACTCTGGAACAACTGGACTAGATTTGAAAAAACCGTTGACTGATAGATCAAAAAAACCTTATCAAAGACGTGCGGACATAACCGATCCAATTGAATTATTAAAAGAAGGATATCGTAATAGTTTTGCATCTGACCCCCAATAATTAGGAATTAATCATATGAAAAATATTATATTAAAGATTTTATTATTAATTTTATTGCCATATGTTGTTTATGCTTCTGATATTAGCTCATCTAAAAATAATTATTATGTGTTGATGAAAGATAATTTAAGTAAAAAATTTTTACAAACGAAAGAGGGTGAGCTATTAGTGACAGAATTAGATGAGTTGGTTATTTTTAACCAGGAGAAAATTATTCTTTGGGGGTGTAATTTCAAGCAACTAAAAGGAAATAAAGAAAACATCAATAATGAATTAAAACAAAATAATTTTTTTAAAGAATATGAGCATGAATTAAAAAAATACCATCTAACTACTAATAACTTTATTAAGATTTATTCAAACGATAGCGATAGTTTATCAGATACCTGTAACATCAATGGTTATATGAATATTATTCTACTTGCTAGCAATAAACTCATTGTTCCTTATGAAAATCAATTCATTTTTTTTAAACGTTTATCTGAGCAAGAAGAAATAAATATTAATAATTATTATAATAACGAAAAATGCCTTAAAACTAAGCAAATTGATATAGATACCACTGATATTTGTTATTATAACAATATGACTATTTTGGATGTTTATAATGCAATGAACTATAACCCTTCTCATATTTTTAGAAAGAAAATTAAAGTGGGCGAAAATTCGTCTGTTTTTTATGAAGACAAGAATGTAGAGATTAATTATAAATGGTCTGGAAAAAATAAATTAGAAATCACTCAATATTTTCAAGGGGGTATAACAACTTACACTTTTATTTATCAGAACGGTAAAACAAAATTAATAACCGTTCTCTCTCCCGATTAATTATAAAAAATAAGAAAGATAAAACTTAGTACTCATTGTAATAAGTTTCTCTTATGTTTAGACAATTTAGCTGGCGACAAAAGATAATACCATCGTTAACTTACAAAGAATATCACTTAACGCTTCATCGGAATTTCGATATAAATAGTGATTATTCTTATATCCGATATTGCCATTTACATGAGACAAAAAAGTACCTGAAATAAAAGTGGGTTGCAAAGTTAAGGGAGGGGAGCATATTGGCTATACATCTGACACAGGTAATGCCAAAGGGCTTGTTAATACACATTTACATTTAGAAATTGCTATGTATATTCACAATAATAAAACTAAAGGTGAAAAAAAGGAAATAGCAAAGTTAGGATATAAAATAAATCCTGCTTTTTTTGTTAATTTAAATTCTATAGATATAGACGATCAAACAGAAGCGGTAATAAAAGGTAAAAAGTATTATATTTCAAAATAAAGGTACACATAAATGAATGTTTTAAAATATCTTTTAGTAATAATTTCTTTTTTTCCACAAGTTACACAAGCAATATATCGAATCTATAGTGGAAATATTGGTGATAAAAAAATAGACTTTTATATAAGTGGTACTTCTGATAATTCACTTACTATATCTTATGTTAATACAAATGATTACACTATAATATCTGAGCGATTACCTAAGAAAGTAGATAATGAATATGTGTATGAAAATTACACTTATGATTTATTTGGTAATAAAGATACATTGATCCTTAAAAATTTTGATTTTAGTGAAAATAAAATAAAATCTGAAAACGACTTTTTGATTGGAACCTCCCTTAAATTTGGCGATTTTAAATTGAAAAAAATTTTTGAATACAATGTAATCTGGTCTAATGGTTATAAAGAAAACCATAAAGATTCTAAAGAATTACTTAGTAACATTGAATTTAAAAATGTCGAATTTCTACAAATACATTCAACAAAAGATTTCTATTTTAAACTTTTATTATCTAAGAACAAAAAAGAAGATATTAAAATCACGGGAGTTAATATCTATAGTAAAAAAAATGGTGAATTAATACAACGTATTAAAACTAAAAAAAACTATTTATTTTATGATGTTTTTACAGTAGAAATAGGTGATTTTGACTTTGATGGCAATGAAAATGATTTTTCACTTGTTGAAGGTGATACACGAGGTACAAATGTGCCACATATGTATTTCATTTATGATGAGTCGCAAAATAAATTTATTGACCCTAATTTAGAAGGATATGTTTTTGTTTTTGATCCTGAAAAAAAAATTGCGACCAGCACAAAAACCTGCGGTGATGTAATTCTTTATGAAAACAATATCATTTTGAATAAAATGTATTATTTTAATCAGAGCAAAAAAAAATATGAGTATATTGATCAATACTGTATGGCTATTCCTGATGGTGTCGACTATTATTTAAGAGAATGCACAATAAAAGAAAGGCAAGATTGTGAAAAAGCTGTAGTAGAGCCAGGTGACGAACCATAATCAAGTGAAAAGAAAGTTACTTTTTATAAAAAACAATAAAATCTTGTTTCCCGAATTCATTGCCTATTAATGGTCAGAGTGAAGTATTGACAATAAATATATTCTACACATTAGAAATGTCATTGAAATGGTATAAATAATTTATTAAATCACAATGACGATAAAAAATAGATACTTTCACTTTTTCCGATAGGCAAAAAACTACATAGTCAAGACGAAGAAGAGAAATAGCAACAAAAAGAGCTTATTCTTATTAAAGCAGGCTTAGATAAACAT
>NZ_AWGA01000112.1 GCF_000471645.3 Candidatus Schmidhempelia bombi str. Bimp | reverse complement strand
GCACTTTGCCTCGGTACAAATACTAATAGAATTAAAGCAAATGGCAACGGAGATACACCTACCGGTAGAGCTAAAACATCCTATTATCCAACTAGACATAAAGGCGAACTTTCCTTTGGTAATTATGGGTTTATTGAATTAATTGGAGAAAGTGGTGAATTTTTAACGGCAACTAAAAATGGGCGTTCTGGGATTGGTATTCATTGTGGGCATACACGTTTTAACGCCAACTCATTAAAAGATACAGGTAGCCTTATGAATACATTTGGTTGTATTCGAATTTATAATGAAGCCATGAAAAAATTAGGCGAATTGTATATTAATTTTAAAAAACAAGGAAAAAGCATCTATTGTTATATAGAAGATTATGATGGTGATATTAATAATGTTTATAAACATTATAGATTTGCCCCAGATTCTAAAGATACCATGAGAAAAAATAGGGAAAAAACGCAATGATACTGAAAAAAAAGAAATATCTTATTTTTGTTCTTTTCTCGTTTTTTATGCTCAATGTTTTAGCTCAAACGGAAACAGAGCTAGAACAATTAATGCATAAATGGGCGGAAAGAGATTTTGCGGAAGAAGTTGATGTAGTTTCTCAATTTTTAAAAAGTAAAGGATATAAAATACCTACGGAACAAGAATTTAAGCAAAGGAGTTTAGATTATTTTGGCATTGATGTTGATACTATGACATCTGACTGTCAAGCTCTTCATAGTAAATATGATTATCAATGCTTTACCAAAAATGGACGTTTTTTACTTACATATAGTGAAACATTTCGAGTCTCTCAATTCAAAGGTTATGAGGTACCCCTTACACCTATACAAGGCTTGGAATTATTAAATACGCCAGATAATGAATTTTCTCCTGCTCTTATAGCTTACAATAAATTGCTTTTTAATGATAATGCTGATCTTTCTGTTAAACAATATTTTAAAAAAAATCGAGCTAGCGCCCTTCAAGAAGTTGTAATCTATTTTAATTATGAAAAAAATCCTTTGTTATACGAATTATCACTACCTGTCTGGAATGATGATTTAAGATATATGTGGCACTTTATTTTTTATAATAATAGTAAAAAAGGCTATAGAAAACGTCTGTTAAATGATTTGTACATACAACAAGGTGAATCAGTTATTGCGACATTATTAGGCACTTTAGCTGATAATTGGGATAGTTACAAAAAAGGGATTCCTATTGTAAATGAGAGCAAAATTGTAGTAGATCCAATATCTCAAGATAAATCCTTACTACACCTTATAAAATTACAAAGTCAGCATATTAGTAACGAGGAAACATTAGCGCAAAGTCAAAATAAAGCATACCAATATTTGCAAAACTTTTTTCAAATAGATAGTCAGTTAGAATTAAGGTTAAAAGAAAACAATTATTATAATATGGGATTAAACGTATTAACGAATGAAGGAAAAGTTATTTCTGATGGACAAAATCGATTAATTGAAAATCATTATATTACAAAATCTACTGATAACTATATTAACTTGCGTAATGGCGCAAATTCAAAAGCAGAAGTTATTAAAAAATTACCCAATAATACCGAAATCATTAAAATTGGTACGCAAGGTGAATGGTTATATGTGAAATTAGCCCAAGATCCTTTAATTAAAGGTTATATTCATCTTAGCCAATTAGAATATAAAGAAGATGATTAATATAACTATTTAAGTAACATAACTAAATATGTTAATGATGTTTTAACACTTATTCAGGAATAGGACTATATAATAATGATTAATAAAATAGGGAAAATCTTAATTGCTTTTTCTATCTTTTTTTCAATAGTCACATTAGCCAATACAGGTTTAGATAATAAATCAACTAATAGCGTAATTGAAAAAATTGATGTAATGTCAGAACTTTTAATACATCAAAATTACCAACAACCTGATTTAGATAAATTTAAAGAAAAAATAGAAGACTATTTCGGATCAAATAGTGAAGAGTCGACAGATGACTTTTGCTTGAACCATAATAGTAAGAACAAACGTTATGGTATAGCTAATATTGGTAATTTTATTTATCCATGTTTATTATTAGATTCATTTTTAGGCGAAGAATCAGATAAACGACATGATAAATACGTGAAACAATTCATTGCTTATAATAAATTACTTTTCAATGATGATAATTCTGTTAAAAAATACGTATTAAGCAAAACATATAGTGATTTACCTGAAATCGTTATTAACTTTAATTATGAAAAGGATGCTTTGTTATATGAAACAGTAGTAACTAATCCATATGAATCTGAAGGCAATGAGTGGCGCTACCTATTTTACAATAAATCATCAAAAGGATACCGAAAACGATTTTTAAATGATATGTTGCTAGATAAATCTTTTTTTCGTGCTTTATTAATGTCCTTATACGTGAATTGGAATATAGAGCAATATGATATTGGAATACAAGGGAAAAAAGTAATAATTTCACAATCAACTAAAGATAAGGCATTAATTCATATCATTAAATATCAAAGCCATTTACAAAATGGTGGCGAGGATTTAGAACGAAGTCAACGTTTAGCATATGAGTATTTGACTGACTTTTTTGACAAAGATAGTTCTTTAAAAGATAGGCTTGAAAAAAACAATTACTACAATATGGGAATAAAAGTATTAGTGGATAAACAAAAGGTTATTTCAACTAGCCATAATGAATTGTTAGAGAATCACTATTATACAAAATCCCCTAAAAAGTATATCAACTTATTACAAAAACCAGACTCCTCATCATCCATTATAAAAAAACTACCAAATAATACCGAGGTGATCAAGTTATATAAAAAATTTAGGCAAGGTGGGGATTATAATGAGTGGTTATATGTGACTTTGGCTAGCGATCGATCAATAACGGGGTATATACATTTAAATAATTTAGAATTTAACTATTAATGGTTTATATAAAGTGCATAAATTTTCCTTATAATGTATAGGGAATAATTAAAGAATTGATGATAAAAATAATAGTATTTTAGCAGATTAAGTTATCAGAAAATAAAAAGACAATCCCAATAATGGCACGAGTTAAATTTAAGCGAAAAAATATAGAGTAAGTCAACCCATGACACTGCACTGTTACACTATATAACATAATATAAGATGAGGTTAAGATAAGCTAATTATCCCCCAAAACAGCAAGAATAAAATAGCAAACTTATATTTAGATGATTATATACGATTAATCTAGGAATTACCGTACATTATAACGGGTTCATTAATACATTCGATTAAGCAAGATAAATATCCTTTCTCCTTTTACTAATAAATATTTAAAAACTGTTTTACAAACTAACTGGATAATGGAGCAGATAGGCGCTTATTAATAAAATATGAAAGTAAATGTTGTGCCGATCGAGTATTAAGTAATAAAATGATATAGATAACCTTTTTGAACAAAAAAATAGCAAAACAAAGATATTCTTGAAGAAGAGTTAAAAAAGTGCGATATAATCCAGCCTTATCTGTGTAATTTTGCCATTAAGAAAATTGGACAAAGTGTACGCATATTAAAATAG
>NZ_AWGA01000033.1 GCF_000471645.3 Candidatus Schmidhempelia bombi str. Bimp | reverse complement strand
TAGAGAGAAAATCACGCCGATACTTACCCCCACGACTAGGTGTAATTGCCATAGTGGACGTATAGTCCAATGAGAAAAAATCGCTTCACTCATAAGTGACCTCGTTTAATGATTTAAAATCTAACTCAAGGGTAAAACTAAATTCATTAGCATTTTTTTGCTGTAAAGATTTGAGCTGACAAGTCGCAATTGCTGGTCGTTGACATAGCTGTTCAATATATTGTACGGCTAATAAATAAGTTAAACTTTGCCCTTTTAACGTAAATAATGTCGAGGTAACGATTAATTGAGTTAACCAAACGCCATTGGGGACTAAATTGGCAATCTCAATTAAATGTAAACGTAATTCAAAAAGCGTAGTTTGATATTGCAGCTGTTGGCGATGTTGTGTGGTTAAGTCTGCTATTTTTTGCTGTAATTGCTGAATATTATTAATTTGCTGCTATTTTATCTGTGTTTGTTGCTCTAACTGCACTAATTGTTGGGAGGCATTCTGCAATTTATGCGTATAGTTACACCATAATAAGTAAAAGATAAATACTAGCGTAATAACCGATACAATACTTAAGATAAATAAATAACACTGACGATGACGTTTTTGAATTTGACGCCAAGGTAATAGATTAAATGGTGCCTTATCAACCGTTATTGATTGTTTCGCATAATAAAATAGGTCTGATTGAGATGAATTGTTATTTGACTTAATAGTAATTCGAATTAATGTTAAGCCAACTTGACTAAATAAGGTTTGCCATTGTTCTATGGTTGTCTTATGCGCAGCGGTGATAATAAGGTGTTTATGCTCAACGATAAAATCGAACGCCAGCTGTTCAATAGGTAAAGGAAACCATTGTTGTATAGCGGCAGGAATTACCGCGGCGTAATCTTTTATTGTTATTCCGACGGGGAGGGGTATTTGTTGGGTAAAAGTTTGTTTGGTTTCAAGTGGAATAGCATATTCACAATCCATAGATAAGCGTCGATCAAATTTTTTTAAGTAATACTGTAAACATTCAGGATCGATTAATTGTCCATCAGATAAGACAGGATTGGGTAAAGTAACTTTAACGGTTCTAATTTTTTTAGCCCCCCATTTAGGTTGATGAATGACAAATAAAAGAGCATTTTCTTGAATATCTATACCAATCTGTAATTTTTTTAATCTCATTTTTATTTCCTGTCGACAAATATAAGTTATAACATCACTGATTATTTGCTAATAAAAATGAATAAAATTCACACTGTTAGAGGAAAATCACACAATTTATGCTTAAATTTAGTTCGAAAGCACTAAATTTTAAATAAAATGATAAAAAAAGGTTGACTGGAAAAATGAGTTCTCTATAATGCACAGCCACACGGTAAGGGTGATTAGCTCAGTTGGGAGAGCACCTCCCTTACAAGGAGGGGGTCACTGGTTCGAACCCGGTATCACCCACCAATCTTTACCGTGAATATTGTTACTTTAGTAGCAGGGGTGATTAGCTCAGTTGGGAGAGCACCTCCCTTACAAGGAGGGGGTCACTGGTTCGAACCCGGTATCACCCACCATCTCTAAGATGGGTCGTTAGCTCAGTCGGTAGAGCAGCGGACTTTTAATCCGTTGGTCGAAGGTTCGAATCCTTCACGACCCACCATCTAATTTTTCTATATACTTCACTTATTTTAAACTGTCTTTTTTTAATTAAGCTATTTTTTGCTATAAAGTTTGTTAATGCTAATATCTAGTGAGCACTTAAATAAGTGGGTATTCTGTATCATTTTTAGCGTTTCTACGCGGCTAAGATCTTTTAATATAAAAAGAAGCGCTTTGGCTTAAACACCCTGTCTGGGCATTCTGCTATCGATATATTAAAACAGTAATTATAAACCGCGATTCGCATCAGCTTATCCCTGCGATAAACACAATAACGTTTGCTAAACGTTTAATGGGTGTCTTTTTAATCCATATCAATCATTATCGTTGCTAACAATGGTAGGCGATATTGTGGGTGTGGGATGAAGTGTGGTTATTAAATTGATGATGATATTCGTCATTTAAACGCAATGACGAATATCGATAAAGCGCAATGCCGCTTCAATGCTTCTAGACCGTGACCACATTAGGACAAGGTTGTCCATTTAATAGTTGTTGAATATTGGTAAGGGTCGTTTCAGAAATATTAAGTAATGCTTCTTCCGTTAGGAAAGCTTGGTGTCCCGTAAACAGAACATTATGACAAGCTGATAAACGGCGGAAAATATCATCTTGGATGATCTGATTGGATTTATCTTCAAAAAATAATTCTCGCTCATTTTCATATACATCCATTCCCAACGAACCAATTTGTCCACTTTTTAAGGCTTCAATGGCTGCTGCAGAGTCTAATAACCCGCCACGGCTAGTATTGATAATCATCACACCTTTCTTCATTTTGTTAAAAGTCTGCTGATTAAGCATATGGTGATTATCCGCTGTTAAAGGACAATGTAACGAAATAACATCCGATTTACAGTATAAAGTATCTAAATCGACATAAGTAGCACCTAAATCTAACGCCTCCTGATTCGGATAAGGATCATAGGTTAAGATCTGCATACCGAATCCTTTTAATATCCGCATTAAAGCCACACCGATTTTGCCAGAGCCCACTACGCCAACCGTACGTTGGTGCATATTAAATCCAGTCAGTCCCTCTAAAGAGAAATTCGCATCACGGGTACGCTGATAAGCTTTATGCGTATGTCTATTTAATGTCATCATCAATGCGACCGCGTGTTCTGCGACAGCTTCGGGTGAATAAGCAGGGACACGTACCACTTTAATACCCAATTCTTTTGCCGCGTTTAGATCTACATTATTAAATCCAGCATTGCGTAAAGCTAAAATCTTAATACCTAACGCAGCTAATTCGGTGAGTACCGCTTTATTGGCTTCATCATTAACAAAAATACAGACTGCATCATGTCCTTTGGCAGTACTGACTGTTTTTGAGGTCAAACCAAACTCAAAATATTCGATTTGATAACCAAAGTGACTATTGGCTTTTTCAAAATGTTGACGGTCATATTCCTTACTGCTATACATAGCAATTTTCATGTTTTACTACTCCTTCAGGACTTGCTGTCCTAACACCTTATTACGTTATGAGAAAATTATTTTTTCTATCGTTTATTGTATCTAACAATATCTAGTTTTACTCCATATTATGTGCTTTTTGCTAATGAAATAAAGATTGAAATAGATCGTATTGATAATATTGTTGTTCAATCTTGATCATAGACGATGATAATGAAAAGCGTTATCTCTATATTTCCTAGTTTGTGTAAAAAATAACAAAAGTCATATCATATGGATATCATGTAGTATTGTTGAAATCTGTGAAAATTATGCCAATAATAAACAGTCGTCGTTAGAAACAAAAGAGTCATTATGATAAATAAATTTAATAATAATCATTCCAGTAAAAATGTAGACAGGGTTAAAGCAAGTTATATATCGGCTATTTTTAGTCGTAATATGCTGATTTGTGTTTTAACTGGTTTTGCCTCGGGTCTTCCCTTTTTTGTTTTATTACAACTCTTACCCGCTTGGTTACAAACTGAAGGCATAAATATTAAGACAATTAGTGCTTTCACTCTAACGCAGTTTCCTTATACTTGTAAATTTCTTTGGTCTCCGCTAATCGATAATTTTGCTTTGTCTCGCTTAGGACGACGCCGTAGTTGGATGATAATAAGCCAACTTGTCTTATTCGTATTTATTGCATTAATGGGACTATTTTCACCTCAATTAAATATTACGCTCATTGCCGTCATGAGTTTTGCTATTGCGCTATTTTCTGCGACACAAGATATTGTTATTGACGCCTATCGCCGCGAGTTATTGACCGATAGTCAATTAGGTTTGGGAAACAGTATTCATATTTATGCTTATCGTTTTTCAGGGTTGGTGCCGGGGGCGCTATCACTGGTGTTATCCGAATATTTGCCTTGGTCATCAGTATATTTTATAACGGCTTTGTTTATGTTACCCGCTATCATTACTACCTTAATAATTCCTGAACCAACGCATAATCCATCTCATCCGAAAACCATCGAAGCAATTTTTTTTGAACCCTTAATCGATCTTTTACATCGTCATGGACTTAAAAGTTGTTTACTTATTTTGGCATTTATTTTTTTCTATAAATTAGGCGATAGTATGGCGACCTCACTCGCCACTTCATTTTATTTGCAGATGGGATATTCTAAGCTTAATATTGGCCTAGTCGCTAAGAATGCTGCATTTTGGCCTAGCTTGATTGGTAGCATACTTGGCGGTATACTCATGTTCAAAATTGGTATTAATAAAGCATTGTGGTTATTTGGTGTAGTTCAGTTAACGTCTATTTTTGGCTTTGTCTGGTTATCAATAGAGGGACCTTTTGATCATATTGAATATCCAGAACTTATTAAGCTAGCGATCGTTATTGCCTTTGAAGCGCTAGGAGTTGGATTGGGAACAGCGGCATTTGTCTCATTTATCGCTCGTACCACTAATCCTGCCTACACCGCAACACAATTTGCTTTATTCACCAGTTTTGCCTCAATTCCGCGAACCTTAATTAACGGGAGCTCTGGTCATATAGTCGCTATTTTAGGTTGGACAAACTTCTTTTGGCTGTGTGCGCTGTTAGGGATTCCCGGAATGATATTGTTATTTAAAGTCGCCCCATGGCGCAGTTAAAGGAGTAGCTTATATATGAATCAATTTATGCAAGCATTATCATTTCGCCATGCTTGTAAATTATTTGACGAAAATAAAAAAATCAGTGAGCATGATTTACAAACCATCCTTGAAGCAGGTCGTTTATCGCCCTCTTCGTTTGGTCTTGAGCCTTGGCATTTTTTAGTCATTACGGACCCTTCTGCTAAACAACGTATTAGGAAAGTCTGTTGGGATCAGCCACAAATTACCACTTGTTCGCATTTAGTTTTTGCTTTATTTCGACGTGGAGATCAATTTAAACTTGATAGTGAATACTTACGTAAAGCCATGCAGCGTAAACTACCAGCAAATGCGGATAAACAAGCCACCGATAAAGCGTGTCAACGTTTTATTGATTACTATCAAAACAACTTAGCTAACGATGTTAATGTTGATCGCTGGGCGGAAATGCAATGTTATATTGCTTGTACCAATATGATGACAGCGGCCGCTTATCAAAAAATCGATAGCTGCGCGATAGGTGGCTTTGATTATTATCCTACCGTTAAACTATTCGAAGATTTACTTCCTTGGTTTAATGATAAGGATTATGGTATTGCCCTTGGCGTTACCTTTGGTTATCGTATTCATCCAGCACCAGAAAAAATCCGTTGGTCATCACAAGAAATTTTTACTTTTATTTAATTCCTCGAGTGTCCACACTGTTTAATTCCAAAAGTGTGGACACATATTATATGTGTAGTGCCGATCAAATATAAGACCAGCTCGTTTTAAAGTTGTATATCAGTCAAATTCTAATTTTCCAGTTAGCGAAATTTTTAAACATAGTGTAGGCGGAAAGTAATAAGGAACGATAGAGAAATAGGTAATAAAATAGGGCAGCGTCTCTTTACCCTATCCCCGTCTGATGTGAAAAAAGTGTATTTAAAAGCGGAAATCGCCAAGAAAATAACCCTTGTCAATTTATTTACTACTATAAGAATAAATCAGGGCAAGAGAACCCCATCGTATTAGCTAGTGACAGTACAATTAATGATTATTTATTTGATGAATTACTCTTCTTTAAGCAATTTACCGTCAATAACCATTTAAAAAATGGTAACCCTATAGGAGGTTGGTTGTATTGTAACCGTTGATACTGAAAATGCAAAAATCAATATCGACCTGAAATAGGCGCCATTTATAGAAAAATAATCCCATTTATTAAATGGATATATGGGTGTATTTGATAGTAAAGCCCTTTTTTGGGCTATACAATTAACACCGTGCGAGATAATCCATTGCATCATTTAAGCTATTGGATAGGCTCTACTAATCAGTACCAAGGTTAACCTAAAATAGACCCGAACTATAAACACTAGCCAATAACCTATCTAACTAAATAGTTATTGCTAACTATATAGTGATCCTTGATAGCGTTTAGATGATGTGCCGCTACCGCCTAATACTATTGCCAATTGTACGTTGATTACAGGATTAGACTATTTTCTTCCTTTACACTAACCTATCATTAATCCTTGATTAAAATGGGTTGCTGTCTGGTTTGCAATCTTAATTAATCTATTACGTTACCTATTAATTTGATAAATAGATTCATTATAAAAAGGTCATTTGTCACATATTCTGTTAAGGCTAATAATGTTAAACTAATCCTTAACAGGAATTGAAAATTCAAGGGAGTCACTATGACATCAAGACATATACAGCTACTTATATTGGGTTCAGGCCCAGCTGGCTATACTGCCGCTATTTATGCAGCGCGCGCTAATCTTAAACCGGTTGTTATCACCGGTACCCAAGAAGGTGGGCAATTAACCACCACAACCGAAATTGAAAATTGGCCAGCCGCGGCGCCCGATCTTACAGGTCCGCTTCTTATGGCACAGATGAAACAACATGCAGAACGATTTCAAACGGAAATAATTTTTGACCATATTCAACGGGTCGATTTTAGTCAACGTCCATTTAAATTATATGGGGATAGCACCGAATACCGTTGTGACGCCTTAATTATTGCTACGGGAGCCTCGGCGCAATATTTAGGTTTACCCTCTGAACAGACATTTAAAGGAAAAGGCGTTTCCGCCTGCGCCACTTGTGATGGCTTTTTTTATCGTAATCAAAAAGTGGCTGTAGTGGGTGGCGGAAATACGGCGGTAGAAGAGGCCTTGTATTTAGCCAATATTGCCAGTGAAGTCCATCTTATTCATCGCCGCGATAGTTTTCGAGCTGAAAAAATTCTTATGGATCGATTAATGGCAAAAATTCAGGAAGGTAAGATTATTTTACATACTCATAAAGTCGTCGATGAGATTTTGGGTGATGACATGGGCGTGAATGCGGTACGTCTTCGCAGCACATTACGTGATAATGAAACCGAAGAACTAAATATTATGGGTATCTTTATTGCAATTGGACATAAACCGAATACAGCTATTTTTCAAGGCCAACTTGAATTAGATAATGGCTATATTAAAGTCCGCTCCGGATCGCACGGTAACGCAACACAGACCAGTGTCGACGGTATTTTTGCTGCTGGTGATGTCGCTGATCATATTTATCGACAAGCGATTACTTCAGCTGCTAGTGGATGTATGGCAGCGTTAGATGCCGATCTTTATCTTGAAGGATTATGATTTAATCATGTCATTAGATAAACTTCAACAAAAAAAACTATTTAAATGGTTAAAAGATCAAGCCGGTTGTCATAAAACCGGCTTACCTTTATCGGTATTAGCGGGATTATTAAGCGGATTACTAATTATTATTCAAGCTTGGATTTTGGCAACGTTATTACACGCCCTTATTATTGAATCGCCCCCTAAAACAACCGTCATATCATTGATAATTGCATTTATTGTCATTGTGCTATTGCGTGCACTGAATAATTACTGGCGTGAAAAAATTAATTTTTCAGTTGGTCTGCACTTACGCCGTCATATTCGCCAGCAGGTATTAAATAGATTAGAAGCATTAGGTCCCGCTTATCTGAGTCAAACGACCGCAGGTAATTGGAGCACTTTATTAGTTGAGCAAATCGAAGATTTGCAAGACTTTTACGCGCGCTATTTACCCCAAATGAAATTAGCGATGATGATTCCTGTGATGATTTTAATCGCTGTGTTGCCTATCAACTGGGTCGCCGCCTTGATTCTATTGATAACAGCCCCCTTGATCCCTATTTTTATGGTATTAGTGGGTATGGGTGCCGCTGATGTCAATCGACGCCATTTTATTGCATTAGGGCGATTAAGCGGACATTTTCTTGATCGGTTAAAAAGTATTGAAACAATTAAATTATTTAATCAAAGCGCACAACAAACCCGACTAATCCAACAAGCTTCGGAAGATTTTCGCCAACGAACCATGGAAGTATTAAGAATGGCGTTTATGTCTTCTGCCGTATTAGAGTTTTTTGCTTCCGTTTCGATTGCCATTGTTGCCGTCTATTTTGGTTTTTCCTACTTAGGCGAACTTAATTTTGGTGATTATGGGATGGGAATTTCCTTATTTGCTGGTTTTTTTGCTTTGATTTTAGCCCCTGAATTTTTTCAACCCCTGCGCGATTTAGGCTCCTTTTATCACGCAAAAGCACAAGCGATTGCAGCGGCAGATAGTATTTATCAATTTCTATATGAAGATCAGCTTGTTATTACCAATAATCCACAAAAACAACTACCGCTCCCGCTAAAGCAAATTGTGGCCAAAGATCTAGAAATCTTAACAAACGATGGCAAACAGTTACTTGGACCGATTTCATTTACGTTACAAGCGAATAAACATATTGGATTGATAGGTAAAAGTGGTATAGGAAAAACAACCTTAATCAATGCACTATTAGGATTTTTACCTTATCGCGGTTCACTTACCATCAATGGTATCGAATTAAATTCGTTAGATTTGGCGCAATGGCGCAAGCAAATTAGTTGGGTAGGGCAAAATCCTTATCTTCCAGCGACAACCATCCGAACCAACATTGTATTAGCCAATCCCCACTGTGACGATCAGACATTAACCAACATGACCAACGTTACCCATTTAGATGAGTTTATTACGCAACTACCTGAAGGATTAGATACACCGATTGGGGATGATGCAACGCGTTTATCTTTAGGCCAAGCTCAACGTATTGCGGTCGCCAGAGCACTGATAAAACCAAGCCAATTACTAATCCTTGATGAACCAACCGCCAGCTTAGATAAAGCCAGTGCTGTTATCGTCAATCAGGCTTTAGCCAGCGCGGCACAAACACGCACCGTTATCACCATTACTCATCATCATGACGATCTATCGCATTACGATGAAATTTGGCAACTAAGTGAAGATCAATTGATAGTTAGGTCGACATTATTATGAAAGCACTACTCCCTTTTTTAGCCTTGTATAAACGCTATTTAACCCGTATGGCTTTAGGCATGCTACTAGCCTTAGTGACCTTATTGTCTAGCCTCTTTCTACTAAGTTTATCGGGTTGGTTTTTAGCGGCAACCGCCTTTGCCGGTATAGCAGGACTCTATACTTTTAATTATATGCTGCCCGCTGCTGGGGTAAGAGGCGCCGCAATTTTGCGTACTACTGCGCGTTATGCTGAGCGGTTAGTTAGTCATAATACCACCTTTAAACTTCTGGCTTTTTTACGCATTTTGGCGTTTAAAAAGATAGTGCCGTTAAGCAGTCGGCAACGACAACATTACCAGAAAGCCGATTTACTTAACCGATTTATTGCTGATATCGATCATCTGGATCACGTTTATTTAAAGTTACTTTCGCCCTTTATTACTGGTTTTATTGCGATAATAGTGCTTTTTTTAGGCTTATCGCCTTTTAATCTATCATTGGCTATCTTAATTAGCACGGTATTACTGCTGACCCTTATTATGACGCCTATCTATTTTTATCAAGCAGGCAAAACCACAGGTCAACAGTTAGCCCAGCAAAAAAGTGACTATCGGCAACATGTGGTAAGCTATTTACAAGGACAAGCTGAACTGACCATTTTTGATGCGCGTGAACAGTTTCGTCAACAGTTAGATCAAGCAGAAAATAGATGGTTGCAAAACCAGCAACAACAAGCAAAATTAGCCAGCATGGCACAAAGTTGGATTATTATAATCATAGGTTTATTAACTAGCCTTGTTCTTTATTTAAGTATCAGTGGCATTACCTTTACTCAGCCGCCAATAATTGCTCTATTTGTTTTTATCTGTTTATCTTGCGCAGAAATATTAGCGCCGATCCCTAATGCATTTATTTATTTAGGTCACGTTATTGCTTCCGCAAAACGGATTGGTGAATTATTTAACCAACAGCCTGATATAGATTATCCCTCAACAAGCCCGATAGAAATAACTACCGCACCTAAGCTACAACTTACTGATGTGACATTTACTTATCCTCAGCAGCAAATAGCGACAATTAACCAGCTTTGTTGGGAGATTAACGCTGGTGAACATATCGCTTTAATAGGTAAAACCGGTTGTGGTAAGTCAACCATTTTAAAATTGATAACACGTACTTGGGAAGCTAATCAAGGTCAAATAACCATCAATGATGTCGATTTACGCGATTTTTCTGAATCCAGTCTACGAAATTTTATGGCAGTGATACCACAACGCATTGATATTTTTAATGATACCTTACGTAATAATTTGTTAATCGGCAATCCATCTGCCACGGATCAACAGCTTATAGAGGTGCTAACCCTTGTCGGATTGGAGAAATTATTAGCGTCTGAAAACGGGTTAACGCTTTGGCTAGGTGAAAATGGTCGAGCACTATCAGGCGGTGAAAAACGGCGTATAGGTATTGCTCGTGCTTTACTCCACGATGCGCCCTTAGTATTAATGGATGAACCAACAGAAAGTCTCGATAACGAAACGGAGCAACAAATTATTGCCCTAATTCGCCAAATTTATACCAATAAAACCTTGATTATGGTCACTCATCGATTGACTGAACATCAAATGTTTGACAAAGTCTATATGATGGAAAATGGCAAGATTATGCAAAAATAGTGCTATTCTTAAGAGCATCAAGTGCTAAAACAGATAATCTGCTTTATAATTAAACCATATTTGTCTGTTTTAGCAGAGGTAATCAGACCAATATAATTACCGCTATCAATTTAGCTTTTTAGATCTCTTAATGGCAACAAGGAGTGAGTATGTTTCCAGAATATCGTGACTTAATTTCTAAATTAAAAAATAGTGATTTACGTTTCCAAAAATTGTTTACGCAACATAATGAACTCGATCAAAAAATTAAGAATATTGAAAGTGGTATCATTGTTGATACGTCTAAAGCCGTCGATACCCTCAAAAAAGAGAAGCTGAAATTGAAAGGTGAGATTCATGATATCCTAAAAAAAGCAGCGGAAAAATGGCAAGATTCATCATCTTGATCGTTTTACTCTGTAACAACCTACTTTAGTAGGTTGTTATGGTTTTCATTTAGTATCAATATTATTGCAAATTAGATCCAGATAGCAACGGCTATCTACAACTCTTCTTGTATGCCTCATTCACTCCAGCCAAATGCAGGTCAACTTTACCTAATTTAGTCCGCCAATTTATCTGCTTATTGATTAATGTAAACAAACTAATAGATGACGTTTTGTAAAGGTTACGTTATGATTAATTGTTATTGATTTTGCTTTTTTAGCTAGCATAAAGAGTACGCATAAATGGCATTAACCTTATTAGATGATAGTGATTACTTTCCCCATCCTAACACGGCTTTAACTGATCCTAATGGCTTATTAGCCGTAGGGGGCGATTTAAGTTGTGAGCGAATTATCAACGCTTACCAGCAAGGTATTTTTCCATGGTACTCTAGCGGCGACCCCATTTTATGGTGGTCTCCCGATCCTCGGGCGGTGCTTTGGCCCAATGATCTTCATATCAGCCGCTCAATGCATAAATTTATGCGCAAAACCAATTATCAAATTACATTAAATTATGATTTTGCTGCAGTAATAGCGGGGTGTGCCGCAGCGCGCGGTATAGATCACACGTGGATCACCAATGAAATACAAACCGCTTACCTTAAATTACATCAATTAGGTTTTGCGCATTCGGTCGAAGTTTGGCAAAATGAACACTTAATTGGCGGACTTTATGGTGTTGCTCAAGGACAATTATTTTGTGGTGAATCGATGTTCAGCAAGCAAGCTAATGCGTCAAAAGTAGCCTTAATCGCTTTTTGTCGTTATTTTATGGCACAAGGTGGACAACTAATTGATTGTCAGGTGCTTAATTCCCACACAGAGTCATTGGGCGCTATCGAAATAACACGCCATGATTATTTAAATTTATTATCCCAGTTTCAACACTGCTCGTTAAGTGGTGATAGTTGGCAAACAAAAGTATTAGACATTTAATTTAACAATAAGATACTACTTTCATGAATAAAAATAATTTTTTTAGGTGTCTTTATTTATTTTTATTATTAGCGACTTATGATTGTGCTCAAGCTCAATCCTTATCGCCACCAGCGATAGTGTGCGAGGATAGCTTATGGCACTCTATTCCTCTATCAGACGTAAATCAACCTGACAAGGCGATTATCCATGAACAAGCCTTCGCGCTGATTGGTAGCCCGAAATACCCCGCAGACTTTCATCACTTTGATTATGTGAATCCTCAGGCCCCAAAAGGGGGGCAAATGCGCTTTGCGATTATTGGCAATTATGATAATTTTAATCGCTTTGCAACCCGTGGCGCACCTGAACGGCGTTCAGGACAACTTTATGATACGCTTTATATCGCGTCAGAAGATGAAAAAAGTAGTTTTTATCCGCTTATCGCATTGTCAATAGCCCATCCAACCGATTATCAATGGGCTGAAGTGACGTTAAATCCTGCCGCAACCTTTCATGATGGTCAGCCTATTACCGCTGATGATGTCGCCTTTTCTTTTGAAAAATTTATGACTGAAGGGACTCCGCAATTCCGCAGCTATTATCAAGACATTGTGGTTAACGCCATTACCCCACAAGTGGTCAAAATTACTATGCCCTTAGCCGATCGTGATAGATTACTTGATCTTATCTGCAGCTTACGTATTTTACCTAAACATTTTTGGCAACATCATCTTTTATCTGAACCATTAGCAACACCACCATTAGGTAGTGGTGCTTATAAAGTCGGTCAGTATCAATTAGGTCAGTATGTGATTTATGATCGCGTTAAAGATTATTGGGCTAAGGATTTGCCGGTTAATCGAGGTCAACATAATTTTGACCATTTACGTTATGATTATTATTTAGAGGATAATATCGCGTTAGAAGCCTTTAAAGCGGGGGCTTATGATATACGAGAAGAGACACAGCCTAAGCTCTGGTATACCCAGTATCAAGGACCTAATTTCACTAAACAATATATTATTAAACAACAGCAGGCAGTTGAAGCGGCGCCAAATACTCAATGGCTAGCATTTAATTTAGAACGCCCTCTGTTTCGTGATCGTCGGGTACGTCAAGCAATGACATTAGCCTTCGATTTTGAATGGTTAAATCGTGCCTTTTATTACCAAAGTTATCGGCGACCTCTTAGTTATTTTGAAAATACCGAATATGCAGCACAAGGCGCACCCTCTACGGATGAGCTAAATTGGCTACTCCCCTTTAAATCTATACTGCCAGACGAGGTATTCACTTCAGCGTATCAATTGCCACCTAGCCAAGGTGATGGCTTTAATCGTACCAATTTACTAAAAGCTCAAGCGTTATTACGACAAGCGGGATTTATCATGCACAATGATCAGCTTATTGATGCACAAACAGGTAAACCGTTTACGTTTGAACTCTTAGTCTATATGGGCGCTAATTTACAGTATGTGTTACCCTATCAGAAAAATTTAAAACGTTTAGGCATTGACATGAAAATTAATATGGTTGATTACACTCAAATCAATAATCGCCTGCGTAAACGTGATTATGACATGATACCTACTACCTATTATACCGCTCTCTACCCATCTTCCTCTTTGGCCATTCTTTGGGGGAGTCACTATCTCAATTCAACGTGGAATGCCTCTGGTCTTCACAATCAAGCAATCGATAGCTTGATTACCGAAATTGGACATCACCAACAGAATCAAACGGCGTTACTCAGTCTAGGGCGCGCGTTAGATCGGATACTTACTCAAGAATATGCTATGCTGCCCATGTGGTACCCCGCTTATACTTATTATGCCTATTGGAATAAATTTGCTATGCCTGACAAAAAACCAACCTATAGCTTAGGTATCAATAGCTGGTGGTATGATCAACAACACGCTAAGCAGTTACCTACGCATCGGCAATAAGAAGGATAACCGTTATGCTAAATTATCTGTTTCGCCGTTTGTTATATGTTATCCCAACTTTATTGGCGATTTTAACCATCAATTTTTTTATTATCCAAATTGCGCCAGGAGGACCTGTCGATCAAGCCATTGCTAAACTGGAAATGGGCACTGAGTCGACTAAATTATTGCCAGGCAGTCAAATTAATGCCGGTCCCCACTGCAGCATGACGACGCCAGAACAGACGTATCGTGGTGCAAGAGGGCTGGATCCACAAATTGTAAATGAGATTAAAAAATTGTATGGATTTGACAAGCCTATAACACAGCGTTATGTTGATACTGTAGTCAACTACTTACAATTTAATTTTGGACAAAGTTTTTTTAAAAGTGATTCGGTGATTGATCTTATTTGGAAAAGTTTGCCTGTTTCTTTATCACTTGGACTCTGGAGTACGCTACTTATTTACCTTATTTCTATTCCACTTGGTATAAAAAAAGCCGTTAATGCAGGCACTACTTTTGATATATGGAGTAGTATTATCATTATTGTTGGCTACGCTATTCCCGCGTTCTTACTAGCTATTTTATTAATTATTATTTTTGCTGGAGGACGTTACGGCGAATGGTTTCCCTTACGCGGATTGGTCTCTTATGATTTTGCAACGTTGTCCAATTGGGAAAAAGTAAAAGATTATTTCTGGCATATGGTACTACCCACTATCACCATGTCAATTGGCGGCTTTGCCACCTTAACAATGTTAACCAAAAATGCCTTTTTAGACGAAATAGGTAAGCAATATGTGACAACAGCCAGAGCCAAAGGCTTAAGTGAAAAGCAAATCCTTTATCGGCATGTTTTTCGCAATGCAACTTTATTAATTGTTTCTGGTTTCCCTGCGGTGTTTGTTAAACTATTCTTTACCGGTGCACTATTAGTCGAAATTATTTTTTCATTAAATGGATTGGGATTATTGGGTTATGAAGCAATTTTGCAACGGGACTATCCCGTTATTTTTGGAACACTCTATCTATTTACATTAATTGGACTCATCACCAGTATCCTGAGTGATCTGTTGTACATGCTGATTGATCCACGTATTGATTTCGAGGCACGCTAACATGACGCTATTCGTTCATCCATCTATCAATCAACTGCGCTGGCAGCGATTTAAACAACATCGTCGCGGCTACTGGTCATTATGGCTATTTGGTCTCTGCTTTTTACTAAGTCTATTTTCTGAATTAATTGCAAATGATAAACCGATTTTGATCTATTATCAAAATAACTATTATTCCCCTTTATTATACACCTACCCTGAAACGACGTTTGGAGGTGAACTAGAGAGCCAAACTAATTATCTTGATCCCATCATTCAACAAACGATTAATCAACAAGGTTGGATGCTTTGGCCTTTAGTAAGGAATAGTTATGATTCGCTGGTTTACAATACTGACTCCACCTTTCCCACACCACCATCCGCCCAACATTGGTTAGGTACCACCGATGCAGGTTTTGATGTACTGGCTAATTTACTCTATGGCTTTCGTCTCTCAATACTATTTGCTATGCTAGTAACACTTTGTACAACCATAATTGGTGTGACTATCGGCGCAATACAAGGTTATTATGGGGGAAAATTGGATCTATTTGGACAACGTTTCATTGAAATTTGGTCTGGTATGCCACAACTATTTTTAATCATTATGCTCTCCAGTGTGATCCGTCCCAACATTTGGTGGCTGTTCGCTATCACCGTTTTATTTGGTTGGATGGGGCTGGTTGGCGTGGTACGTGCTGAATTTCTCCGTACACGTAATTTTGACTATATTCGCGCAGCTAAAGCGTTAGGTGTGAGTGATAGCAAAATTATGCGTCGTCATATTTTTCCTAATGCCATGGTCGCCACCTTAACTTATCTTCCCTTTATTTTATGTGGCGCGATTACGGCCTTAACCACCCTAGATTTTTTAGGTTTTGGCATGCCATTAGAAACGCCATCACTCGGTCGTTTACTATTACAAGGGAAAAATAACCTACAAGCACCTTGGCTTGGTATAAGTGCTTTTATTATGGTTGCAACGCTTTTATCACTATTAATTTTTATCGGCGAAGCCGTACGAGATGTGTTTGACCCAATTAAAGGAATAAAAAACTAATGAGCATATTATCGGTTAATGATTTCAGTCTGGTATTTAAACAAAATAAAACCATCGTTCCCACTGTCGATCATATTTCTTTTCAAATTAATGAGGGAGAAACGCTAGCGCTTGTTGGTGAATCAGGATCAGGAAAAAGTGTTACCGCATTATCAATATTAAAACTTTTGCCGCCTCATTTAGTGGAGTATCCAAGTGGCGATATTCAATTTAATGGACAGTCACTATTGCATGCTACCGATAAAACTTTACGTAAAATACGTGGTAATCAGATCAGTATGATCTTTCAAGAACCGATGGTATCACTCAATCCATTGCATACAATTGAAAAACAACTTTATGAAGTTTTAGCCATTCATCGTGGTATGCGTCACTCTACGGCGCGCGCAGAAATAATTAATTATTTAGAACGGGTGGGTATTCGCCATGCACAGAAGAGACTTTCTGCCTATCCGCACCAACTATCAGGGGGTGAGCGCCAACGAGTAATGATTGCAATGGCAATTTTAACCCAACCTAAGTTATTAATTGCGGATGAACCTACGACAGCACTAGATGCATCGGTACAAAGACAAATTATCGATCTGCTAAAATCGCTCAAGCATGAACTTGGTATGAGCTTACTATTTATTACGCATAACTTAGAGTTAGTTAAGCGGCTTGCTGATAATGTCGCCGTAATGAAACAAGGTAAGATTGTTGAACAAAATAATCGCCACCGTATTTTCTTAAAACCTCAACATGACTACACGCAGTTGTTATTAGACAGTAAACCGAGTGGGGATCCCGTCCCCTTACCGACGGATTCCGCCATTTTAATGAATATTAATCATCTTAGCGTAGATATAATTACGAAAAAAAGACTATTACGACCCCATGAGAAAAAACGGTTACTTGATAATGTAAGTTTTTCCTTACACCAAGGCGAAGCGGTTGGGGTTGTTGGCGAATCGGGATCGGGCAAAACCACCACTGCGCTGGCAATGACCAAGCTCATCGACTCTACTGGCGAAATCATTTTTGATGGATGTAAATTAAATAAATTAAATGCTAAAAAATGGTTACCCTTTCGACGTCAGATTCAAATTGTCTTTCAAGATCCATTTTCCTCGTTAGATCCACGTTTCACCGTCGAACAAATTATTAGTGAAGGTTTACTGACCTATCAAAAACTAAATCATTGTGAAACAACCTATGCGGTAACCAAAATGATGCAAGAAGTGGGATTAGATCCACTAATGCGGCATCGTTATCCGCATGAATTTTCTGGTGGACAGCGCCAACGAATTGCGATTGCCCGAGCCTTAATTTTAAGACCGCAAATCTTAATTCTTGATGAACCGACCTCAGCCCTAGATTATACTGTACAAAAGCAGATCATTGAGTTACTAAAATCATTACAACAAAAGTATCAACTTACTTATTTAGTTATTAGTCATGATTTAGAGGTAATTCAAACGCTTTGTCATCAAGTTATTATTATGAAAGAAGGAAAAATTGTGGAACAAGGCACACGTGACATGATATTTGATTCACCAAGCCACCCTTATACCAAAATGTTAATCAGTTTATTACCTAAGTCTGTTTCGATATCAAAATCTAAAATAAAAACCAATAAGCAAGATATTAACTGGAATGAAGCACTGCTTTATAGAAAAACGGTATAACACAACTCAAGCGAATAAGTTATTTTAACGATACCTATCGCGAAAGAGGATAAATGTTTATATTGTTGATCATATGAAATGTTTTGCGACGGTTCTTCAATGATAATTGAAGCATTGAGAAATATTTTACAATAATAATTGTTCATAATACGTATTTGCTTATTTTATTGATATATAGGGAGGATTATCGAATTTACCTCCATAAAATATAATGGAAATATCCACATCCATATCTAGCATATTTTGTATTTCTTTACGCATACCACTTAATTTTGTCTCGTCGACTAAATTTTACCAGTTTCAATAGCATGTAATATTTATTGTTTCTTTTGCTGAGTCCGCATTTGGCGTTCAAAAATATTATTTAATTAATTCATCAAATTTATCTTTGTTCACTCTAATAACAATATCAATGTCAGAATTCCTGTTTCGCATGCTCGATTTCATATTTATAAAAGATATTTTTTAAATTATGTTTGTAAAAATAGCATAATTAAATTTAACTTAATAAATAACTAAAATTGAATTGTTATCTTTATCGCTTAATTAAACGAATAGTATATGAATAACATAGACAATTTATCTAAATTTTAATCAACTATTGATTGACACTAAATCGATTATTTGTTAGAAATAGAGTATATTTTTTAGGTCGCTTTTTCGAGATAATTAAATGGTTAATTTTGCTTATTTACTCATTAGCCTACTCCTCGCATTAACTTGCGCGGGTTGCTTATGGGTAAAAAGTGAGATGTAACAACACTAATTAGTCATTAACAAACCCGCATGAATATGCGGGTTTTTTTTTCCCCATGCATGCGTAAACTAAACTCAAAAGGAAGATAGATATGAACGATCGGGTTATCATTTTCGACACAACGTTACGTGATGGCGAACAAGCATTACAGGCCAGCTTAACAGTAAAAGAAAAACTTCAAATTGCATTAGCACTTGAGCGCATGCGTGTTGACGTGATGGAAGTGGGCTTTCCTATCTCATCACCTGGTGATTTTGAGTCAGTGCAAACCATTGCACAGCATATTAAACATAGCCGTGTTTGCGCTTTAGCGCGTTGTGTTGATAACGATATTGATGTCGCAGCTGAGGCTCTAAAGGTTGCCGAAGCCTTTCGAATTCATACTTTCATGGCAACCTCAACATTACATGTACGCGATAAATTACGTATGTGTTTTGATGATGTGATCGCACATGCCACTAGATGTGTAAAACGCGCCCGTCATTATACCGATGATGTAGAATTTTCTTGTGAAGATGCAGGACGGACCCCGATTGACAATTTATGCCGCATTGTTGAAGCAGCCATTACCGCAGGTGCAACCACAATTAATATTCCTGATACTGTCGGTTATACCGTTCCCTATCAGTTTGGGCAGATTATTCATACGCTATTTGAGCGAGTGCCTAATATTGATAAAGCCATTATTTCGGTCCATTGTCATAATGATTTAGGGATGGCGGTTGCCAACTCTATCACCGCCCTACAAGAAGGCGCTCGTCAAATCGAAGGGGCGATGAATGGATTAGGAGAACGAGCAGGTAACTGTGCTTTAGAAGAAGCGATTATGGCGATTAAAGTGAGACAAAATATATTAAATGTTCATACCAATATTCAACATCATGAAATTTATCGTACAAGTCAGATCGTAAGTCAAATAACCAATACGCCTATTCCAACCAATAAAGCCATTATTGGTAGCAACGCCTTTGCTCACTCGTCAGGTATTCATCAAGATGGGGTATTAAAGAATCGTGAAACTTACGAAATTATGACGCCAGAATCCATTGGATTAAATCAAACCCAATTAAATCTTACGTCCCGATCGGGGCGCGCCGCCGTTAAACATCGCCTACAAGAATTAGGCTATCAGGAACAAGACTATGATTTAGATCAAGTTTATAGTGCGTTTTTGACCTTAGCGGATAAAAAAGGTCAAGTGTTTGATTACGACTTAGAAGCCCTAGTGTTTATTCATTGTTTACAAGATGAAAAAGACCATTGGCAATTAGATTATTTTAATGTGCAGTCCGGATCAACCGTGGAATCAACCGCCTCCGTACGTTTAGTCTGCGATGGGGTGACACAATCTGATGCAGCAACGGGTAATGGACCGGTAGACGCCGTCTATCAAGCGATTCATCGCATTACCGGTGTGGAAGTGACCATTGTTAAATATCAATTAGCGTCGAAAGGTCAAGGTGAGAATGCCTTAGGTCAGGTTGATATTGTTACCGAATATAATGGTCGTTGTTTTCACGGGGTGGGGATAGCAACAGATATTGTCGAAGCCTCAGCCAATGCATTAATTAAAGCCTTAAATAATATTTATCGAGCACAGCTAGTCGAACAGCAAAAACAGCGTTTGCATTGTTCATGATAAGTTATAGCTGATTAATGATTAGGCAAAAATTTTTATCGTTATAACATTAATTTTTATTTCAATAACTATATTTAATAAAGCGAGGAAGAGTATGTCACACACTTATCATATTGCCGTGTTACCTGGTGATGGTATTGGTCAGGAAGTGATGAAACAAGCATATAAAGTACTACACGTTATTCGAGAAAAATATCAATTATCTATTACCACCAGTGAATATGAGGTCGGTGGTATCGCTATTGATAGGCATGGAACACCGTTGCCAGCGATGACGTTGGAAGGCTGTGAGAAAGCCGATGCGATATTATTTGGATCTGTGGGCGGACCAAAATGGCATAATTTACCACCAGACAGTCAACCAGAACGCGGCGCCTTATTACCATTACGTAAACACTTTAAATTATTTGCTAATCTGCGCCCAGCTCGTCTTTATGCAGATTTAGCCGAATTATGCCCACTCCGTGAAGAGATCGCAAAACGTGGATTTGATATTTTATGCATGCGAGAACTCACTGGTGGCATTTACTTTGGTTTACCAAAAGGACGAGAAGGGCAAGGACCACAAGAGCGCGCTTTTGATACTGAAATTTATTATCGTTTTGAGATTGAACGCATTGCAAAAATGGGGTTTGAGGCCGCTCGCTTACGTCATAAAAAAGTAACGTCTATCGATAAAGCCAATGTTTTACAAACGTCACTATTATGGCGGGAAGTAGTCAATGATATAGCTAAACAGTATCCCGATGTCACCCTTGAACATATGTATATTGATAATGCCACCATGCAACTAATCAAAGATCCAGCACAATTTGATGTCATTTTATGTTCCAATCTATTTGGTGATATTTTATCCGATGAATGTGCAATGATAACGGGTTCAATGGGGATGTTGCCTTCTGCCAGTTTAAATGAACATGGCTTTGGACTCTACGAGCCTGCTGGCGGTAGTGCGCCGGATATTGCGGGTAAAAACATCGCTAATCCAGCTGCCCAAATTTTATCATTAGCACTATTAATGCGTTATAGCTTAAAACGTGACGATATTGCTTCTGCCATTGAGAATGCAGTAAATAAAGCGTTAGCTAATAACTATCGTACTATTGATTTAGCTAGAGGCGATCACTATGTCTCAACCGATAAGATGGGTGATGCCATTTGTCAATTTATCTAATGTATTTAGCCTGCGCAATGATCTTGAACAATGGAGGATTTAACGCAGGATATTGAGTTCATAGTGATCCATGATTGCATAAACAAAAACAGAAAGGAAAAGTGCAATGTCAACAACACAGCCAAAAACACTATATCAAAAATTATATGATGCGCATATTGTATATGAGGCACCGAATGAAACACCTATTTTATATATTGATCGCCACTTAGTACATGAAGTCACTTCACCACAAGCGTTTGATGGTTTACGAGCGAAAAATCGCCAAGTTCGCTGTCCAGATAAAACTTTTGCTACGATGGATCATAATACCTCTACCAAAAGTAACGAGTTAAGTGCTTGCAGTGAAATGGCCCGTGTTCAATTAACTGAATTAGCAAAAAATGCCAAGGAATTTGGAATTTTACTTTATGATATCCAAAGTCCTTTACGTGGTATTGTCCATGTGATGGGTCCTGAGCAAGGGATGACGTTGCCAGGCATGACCATTGTTTGTGGTGATTCGCATACTGCAACACATGGTGCATTTGGTGCATTAGCTTTTGGAATTGGGACATCGGAAGTAGAACATGTATTAGCAACCCAAACCTTAAAACAAGGTCGAGCTAAGACCATGAAAATCGAAGTAACAGGAAAAATAGCACCAGGAATTACAGCAAAAGATATCATCTTAGCGATTATTGGCAAAATTACCAGTGCGGGCGGTACGGGTTATGTGGCTGAATTTTGTGGGGATGCAATAAAACAGTTATCCATGGAAGGTCGCATGACTTTATGTAATATGGCGATTGAAATGGGCGCTAAAGCCGGGATTATTGCACCAGATGAGGTGACCTTTGACTATTTACGTGATCGCCAATTTTCGCCTAAAGGTCAAGATTTTGAACGCGCCATTGATTACTGGCAAACACTACATACAGATGAAGATGCCGTTTTTGATAAAGTGGTCACTTTACGCGCAGAAGAGATTGCACCGCAAGTGACGTGGGGTACCAATCCTGGACAAGTTATCGCCATTGATCAAGCGATACCCAATCCCAATGATTTTTTCGATCCTATTGAAAAACAGTCAGCAGCACGGGCTTTATCCTATATGGGATTAACTCCGGGTACGAAAATGGAAGATATCGAAATTAACAAAGTTTTTATTGGTTCTTGTACCAATTCACGTATCGAAGATTTACGTGCTGCGGCTGAAATCGTAAAAGGTCGACATGTCGCACCAAATGTACAAGCACTCGTGGTCCCCGGATCAGGACCAGTCAAAGATCAAGCAGAAGCAGAAGGACTCGATAAGATCTTTATCGATGCGGGGTTTGAATGGCGTTTACCTGGTTGCTCCATGTGTTTGGCGATGAATGATGATAAATTAGTCGCAAATGATCGATGTGCTTCTACCAGTAATCGTAATTTTGAAGGACGACAAGGACGCGATGCCAGAACCCATTTACTGAGCCCGGCAATGGCAGCGGCAGCGGCAATTACGGGGCATTTTACTGATATACGTAAACCGTTTTAAGGAGCATAATAATGAGTAAATTTACCCAACACACTGGTTTAGTGGTACCGCTTGATGTAGCCAATGTTGATACGGACGCCATTATTCCTAAACAATTTCTACAAAAAGTCACGCGTTCTGGATTTGGCAAGCATGTATTTCATGAATGGCGTTTTGTTGATGATGCTGGTTCACAACCTAATCCACAATTTATTTTAAATCAACCTTGTTACCGCGGCGCCAGCATTCTTTTAACCCGCGAAAATTTTGGCTGCGGTTCATCTAGAGAGCATGCGCCTTGGGCACTTATTGATTATGGCTTTAAAGTTATCATTGGTTGTAGTTTTGCTGATATTTTTTATAATAACTCATTTAATAATCAATTACTGCTAGTGACATTATCTGAAGCAGAAATAGATGAGTTATTTCAGTTAGCCGATCATCATCAAGGAATCAAGTTCACCGTTGATTTAGAAAAACAACACGTCTTAGCTGATGGTAAAGTGTATAACTTTAAAATTGATGCCTTTAAACGTCACTGTTTATTAAATGACTTAGATAATATCGGTTTGACCTTACAGCATGCTAACGCAATCAGTGAATACGAAAAAAATATTCCTCCATTTTTAGCTTAATCAATTATATCTATAATAAAATCAATAACCATTTGATTTTATTATAGAATAACCGTTTTATTCATGATATATAATCTTGCAAGGATATTATAATCCGTAACATGCACATTTATCTTATCAACGATTGAATAAAAACTTATTTATAGCATTTTTAGTGCCGTAGTTTGCTGCTTTTATCATATAAAAATAAACAGAATATCAATATACGTTAGTGCTATTATGATTTATCTAACCAATTAACTTATTGTGGTTATTTAAGGGTAATACTAGCTTGGTGATTTCTACCATACACGTTAAGATAAATTAAAAATATAACATTGATCACGAATTGGCTTGAAGTAAAATTGAGTATTCGTTAGTCTATATCAATTAGTTGATGATTAAAAAATCATGCTGTTTGACGCTATTTTGACTTTCCCTATATCCCGCTTATTTCACTTTTGTTAATTCATCATAAGTTAGTCCTATCACGTAAACCACTAAATAAATTTGATGCTAAAATAAGTTAATGCTCAACATTTATGCGAGTTTCTTATATACTAACGAGTATTGATAAATTAATTAAATTAATAAGAGGTTCACAATGGAAAAAACGACTAAACAATCATTTCAGGATGTTCTAGAGTATGTACGTTTGTCACGTCGTCGTAACAAATTAAAACGTGAGATTGTGGATAACGAAAAAAAAATTCGTGATAATCAGAAACGAGTTATGTTACTTGAAAATTTAAGTGATTACATTAAACCAGGAATGAGCTACGAAGAAATCATGGCAATTATCGCAAATATGAAAAATGATTACGATGATCGTGTTGATGATTTTATTATTAAAAACGCTGAGATCTCCAAAGAGCGTCGAGATCTATCTAATAAAATGCGTGCTATGAGTAACCACTAATATTACGTCTATTTTCCTCCATATAGTTATAAGCGACATAAATTCTATTTTATGCCGCTTTATATTCTAGTTATCTTTGCCTTATCAGCTTATTATTATCGATTATCAAAATAGTTAAGTTAATTAAATCGCTACGTAGCTACCTATTGGATTTAATGGTATTAACTTTATCCACCAGCCAGCTTAACTTTATACCCTTTATGCTCTAGTAATGTTTTTAGCATATCTCGCTTATCGCCTTGGATCTCAATCTGTCCGTCTTTTACGCTGCCGCCACAGCCACACCGTTTTTTTAATTCTGCCGCTAACTGATTTAATTCAGTAGTGGTTAAATCTAGGCCGGTAATTAAACAGATACCTTTACCTTTACGACCCGCGACTTGACGTTGAATACGTACAATACCATCACCAAGTGGTCGGATTTTTTCTACCTTTTCCTGTTTAATTCGTCCGATATCAGTCGCATAAACTAAAGGATTATCATTCATAGATTAACGCCTCCTTTATCATTATCCAATACATGATAATGATCGATATAATATTAACATAAGCGCTATTCTACCCGAAAAGTTCTGCTTTTTCTGATTCTTTTTATAAATCCATTTAGCAAATATATGATTAGCAATGACAACCGAAACAACTTAATTATAAACATGCACCTAAAGGTATAAATATCAACAAGCCCGCACAGGTAATGATGTTACTCGTAATAAATAGGGTAAGCTAAGGATAACGATACCCTCCAAGAATCGATTATTGTCGTTTTTCTCTCGCAATGATAACTACAATCACGATTCAGAAAATAATCGATAACCGGTTGTTACTAAAGATATGATTACCGTTATCCTTATTCGCTTTAATGGGATTGATTTAATACTAATGAAGCCATTATTTTCTTAAGTTCATTAGCCGGATCGCTTGCACGGGTAATCGGTCGACCTATGACTAAAAAATCGGAACCAGCCGCCATCGCTTGCGTTGGTGTCATAATACGGCGTTGATCATCTGCTTTTGCCCCTTCAGGACGAATACCTGGTGTGACCAATTTAAAATCTTGACTTAAATTTGCACTAAAATGGCTGACCTCTTGTGCCGAACACACCACGCCATCAAGCCCATTATTTTTGGCCAATAGTGCTAAGCGTGTCGCCTGTTCTAATGGGGTCGCATTAATGCCTAATTCATTAAGATCGCCTTGTTCCATACTGGTTAACACCGTTACCGCAATCAGTAGCGGGGCATCTTTACCAAACGTTGAAAGCGCTTGTTTAGCTGCATGTAGCATTCGACTGCCCCCTGAAGCATGTACATCCACCATCCACACGCCTAAATCAGCCGCGGCCGCCACTGCTTGGGCCACCGTATTAGGAATATCATGGAATTTTAGATCAAGAAAAATATCAAAGCCTTTTTGCTGTACTTTCTTGATAAAATCCGGCCCACCGTGTGTAAATAGCTCTTTGCCAATTTTTAGACGGCAATCAGAGGGCGATACACGATCGATAAATTCCCATGCAGAACGAGTATCTGAGAAATCAACAGCAACAATAACGGGTGAAGACATATATTTATTCCTATTTTTATTCTATTACATCAGTGTTAGATTAAGCTAAACAGTAGCTATTTGTTAGCCACATTGCATAGTGACTTACACTAAAAAATGTATACGGTTAAGTTATAAAATGATTTTAACCGCCATCAAATCGATCAATATGAGTTGTATCACCATTAAAAATCTATCTCATTTTATTAAGAATAAAAATGATTAAATAGAATACTCAACGATAAACATCCAAACGCTCTTTTAATTATGCCGGCTATAGCAAACACCGATAGTAGACCACTCAACTTATTGGACAAATTGCATAAGATCACGGTAAAGTATGTTAGCGCTGGCATAATAACCGTCTTTAGTTAAATGTACGTAATCGCTTCTCGCTAATCCTAACATATACCATTTTTCTATAATACAATTCCCGCCCATTGCCGTTTGCCAATCCCAATAAAGTAATTTCTCTTTTTTAGCAACGGATTGCTGTATTTTTCTTATCATTTGATAATTTTGCGGTAATCGATCTTGACAGTTCTCGCTGGTCGATTTAGATAACATCGTATCAGGTGCACTCATTAATAATATGGCCGCCTTAGGTAACCTTTCTCGAATATGGCGAATGTTAAGCAATAATGTACGCTCAAAGCTATCAATACTCTTCGGCGAGTCAAAAGATTCATTGGTACCATACTCTAAAATCACTAAATCACTTTGTGTTGCAGATAGTTCAGATAACCATTGAGGAGACCAACGTTGCCATATGGATAATTTAGCACCATTACCCGCAATCGATGACAAAATAACGCCAGAACGATTCATTTTCTGTAACCAAAAACTCCCTATTTCTACGCTTTCTGGTTGTGCCTCAATACGTAGCGGCATGGTAGTAATAATATTGACACTTTGCCATTGATACAAATTACTTTTTAACTTCAAATCAAGCGGTGTATTATTCGCATCAAAAGCCTGAATCGTATTATATTTTAATGGCTTGATCATCATTTTGACTCGCCAAGGCTGAAAACGCTCAATATTTTTGGGAATAACTTGTAAATAACTTCCATTATCAATAGGCATAGCAATATACCCCCCCATAACAAAATCTTTGTCTGTGACAAAGCGGCTATTAAAAAGTCGCCAATTTCGCGTTTTCCAACTGACCGCCGTGTGATTTTGTCCAGAAACAAACATCGGGGAAATCCAGCCAATACCTGCATCCCCAAAGCGATTTTGTAGCAATTCTCGCAATTTACCGGTAAAGAAATCGGCAGCAGAATGTGAATCGCCAAACGTAATAATATTTAATGTATTATTATGAGGTGATTTATTCTCTAATGCCAAGAATCGTCGTTTTAATTCGATGGCATTCGGATCCCCAAAATCAACAATTCCTCGATATTCATTATCATTAAATACTACGTTTTTTTCCTGTGCTTGGCACACTGCTAGAAAAACGGTCATCATCCATACAGTGCATAGTTTTGTTAAAAATTTATTCATCCTTATCCTCTTTCACTTTGGGCTGAATAACTAATTCAGAGATAATTCTTTCTGCGATGATACGCTGTCCCGCTCTTGAAAAATGAATACCATCATTAATACGTACTTTTATATTGCCACGAGAAGTGGTGATAAAATTCATATAATGTTCATCGCTACACCCCAGCAGTTCGCTAGTAGGTATATAACGTGCACCAAATTTAGTCACTTCTGATTGATATAATGTGTTTAAATATAACATATCATCATGTAATTTAACTTTTTTCATACACGGCACACCAAGCCAAATGACTTGCACTTGATGTTTTTCTGCCGCGTCTAAGATGCGAACGATACGACGACGATAGATTTCCTCCCATTCTACCGTTTTAAATTTAACATAATTTTTTCGTCCTTTTATTGGAAAACTCCAAGGATCATTAGGTCCTAAAAAAACCACCATGATTTTAATCGTTGGATCGGTCTCTAATGTTTTTTCCACCGTTTGTGGCCAATCAAAAGCACTCGGGTAACTTAACCCCGTACTTTGCTTGCTCAGATCAATACCTTCAATTTTATATTTTTTATATAAGGTACGTTTAACATGAGGAGCAACGCCTTGCATAAGTGAATCACCGACGAAGAAGAGTTTATCACCTTCTTGTATAAAAATCGTCCTTGACTCTGTTTCAGTTATCACTTCAGATGGTGGCGATGCTATAATCTCTTCGCCCTTATTTAGCTGCTCAACGGGTTGCCCTGCTTGTTGATAAGCACTGCTTATACTCTGAGAAACATCGTTAATGTCGGGCGTCGATGTGAGTACGATTTCAAGATCGGAGTGTTGCGGCACTTGGTTATGTTTTTCTGTCGCAATCAGGGGTTTGCTCGATGATTTACCATTGGTATAGAACAATAAAAGATTAGAGTTACTTATCATATTATGATTCCAGCGCAATAAAATATTTTCATAATAAGTAACTTTATCAGATAACATATTGGTGATGTGAATACCACTGGTTAACCAACCAAACTTTTGGTATAGCGCCGTTTTTTTTAACGCCAACAATGGTATATCCGTATGATGAGCTTGTTGCCAATATATTTCTATTGGGCGTTGATATAGATAACATAAACCAAGAAAAATAGTGATTAATATCGCAAAAACTTTCGATATTGCCATTATTTTCTCCTTAAAAAGCCGCATAAATAAATTGAGGGATCCCCGGTGGAGCGAAATGAATAACTAACCACATAATGAAGATCAAGAGTAATGAAATACAGAACCATGGCAATTTAGATATTAATTTTTCAAAATAGTGAGGAAGCTGTGACCAAAAAGGGTAAAAACAATATATAATAAACAGCAAAATAATCAGACCAATAGAGTTGAATTTCATACTGATACCATGGTAATTGTGAACCAATGCTAACAGATATTCAAATGCCTCTTTAACACTATTACTACGAAAAAACACCCAAGCAAAACAGACATAATGCAATGTAAATAATTTTGCTAATAAAGTTGAAGATCGGATAATATAGTCTCTCCCCAAATAGCGATCCATTATATTTAATATAACCATTCCTATACCATGAATAGCGCCCCATAGTATAAAATTTAATCCAGCACCATGCCAAAGGCCAGATAATAACATTGCGATAAATACATTACATTGGGTGCGACTAAAACGCCCCCGATTTCCACCTAATGGAATATAAATATAGTCACGAATCCACGTTGATAAACTGATATGCCAGCGTTGCCAAAAAACCCGTAAATTAGTAGCTAAATAAGGTAAATTAAAATTGATCGGTAATTGAAATCCAAGCAATAAGGCTATTGCGGTAACTAAATCGGTATATCCAGAAAAATTGAGGTAAATTTGAATCGCATACAGGTATAACACCAATAATAGATCAAAACTATGATATTCCATGGGTGTTGCAAAAACGGGATCAATACAGTAGTTAGAAAGAGCTGAACTTAGCCAATACACCTTTATGATAGCCAGTAAAATTAGGGTCATAGCACGGTAGGGGGCAAAGATATAGCGTTCTTTTTTCGTGCAAATTTGTGGCAATAATTGACTTGCGCGATTAATAGGTCCAGCAATAAGGCTAGGAAAAAAAGAAAGAAATAAGGCAAAGTTAAAAAAAGAGACAGGACGTATCTCTTGGCGATAAATAGAGACTAAATAGCTTATAGAGTGGAAAGTATAAAAAGAGATACCAATCGGTAAAATGATTTCAATATTGGGGAATGATAGTGACCAATTTAAGGTATATGAAAGTTGTTGCAACACCTCGCGAAAAAAATCAAAATATTTGAAAAGGGCTAAATTAGCTACCGCCACCATAACAGAGATGGTTAACCAACGCTTTTTATATTGGCTATGATAAATGAGTTGCGATAAGATATAAATTATTATTGTGTATCCCGCTAAAACTAATGCAAAAGAGAGTTGAAATAACCCAACCAAGCTATAACTAGCTATTAATATTAGCCAATTTTGTACCGCGATACGTTGCTTAAATCCCCAATAAACGGCAAAAAAAAGCATGAAAACAATGGTAAATTCAATAGATAAATAGCTCACAGTTTCCCTTTTAAAATCCGACTAATAAGCCAACATATTGTTATTTTTCTTATTTACACTTATTACCAAGCACGAATTAATGTAAAAAGATTATTACTAAAAATAGATTTTACACTATTTTATCTATTTTTACGTAAAATGAATACATTAATTAGGTCTATTATAAGATTTTAATTTTAATTCAGATTGGGCAAGCATATTAGCTAAGATAAGCTCTTGATTTAAACCAGAAATGGTTTGTAACTGCCATTTTACTTGGTGCCAGAGATGATACCAATAATAGATTTGCTCAATATCAAAACGCGCAATAAGCCGTATCAGTGGCACTTTATCGCGATTAGTAACGAATTTTCCTGCACGATTTTTAGCTTTGACAGCATCAAGTAATAAAGAACAAAACCACGTTATTTTTATTTTAGATTGCGGTGTATTGATTCGTGCTAATAATGACCAAAATTCACCTTTAGATAAACATTCACTTAAATGTTCACAAAATTGTTCTCTAAGTTGCCAGTTTTCAGTATTTAATAACTCGCTGGCCGCGAGCGGGGCATTATTATTTAATAATAATGCGGTTGCTCGTTGATTTTCAGTATAATTTGGCTGACAATGTTGTAACCATGCCATTGCTTGTTCTAAGCTGGGTGGAGCCAGATAAAATAACGAACAGCGGCTGCGTAAGGTTGCCATCAATTGCTGAGGATTACTTTCGGTTAAGATGAAATAAGTATCGCTAGGCGGCTCTTCCAATGTTTTTAATAAGGCATTGGCAGCGGCTTCGGTTAAATCCGTCGCTTGTTCTATCCAGATAAGTTTAGTACCGCCCTGCTGAGCATGCTCATACACTTTATCTGTTAATTGGCGTATTTGTTCAACACCTATCTGTTTTTTATCTTTTTCTGTCTGTATATGATAGTAATCGGGATGGTTGCCCGCCTTAAACAGTAGACAACTATGACAATGCCCACAAGCAGCTTCCCCCCTAGGCGTTAAACAGAGCAGGCGACTAAAAAAACGTTGCAATAATAGCGACTCCCCGCTCCCCGCCACATAATGAATTAACCAAGCATGATGTGCTCGCCCTATCAATAATGGTTGGACTAATTGATGATAAGCCTTATCAAGCCATGGATAATATTTCATGTTTATCATCCATTTAACCAGTCTGATAACGCTGTTTGAATAGCTGCCGTCACCTTTTCAAGAGATTGCTCGGCATTAATGACAACAATACTTTGATCTTGCTGGGCTAATTGTTGATAACGGGTTCGCACACGGTCAAAAAATTCCAGTGATTCCTGTTCAATGCGATCCAATTTACCGCGTTGTTTAGCACGTTCTAAGCCAATTTCTGGCGATAAATCTAAATAAAGCGTTAAATCTGGTTTAAATGATCCTAATACACTGTTTTTTAACATCTTAATGAGGGCTGAATCTAATTGTCTTCCCGCCCCTTGATAAGCCTGTGTCGAAAGATCATGTCGATCCCCTATGACCCATTTACCGGCTTTTAAGGCCGGTTTTATCACATTATCAACCAATTGAATCCGCGCAGCATACAGCATCAGTAATTCTGCTTGATAAGTTAAAGGCTCATTATCTACACTATCTTTTACTAACGTACGCAACGCTTCGGCCAATGGTGTCCCTCCAGGCTCACGAGTAAATACCAAATCATGAATCTGATATGCCTGTAATTGTTGTGCGACTGTCGCGATTGCTGTTGTTTTTCCAGCGCCTTCCAGCCCCTCAACAACAATAAATTTCCCTAATGATATCATGCTTGACCTTTAATTACTGCTTTGCTTACGCTTGTTTTCTAAATATGCTTTTACGGCTTGGTTATGCTCGTTTAAATTTTTACTAAATACATGTCCGCCTTGACCATCTGCAACAAAATACAAGTATTCGCTCTGTGCGGGGTGAGCAGCTGCAAATAGTGACGCTCGACTAGGCATGGCGATGGGGGTTGGTGGTAATCCAGAAATAATATAAGTATTATAGGCATTATTATCCTGTAGATCACGCCGGCGAATACGACCATCATAACGATCACCAATGCCATAAATAACCGTCGGATCGGTTTGTAACTTCATATTACGATTCAGTCGATTAATAAATACAGATGCCACTAAATTACGTTCGCTATCAACCGCCGTCTCTTTTTCGATAATCGATGCCATAATTAATAATTCATAGGCTGAGCGATAAGGTAAATTAGCTTCTCGATCTTGCCAAACTGCTTGGAGTTCATTAGACATGCGTTGATAGGCCCGTTTTAAGATAGCAATATCCGTTGAATTGGGCGTATAGTAGTAAGTATCAGGATAGAACCACCCTTCAATATTACCGCTTTCGATCCCTAACTTCTCAGCTAATTGATTAAAACTTAATTGCGGATCAAGTTCCAGTGCTAGTAAAGGCAATGTTTGCAATTTTTTTAGCCAATCTTTTGCCTTAGATCCTTCAATAAACTGAACCGATAGTTGCACTTCTTTACCGCTATTAAGTAACAATAAAAAGTCACGCAACGTCATATCATTACGTAAACGATAAGTCCCTGCTTTAATATGACGTAAGTCCGGCTCTAAACGGATCAGCAGCGGTAACCCATAAGAATATTTAAACAATTTTTCTTGCTCAATGCGATCACTTAACGCCGCCATCCCCATGCCCCGTTCAACCACAAATAATTGTTCAGAGGTCGCGAGTTGAATCGGTTGTTTTACCATACTCTGAATATAGATGAAAGCCGTACCTATAGCTATTGCAGCTATTACTATTAAAAAGAGAATTATTTTAGTCAATCGTTTCACGGTTATTTGGATCACTTTTCTACTATTTACGGTGATGTTTATTGTACTAAATCACGCCTTACCGTGCACCTTTATTCAATAACGTTAATGCAATGTTAAATAACATTAACTTTACCACTCTACTATATGCATTTTTTGTAAACAATTTGCGCTCGACTTGTCAATCGTGTTAATAATTCATAAGCACTAATGCCCGTTAAATCAGCAATTTCTTCAACCGGTAGATCGTGATTCCAGAAAATAACGTCATCACCTATACGGTATTGACTATCGGGTCCTAAATCAACCATGATCATATCCATTGCGACTCGGCCAACAATTGGTTTACGCTGTCCATTAATTAATACTGGCGTACCACAAGGAATATTGCGCGGATAACCATCACCATACCCCATTGCTACCACCCCAATTTGGGTATCTCGCTGACTATGCCAGATTTGTCCATAACCAATTCCCTCACCTTTTAGCTGCTTACGTATCGCGATTAATTCAGATTTTAGGGTCATGACAGGTTGTAAACCTAACTGAGCCCCAGTGCCTTTACCTATTTCGTGATAACTAAACGGTGATACGCCATATAACGCTAAGCCTGGTCGTATAACATCTCGATAAGAAGCTGACCACGCCAATTGCCCACCAGAGGCAGCAAGTGATTGTAAACCAATGCACGACCTATCACCCAAGGCAGAAATAAAATCATCAAATACAGCAATTTGCGATACTGTATCGGGCTGATCCAGTAAATCGGCATTACAAAAATGTGAAATTAGATTGATTGGCTTAGCAACTGAGGCACACTGTTGTAATTGTTGAAAATAATTAATGGCATCTTCAGCACGAAACCCTAAGCGGTGCATACCCGTATCTAGCTTAAACCACACGGTTAATGGACGCGTGGTTTTTAGTTTGTGTAACATTGCTATCTGTTCAGGACAATGTATCACTGGTTGTAACGCATAGCGTTCCAATAAAGAGAGATTATCGTGATGAAAGAAGCCTGCTAAGATGATAATCGGCGCAGTTACCCCGGCACAGCGCAGCTGTAATGCTTCACTCAGGCGAGCCACCGCCAAATAATCGATATCCCCCTGTAAAAAACGGGCCACCTCAATCATACCATGACCATAAGCATTCGCTTTCACGACTGCGGCCAGTTGACAATTTGGCGCCTGTGCTTTGCATAAGTTGATATTGTGCTTCAACGCTAAAAGATTCACTTCAATGGTCGCAATAGACATTGCTCATCCTCGATTTACGTTTATTCATCATCAAAATAATCAGCGTTAGCATAGTTATCAAAACGAGACCATTGCCCCTGAAATTTTAATCTTACTTTACCAATTGGGCCATTACGCTGCTTACCAAGTATGATTTCTGCAATACCTTTATGATCAGAATTTTCATGATAAACTTCATCACGATAAATAAACATAATCACATCCGCATCTTGCTCAATTGAACCGGATTCTCGTAAATCAGAGTTAACGGGCCTTTTATCAGCTCGCTGCTCAAGACTACGATTTAACTGGGATAACGCCACCACTGGCACTTCTAATTCTTTAGCAAGGGCTTTTAATGATCGCGAAATTTCGGCTATTTCCAGCGTACGACTTTCGGATAAACTCGGTACACGCATTAACTGTAGATAGTCGACCATAATCATGCTTAGACCGCCATGTTCACGATAAATACGTCTAGCCCGTGAACGCAATTCCATTGGGGTTAAACCAGAAGAGTCGTCAATATACATGTTTTTCTTTTCCAGCAAAATACCCATAGTGCTAGAAATGCGGGCCCAATCCTCGTCATCTAACTGCCCTGTTCGAATACGGGTTTGATCGACGCGAGATAAGGAGGCAAGCATACGCATCATAATTTGTTCAGCAGGCATTTCTAGGCTAAAGATCAGTACTGGCTTATCCTGCATCATGGCGGCATTTTCACATAAGTTCATTGCAAATGTGGTTTTACCCATAGAAGGACGGGCGGCAACAATGATTAAATCTGAACGCTGTAAGCCCGCTGTCTTTTTATCAAGATCGACAAAACCAGTCGAAACACCGGTTACGCCATCGTGTGGTCGCTGAAAGAGTTCTTCAATACGAGCAACGGTTTCTTCCAGTACAGTTGTAATACTTTTAGGACCTTCGCCACTTGTCGCCCTCTTTTCAGCAATCTGAAACACCTTAGTCTCAGCGTAATCTAATAAGTCTTCACTTTCACGTCCTTCTGGTGAATAACAGCTATCTGCAATATCGTTAGACACAGCGATTAATTCACGCATTATTGCCCGCTGGCGAATAATATCCGTATAAGCATTAACATTGATCGTGCTTGGGGTATTTTTTGACAATTCGGCTAAATAAGCAAAACCGCCAACATCCGTTAATACATCCCGCTGCTCTAGATTTTCTGATAGCGTAATTAAATCTATAGGCACACCTTTCGTGACCATCGATTGCATTTCACGAAAAATAATTTGATGATGACGCGAATAAAAATCATGCTCAGTAATGCGCTCAGCAACATGATCCCAGCGTAAATTATCTAGCATTAGGCTACCTAATACGGCTTGCTCGGCTTCAATGGAGTGCGGAGGTACTTTTAAATTGTGTACCTGCGCATCTTGTTTACTCCGATGATAAGTCTGTTTGGTTTTCTCTGTTGCCATAACTGTGTGTCATTTCTTTAAAAATAAAAGTTATCCAAATAATTCTATCCATTCCTAGCAGAATAGATAGATTATGTCAGATAGAATAAGGAAAATAAATTTCCATAATAAATCCAATAAAACATCAATATAATTAAGCAATACGTTTAACAAATTGCTTAAGTTTAACGCCAAGTAGGTATAACGCACTAAAATACGTTATGATTCCCGCCATGACTAAAATCAATAAACGTCCTAACCTTGATAACATGCTCCCTGTTGACCACGCAGGCAACCAATGCATGGTAAACCAAAGGACTATCGCCATACTTATTACTGCTATAGTTACTTTGATTAGAAATAGCCACCAACCCGATTGTGGTTGATATAACTCTTTTTTACGTAATTGCCAAAATAGTAAAGCAGCATTAAAACAAGCTGCAAGTCCAATAGATAAGGATAAACCGGCATGTTTCAATGGTCCGATAAACATTAAATTCATCACTTGCGTTAAAATTAAGGTGATAATCGCAATGTTAACGGGGGTTTTTATATCTTGCCTTGAGTAAAAGGCTGGCGCTAACACTTTAATTAAAATTAACCCTAATAATCCAAAAGAGTATGCAACTAGCGCTTGTTGTGTCATTAAGGTATCAGTTAAAGTAAATTCACCATATTCAAATAATGTTGCAATTAAAGGACGAGATATAACACCTAAAGCAACGGTCGCTGGAAGCGCTAATAAAATACATAACCGCAGACCCCAATCCAGTAACTGCGAGTACTGTTGGTGATCGCCCGTAGAAATACAGCGAGACAGTGAGGGTAATAAAATCGTACCTAATGCCACACCAAGCACCCCCGCCGGAAACTCCATTAATCGATCCGCGTAGTACATCCATGAGACTGAACCTGAAATGAGAAACGAGGCAAAAATAGTATTAATAATTAATGAAATTTGACCAACCGAAACCCCTAATAAGGCCGGTCCCATCTGCTTTAACACACGCCAAACCCCTGTATCATGTAAATTAATACGGGGTAGAACTAGCATACCTATTTGTTTTAAATAAGGTAATTGATACAGTAATTGCAACACGCCACCCACTAATACCGATATCGCTAACGCCAATACCGGTGGATGAAAGTAAGGCGATGCCAATAAAGTAAAACCGATCATGCTAATATTGAGTAAGGTCGGTGCAAATGCCGGTACGGAAAAACGATTCCACGTATTAAGTATCGCCCCCGCTAATGAGGCTAATGAAATTAAAAAGATATAGGGAAACGTTATACGTAACATAGTAACGGCTAGCTCAAATTTTTCTACGGGTTCGGTAAAACCTGGGGCCGTGATATAGATAACGATTGGTGCCGCAATAACACCTACCGCCGTCACCAAGGCTAAGATTAACGTTAATAAGCCAGAGACATAAGCAATAAAGGTCTGGGTTGCTTCATCGCCTTGCTGGCTTTTATATTCAGCCAATATAGGTACAAAAGCTTGAGAAAATGCGCCTTCAGCAAAAATACGCCTTAATAAATTAGGAAGTTTAAAGGCAACAAAAAAAGCATCAGTTGCCATCCCTGCACCAAAATAACGGGCAATAATCGCATCACGAATAAATCCAAGTATACGAGAAAATAACGTCATTGAGCTGACTGTTGCTAACGATTTTAATAAATTCATAATTCAGTCTTATATGATGGAATAAGTATTGGTAAACGTGTGACATCTGATCTGCTGATATTCGGCACTATTATCTTTTTCATCCTAGTGCTCAAATCAACCTCATTTTAGCATATTCTCAACGTAAATATCAGGGTAACTAACGAGGAATTTTTTATGAATAACAAAAATGATAAAAATTAAAAAACCTACAAGCTTGATGTTGTAGGTTTTTCTGGCTAAAAATAAAATTAATGTAATTCAATTACATCAAATTTCACATCAGGGTTAACATCCGCATCATAATCAACACCAGTTAAACCGAAACCAAATAGACGTAAAAATTCATCTTTATAACCTTGATAATCGGTTACTTGATAGATAGTGTCATCTGTCACTTTTGCCCAGATATCACGACATGCTTGTTGTACTTCTGGACGTAATTCCCAATCGTCTAATCTTAGACGGTGCTTGTCATCAGTTGCAGGCTCACCTTGCGCATATAATTTGGTCGCAAACATACGCTGGATCTGCTCAATACAACCTTCGTGAATGCCCATCTCTTTCATCACTTTAAATGACATCGCAATATAAAGTGGCATAACAGGAATGGCCGATGAAGCTTGTGTCACCACCGATTTCAATACCGCGACATAAGCATGACCGCCTTTAGCGGATAATTTAGCATCTAATGCCTGTGCGGCGCGATCTAAATCTTCTTTCGCTTTACCTAACGTACCATGCCAGTAAATAGGCCAAGTTAATTCAGTACCAATATAAGAGTAAGCCACCGTTTGGGCATTATCTGCTAATACTCCCGCGTCGGATAACGCATTTATCCAAAGTTCCCAATCTTGACCGCCCATAACTTTAATGGTATCGGCAATTTCTTGTTCATTTGCTGGCTCAACCGTCGCCTCAACTAAGACATCTTTATTGGTATCCAATGCGACTGATTTATATGGCTCACCAATTGGTTTTAAACTAGAACGCACCACGTCGCCTGTATCTGGCATTTTACGTACAGGGGACGCTAATGAGTATACCACTAAATCAACTTGTCCTAAGTCTTGTTTAATTAGATCAATCACTTGTTGACGACACGCATTAGAAAATGCATCGCCATTAATGCTTTTAGCATATAACCCCGCTGCTTTTGCGGCTTTATCAAAGGCGGCCGAATTATACCAGCCTGCTGTTCCTGGTTTGGATTCCGTACCTGGCTTCTCAAAAAATACACCAATTGTTGCCGCATCAGAGCCAAAAGCAGCATTAATCCGTGAAGCTAAACCATAGCCTGTCGATGCCCCAATAACTAATACTTTTTTTGGACCGTTGGCTAATTTACCTTTTGATTTTACATAAGCAATTTGTTGGTTAACATTTTCAGCACAACCAACTGGATGGGTTGTTGTACAAATAAAACCACGAATTTTTGGTTTAATAATCATAATTATATCTCAATCATCTTCTGAAAAATACCCGCCTATATCCTGTATCAGCCATAGCACATTAACAGCTAATCGATATAGGGGTAGAAAAAATAGCGATTAATTTTAGCACTTTATTATTATTGGCGCTAGAAGACCAATAAATTGCAAAAAGTGAAGAAGCACATAGCGTGGTCACTGTTTCGGCTTTAAAGATAGATATCTGATACAAAACCATATGAAGCACCACAACGTAACGTTAAGATTCAAATCGTAGCGCTCAAGCAAAAATCTTGCATAAAATGGGGAAGACTTATCGCTCATTTAAATAAAATTTATTTTTTGCGATTGTAAACATTTAGATGGCTAAGCTATTTAAATAATTAGCAAATTATAGAAATTTATCTGCCCCATAAAACTAAAATTTATGGTAAGAATTTGTACTATGAAAATCTATTTTTGTGCGTAAAGTATAGACATATTACTTGATACAGTTATTCTATTACAGATAAAAAATAGATAAATTAACTAGGAGGATAATATGGAACAAAAAATAGGTTTTATTGGTGTAGGCAATATGGGAATGGCTATGATAAAAGGTATGCTAGCCAGTCAAATCGTTAAAGCAGAACAAATCATTGCTTATAAAATGACGCCAGATAAGCAAAAACAGTTAGGAACAGATAAAGCAATGACTATTGCTACATCAGAAATTGAGGTCGCCGTAAAAGCCGATATACTATTCTTAGCCGTCAAGCCTAATGCTATCCTATCCGTTTTAGAAAAAATTAAACATGCATTATCAGCGCATACGGTCATTGTTTCTGTAGCAGCAGGTATTACACTTGCAGCAATGGAAAACGTGTTAGGCTCAAACTATAAAATTATTCGCACTGTGCCTAATACCCCAGCATTGGTAAATGCAGGGATGACATCAATCACAACAAATAAACAAGTCACCGATACAGAATTAAATACCGTTATCGCCCTCTTCAACGCCTTAGGCGAAACGGAAGTGGTCGCAGAAAATCTTGTTCATGCAGTAACAGGTGTAAGTGGTTCTTCACCTGCCTATGTGTTTATGTTTATTGAAGCAATGGCTGATGCGGGAGTATTAGCTGGAATGCCACGTTCCCAAGCGTATAAATTTGCCGCTCAAGCCGTGTTAGGTGCTGCGAAAATGGTGTTAGCTACAGGTAAACATCCTGGCGAATTAAAAGATATGGTTTGTTCACCAGGAGGCACAACGATTGAAGCAGTAAAAACATTAGAAAACAATGGGTTACGTACAGCCGTTATTGAAGCCGTAACCAGTTGTGTAAAAAAATCTGAGTCTATGTCAAATAAATAGCTATATGTTAATAATGCAAAGCCAGCTAAATGCAACGATAATTCGTTGCTTTTTTAAAGCGAAAATCTCTATGGCTATTCAAGCAATATAAAAAATATATTTGATCAAAGAGGCGGGCATCTTTTCATAAAAGTGAAAATAATAGTCGACCCATACGGGGATTAATCACTTAGTTAGGCTATAAGCAATATTGAAAAGACAAAAAAAATCCTTCACAAATTGTAGTGAAGGACATATAAAAAAGACAGTACAACAAGACTGGCTTTCTAACTTTAGAAAAGTTGGCTCCTCCAACTGGACTCGAACCAGTGACATACGGATTAACAGTCCGCCGTTCTACCGACTGAACTATGGAGGAATCAAAGTATGGCGCGTATAGTATAGATTTAATTTTATATTGTCAACAGTAAAAATGATTTCATTGGTTCTTTTGCTTTTAATTTGCTCAATCTAATTTATGACTAAAATTCGAATCATCTTAAATAAATGCGTTTGCCTTAATAATTGTTGTGGGTGCGAGCCAAGTCGTCCTTGCGGAATAGGTTGATTAAGCAGAGTATAGTATGTAATCCAATAAGGTAAAATTTGCTGTGTGGTACAATCAATAAAATTCATTGGATACAATGCAAAATAGTCACTATCCCGTTTAGTTTTAAACGCATATGTAATAAGCTGGCTGCAATATAACCCTTCTGCATCTGGATAGAAGCTATGATTATATGGGAGACCTAAGCAAGCCTTAGCACGAATTAGCGCATTTTTTATTGCCTTAGAATCATAAACAGTGCCAACGATATGATAATCACCATCAGATAAAAAATTAGCTAAGGATTGTTGTATTACGCCCTTTTTTTGTGTGGCTTCAATGATAGTATTATTACCCATATACAAACCAACATGATTAATGTTGGTTTGTATTTTTTTCATATTTAACACCGCCCCCGAACGACTAACGGCGCCATTAAAAGGGGTATGTGCTTTCTGGCTTTGAAATATAATATCGCCAGCATCAAGTTTATTCATCTTTTTGCTCGATAACGCCACAATATAAACATGATACAGCTTGCAAGTATAAATTTGAGTGAATCAAAGCCAATAAAAGGCAAATAACCAATTTTTATTGCTTGCGACAAACTAATCGATAAATACCCAGCTAAATAAGTAACACCAAAAACAAAAATTATTTGGTGAGCACAAGCAAATGCAATTAGTCCTAATACTAATTGCCGATCATATCCCTTTTCAGCGGCAAAACCGGCTAAATAAGCACTTACAATGAAGCCATATAAATAGCCTGAAGATGGAGACAATAACGCTGCAATCCCCCCACTGCCATTAGCAAAAACAGGTAACCCCATCGCACCAACCGCAAGATATTGTAAGAGGGCGAGCATACCTAAACGCCGTCCTAGAAATGCCCCAACCAATAATACAGCTAACGATTGAAATGTAAAAGGCACTGGCTCAGTAGGAATACTTACATTTGCCGACACGGCTAAGACTAATGTCGCACAAGTGGTAACTAATAATTTTTGTTGCCAAGATGTTAATCTAAACAAGGTTGAGATAAATACAGGATAACTCGTTATAAATTGTTGTTTCATAATAGCACGACCTTTATCAGTGAATAGACAGGTATAATAACCGAAAAAGTTTATTTGTAAACCCATTTAATAAAAATGGGTTTACATTCATAACATCTCACCGACGCTGCAAAATAACGCAATATTACCGTTATCACCGCAATCTATCATTTACGATATGCATTAAAAACAGAATATGACATTAATTAGCGCAAAAAAGGATTGGTTCTTCGCTCATCACCCAATGTTGACATAGGACCATGACCAGAAATAAACTGAATATCATCGCCTAATGGCCATAATTTTTGTTTAATTGAATGCATAAGATCTTGATAATTACCACGAGGGAAATCAGTGCGTCCAATACTTCCCTTAAATAATACATCCCCAACTAAGGCTAATTTAGTCGTTTGATTAACAAATACCACATGTCCTGGCGTATGACCAGGGCAATGAATAACATGTAACACTTGTTCACCTATTGCCAATACATCGCCATCCTTAAGCCAATGATCGGGCGTAAAAGCGCTTGCAAAAGGCAAACCAAATTGCGCCGCTTGAAGCGGTAAATTATCCAATAAAAATTGATCTTGCTCGTTTGGTCCATAAATAGCCACATTATAATATTGTGCTAATTCACTCGCTGCGCCGACATGATCCAAATGACCGTGTGTTAGTAAAATTTTTTCTATCATTACATCAAGTTGACTAATTAGTTTTTTTATTTGTGCACTTTCACCGCCAGGATCGACAATGGCGGCTTTTTTAGTTTTTTCACACCAAATTATGGTGCAATTTTCAGCAAAGCTGGTGACAGGAATTATTCTATATTGCATCTATATTGCCTCTAATATTCGCGCTAGTTTAGCGATGTTTAATTAAATTTCGCCCATCTGTCGCCTTTAATTGACTAAAGATTAGCACAGAACCACATGTGATCAAACCCAGTAAGATAAAACTAATTTTAAACGCTTTATCAACATCATGATGAAATAAGTCAACATGTTGACTAAAAAACTGCACTAAAACCGCCCCTAGAGCAACCCCAAAACTCACGGCTAATTGTTGATTGACCGCCATAAGACTATTACCACTACTTGTTAAATCGCCCTCTAAATTAGATAAAGTAATGCTATTCATCGCCGTAAATTGCAGAGAATTAAAAAAACCTAAAGCAAATAATAAGATGATATAGACAATTATCGACGAATCCTTTTGCAATAAAGAAAGGGCTATGATTGCTAACCCAGCAAATAACGTATTATAGATCAACACATGACGGTAACCGAAACGATTTAAAATTCGCTGTGACCATGTTCTCATAATCAATGCAGCGACCGCCATGGGTAATAATAAAATACCAGACTGAATGGCTGAATAGCCAAATGCAATTTGCAATAACAGTGGAACTAAAAATGGCGTGGCTGAAATGCCCAAACGACTAATTAAATTGCCCATAATCCCAATACGGAAAGTATGAATATTAAACAACGCTAATGGAAATATCGGATAGAGAGTACGGCGAGCATGTTGTAAATAGTAAAATAAGCCTATTCCCGCGAACACGAATAATAAAAGAACTAAATAAGTTAGATTATCATTAATTAATTCAAGTCCTAATGTCACACTCATGGCAGCAGAAGAGACTAACAATACACCAATAATATCAAAGGGATGAGACTTACCGTATAAATTAGGCATAAATTTTAATGCAGTAATAATACCAACTAACCCTATTGGTAAATTAATTAAAAAAATCCAATGCCAACTCATCATTTGTACCAAATAGCCGCCTAAAATCGGACCAATAATCGGACCGATCAACCCAGGAATAGTGGCATTATTTAACGCAGATAAAAGTTCATTACGTTTAAAGGATTTTATAATCACTAACCTTGAAACAGGAACCATCATCGATCCGCCCATTCCCTGTATTATGCGCCCCACATCAAACCAAATCAATGACGGGGATAAAGCACACGCTATAGATCCAAGTAAAAATAAAAATACCGCCAATACAAATACATTACGCGTACCTAATTTATCGGCCAATACACCACTAACAGGAATAAATAGCGCCAAAGTTAACACATAACTAATAATCGCGGACTGCATATTAAGTGGCGATTCATTGAGATCCTGCGCAATCGCTGGAAGCGCTGTATTTAAAATTGAAGTATCTAATGACTGCATGAAAAAAGCGGTAGCTGCAATCCAAGGAATAAATTTATATATGGTAGGTGATAAGGGTGGAGAACTAGACATAACTTATACCGAAAGTAACAATATAAATTAATTATATTTTTCTTTTTATAAAAAGCAAATTAAGGGCTATTACACTTTAATTAGGGCAATAAATCTTTTTCTTAAATTTTTAAACAAATGGTATCTATGATGTCTAAAAAATCGTGAAAGATAAAAAAACTATCCTTCAATTAACGTAATTAAAGCATTTCTAGCAAAAATAAGAAATTTTAGACCAATTTAAATAGGTTATATAACTTATCTCAAGATATCCCCACATAATCATAAAAAATAATTAACCTTATTTTACCTTTATATAAGCCGCGCTATAAATAAAATTAAGGTATTAAAAACAATATTAAGTGACAGAAATTTAAACAAAAATTTATTTAATCTATTTTAGCGAGCAAAACAATATAAAATATAAAGATTAAATTTTATTAAACACAACACTAATAATGTAATAAAGAATTCGACATCCTATAAAAAAAACGATATGGTTTCACTCAAAAGGCTTTTCGGAATAAGGAAAGAAATAACCATGACCATCAAAAAAATAGACGATTTCACATTTCCAATAGGCGAACAACCACTTAGTCAAGACGCCTATTATAAAGCCCTATCAGACGCAAACAGCGGTTTTTATCCTTTTGGTAGCAATGGCATATGGCATGGTGGTATCCATGTTGATGAACAGGTACTAAGTAAAATAAAATGTGACGATAAACTGCGCTGTATAGCACATGGCGAAGTAATTGCTTATCGCGTTAACGACGTTTATCCAAAGATGGTATACAACGACAATATTAAACTCGAAATCCCCTATCAAGCCCAGCAAAAAGTAGCATATTTTTCAACGGGTTTTACTTTAGTTCGGCACTATTTAGCTATGCCCAAGATAGGCATTTCAACTCAAGCGCCCCCGTCGATAACCTTATACAGTTTATATATGCACCAGCTTGATTGGTACTGTTACCAACAAAAAACACAAGAAAGTGGTAATCAAATTACCTATCCCCATTATTGGCAGGCTGTGTCAGGGATAGTCAATCAGGAAAAAGCCGACACTATTAAAGGCAGTGTA
>NZ_AWGA01000111.1 GCF_000471645.3 Candidatus Schmidhempelia bombi str. Bimp | reverse complement strand
TGTCTGATTGAAAATAAAAAAACTGAAACCTGGGATAATAATACAAACAAGAAGATTACATTATTACACCCTAAAATTCGTCAACATACTATAGATTTTATAAATGATGCTGAAAGAAAATTAAATTTAAAGTTAAGGGTTTCTGATGGTTATAGATCTATTGAAGAACAAAATAAACTTTACGATAAAGGTAGAAAAAATTCAGAACCCATTGTAACAACAGTTAAAGGTGGATATAGTTTTCATAATTATGGATTGGCGATTGATGTGGTAGAAATTTTAGATAAAAAGGCCATTTATTTTGACAATAAACACCCAAAAATAAAAGAAATTGTAGAAATAGCAAAATCGTACGGCTTTTTATGGGGTGGTGACTGGGTTACATTTAAAGATTATCCACATTTTGAATTTAGATACGGTTTTACTACTACTCAACTTTTAAAAAAATATAATGCAGGAGATATAGATGCTGAAGGTTATGTCAATATTAATTAATATTTTAATATTTTATTCTCTTATTGGAAATGCTAATGCTGATATTTTTGAAACTCAATCGTTTTCAACTGAAGGGGCAGAATTAATTTGCGATTACAAAAAAAGTAACGAATTAGTATTGAATGTTTATGGAGAAACATTTTCAAGTAAGATTAAAGTTATAAAAAGCAAAACTCATAATTATAATATCCATGCTAAATTTGATTATTATGACCTCCCCATTTATGAAAAATTTCGCAAAATTTTAAGTGTTAATTATGATTTTTACGTTGAAAATGACCAAGTCATTGAATCGTCATTACTAGACTCTGATTTAAATCAAGCAATAAAAGATATTTATAAATCTATCCAACAAATTTTAAATGAAGCTCATGAAAATAAAAAATGTTTATCATGGCGTTTTTAGTGAATCATGAGTTATATATGTGAAATGTCTCGGTTAAGATATTGAAGAAAATTGAATGAACTGCACATAAAACCATCTTTATGGTGGAAGAGGCGCAAAGTGCAATCTCTAACCAAACCCCTGTTAATGCTAACACGCCGATACTTTCTAACCTATCAATGGATGGTAAAGCATGGTTTATTCATCCTGTGGGAATTTCTATTCTGAGAGAAAATAAAATAGATTATTGTTCAATAAAATTTCATAGAATTTCAAAAATAGTATTAAGGCATGAAGGAGGATATGTAAATAACCCAAATGATTCAGGAGGAGCAACAAATAGAGGAATAGCTTGGAATACATGGGTGGCATATGCAAAGCAAGATTTGGGAATAGATCCTACTTTAGATAATTTAAAAAAACTTACAGATGAACAGGCTGAAATTATCTATAGAAAAAGATATTGGCAACCAAAAGGATTTTGCAGAATAGAAAATGATAGATTAGGGTTAATGATATATGATTGGTCAATTACTTCGGGGGGAGCAATAAAAAAAATACAACAACTTCTAGTAAACGAGTTTAATCAAGATCTTAATATTGATGGCAAAATGGGAAAAGCAACAGCTCTTATTATAAATTCTCTTTCTGAACAGGATAAATTATTAACACGTATTACTGAAATTAGAAAAGAATATTATACTAATTTAGCTATTAAAAAGGATGGCACCCATACGAAAAACCATGTATTTCTAAAAGGTTGGTTAAATAGAGTAGATGATTGTTTAACAGTGGAAATTGAAGAGGATTAGTGTATGAGAAACATATTTTTTGTTTTATTTTTTTTATTGCATTTAGATTATGCATGCGCTTTAGATATTAATCAAACTTGGACCGAAGAAGTTTATCTAGAAAAAAATCAAATACCTTATAGTGTTTTTTCAATACAATTGAAAATTGATGCTAATAATAAAGTTGATGGGGAATTATGCTCTATTGTTAATTATGGTAACAAGATAGATTGCCCGATACCTTTTTCATCTAAATTAATTAATAATGAAATTGAAGTTCATTTTGATAGTACTTTTGGTGGTAAAAATGGTACAGCTATTATTAAGCTACAAGAAAACAATTTAGTTTGGAATTTGATTAAAAATCCTAATGGAGAATATTATTTTGCAAAGAAAGCAACATTACTTCCTGAAAAAATTGAAAACTATTAAATAGTGATTTGTATATTGTAAAAGATCTGAATGTCTTTTAAGACAATAGCAACATTGATAATATTTATCTAATTAATATTGGAATTAATGGAAGTACGAATGACTTTTTAATACTAACGCGATATCCATTATGATAAAAGTATTAATTGATAAACAAACAAAAAGAGAAATATTTGTTGATAGACGTTGTCAAATAATACCATAAACTTAAAAAAATGCTAAAGCGTGGTAGCTTATTTAAAATTAGCTTCATCTATACTAGCAGCAGAACAAGTAGCAACTCAACCAGAAATAGCTTCTTCAGTATCAAGTTATTATTGGAAAATAATAAAACCAAGATTAAACATTAAAGCAGATAAAGATGATTTATTTTGGGTATCCGTTTACATTAATGAATGGGCAAAACAAAAAAATCCTTACTGTTTAGATAAACCGAAATAATCAAATAATAGGTGTCATCGTGTTCAAATGTCAGAGATGGCAAAAAAGTCTTTGGAGTAGATAATTTATGAAACAATGGTTACCTATTTTATGGTTTTTATTTGTATTAAAGAGAAATGGGTACAAC
>NZ_AWGA01000032.1 GCF_000471645.3 Candidatus Schmidhempelia bombi str. Bimp | reverse complement strand
TGACAGATACTTTTCAATATATAGGTAATAACCGCTATAAACGTATTGAGACTAAATGTACGTATCAAAAAGGGGAAGATTTGAACATGGATGGTCAATATGAAAAAGAAAGAGCATGCAAACCCAAAGAACTAATCAACTGTCGAAATTATATTGATACTTATGATTATGATGATTAGTAGCAATACATTAATATAATAAGAAAATTAGACGAAGCTCACGAACATATCAAAACCAACTGGCAACTTGAAAAAGAGAAACGCATAAAACCATCTTTATGGTGGAAAGAAGTGGCAGAAGCACAAACAGCAATCTCTAACCAAACCACTGTTAATGCTAACACCCCGATACTTTCTAATCTATCAATGGATGGCAAAGCATGGTTTATTCATCCTGTGGCAATGTTGAATTATTTTAAAATAATGAATCAAAGAACTACATTCGATAGAAAATATATACCTAAAGACAATGAAGTTTATATAAATGTTATTGCCCCAAAAGAAAGGAATTTACAAGGACCATTAATTGTTTTTGATAAACATAATATTTTATTTAAAACACATTCATTATGTCGTGGAACTAATCGAGATAGATTAAAAGCCAATGGTAAAGGTGATACTCCGACGGGTTTAGCAACAACTTATTATGCCCCAAAACGACACAATAACAAGTATAGTTACGGAAACTATGGATTAATCTATTTAAATGGAAAAGCAGGAGAATTTCTAATTGCAACTAAAAATGGTCGTAGTGGAATAGCGATCCATTGTGGGCATACTACTGGGTATTATAATAAGTCATTTGAAGATTTATCATGCCTGATGAATACACATGGATGTATCAGAATTTATAATCAGGCAATGAGAGAGTTAGGAAATTTATATGAAAAATTAACAAAACAAGGAAAAACAATTTATTGTTATATAGAAGATTATGATGGAAATATTAAAGATGTTTATATGCATTATGGTTTTGATAGTGACCCTAAAGATGTCAAAAGAAATAAAGAGAGTAAACGACAATGATCAAAAAAATATTAAAATTAATTTTTGTTTTCATTTTACTATCTAACGCTACTTTTCATAGTATAGCTAACAATAAATTACCCGATAACATGAATACCATGTTATTAACCAATAAAGAATTAAGTAAATTAGAAATAGAATTATTAAACAAGTTTCTTATCCATCAAGGATATAAGCTACCCAGTGCTAAGACTTTTCATTTGCGTTGTCTTGACTATTTTAATATTGATACCAATGAAATATCTGAAGACGAATACAAATTTGTGGGAAATGATAATAATTATATTAATAAAAAAGGGAGGTTTTTGTTTAATTTTACTGAATCTATCTTTTATCGTCCCGATCTTCTTGATGCTCCATACACAATAGCCGATGCTAGAAAAGACCTAGAAACGGATTATAGTGGTGAGACACGATATTTTATCGCTTACAATAAACTCTTATTTAATGATGTAGCTGATAATGAGTTTTTTCTTAAAAATCCCGCATTATTAGTTGAAGTAGTTTTAAATTTTAATTATGAAAACAATAACTTTTTATACGAAAATGCTATTCCATTGATAGAAACCAATGATAAAACAGTGTTACCTTATGTATTATTCTATAATAATTATCATAAAGGTTATAGAGCGAGATTATTAAATGATCTTTATGTATATCAAGGCATTTCGGCTATAAAAGAAATATTAACTTTACTGGATGATAATTGGCATAAAATGGATTCAGGTATTAATCTACTTCAAACCAAAGTCATTATTCCTCAAGCTTTGCGTGATAACGCTTTATTGCATTTATTAAAACTTGTTAGCCAACACCACGATCAACAGACTACTCAACAACATAGTCGATCGTTAGCTTATCAGTATTTACAACAATTTATCAGTAAAGATCCGCAATTGGCGTTACGCCTTCAAAAAAATAATTATTACCAAATGGGATTAACATTACAACCCGAACAAAAACAGTTGTTATCAACTGATAATAATGATTTATTAAATAATATTTTTATTACTCAATCCTCTGATAATTATATTAATCTTCGCCAATCGCCAACAACTAAATCACCCGTTATTCGACAGTTACCGAATCAATATAAAGTAATAAAATTACATACCGATGGAAATTGGTATTATATGAAGTCAATAGAAAATGAATCACTTAGTGGTTATATTCATATGAGCCAATTAGTTTATTTTGTGCAAAAATAAGAATGAATATGATGAAATTCATAGGAAGAAATAAGAATAATAAAACCAATATTGTTGCTCTTAATTTTAGCTTTTTCTTTTACTAGCAATAATGCTGTTATAGCTGATTTCAATAAAATGATCAAAATATAAAAGAAATCCCCCTTACCTTTTGATTTTAAATTATGGGATAAAGCAGAAAGGAGAATTAACAATGATTGATATTTGGGATAAACAATAAATCTTTACTGGAGAGTCTTTTTTGATGACTAAATATCTATTAATAATTTTTTGTTATTTTCATTCCATGTAATAGCAACAAGTAGTATGTATGCTCTTACTGTAAATTCTTATTTAGATAATGATGAAATGGAAGATAAATTACGTTAGCGTTAATCCCCAATATACATTAACCTACCCAACGCCTTCCCATATTGCTTTTGAGACTAAAACAAACACTATCTAACCAAAGAAGACAAAGCCAAGCTACTTAACCATTATCAAGCTACCTATCCCGAATTAACGATAAAAGATAGCCAAGTGACGAACCATAATCAAGTAAATAGAAAGATACTTTTTATAAAGAAACCATACAATCTTATTTTCTAAAGTCATTACTCATTAATGAGTAAAGTTGGATAGGCTACACTAATGAGTACCCGTTTAATAAAGTCATTGTTAGGATAAACGCAAACAAGGATACCCCAATAAAAACCAATTAGATAAAATAAATTGAACTTTATTAACTAAAACAACTCTAATTATTACTACACTTATCATATTTTTTATAAAGGCCTTGCTTTTATGCGCCCTCACTTTTCACGTGATTTTTTATTTCCTCGTTATTGGTTAACTTGGTTTGGTATTGCCTCTCTCTATTTATTAGTACAACTGCCTTATCCTATTCTATTTCGTTTAGGTAAACTGCTTGGTCGAGGGTCGCAATGCTTTCTTAAGCGTCGAGCAAAAATAGCGAAAAAAAATCTCGAACTCTGTTTTCCTGAACTGTCGACAGCGCAGATTAAACAACGTTTAATTAATAATTTTGAATCGGTTGGGATGGGATTGATTGAAACTGGGATGGCGTGGTTTTGGTCAGATAAGCGTATTTTGAAATGGAGTAATGTTGAGGGTATTGAATATTTGGATGAGGCCGTTAAATCAGACAGAGGCATACTGTTAGTTGGTGTTCATTTTTTAACCTTAGAAATAGGTGGACGTATTCTTGGTCAGTATCATCAAGGGAATGGTGTTTATCGGGCACATAATAATCGATTATTGGATTGGATCCAATTAAAAGGACGACTTAAGTCAAATAAAGGATTTATTGATCGTCATAATACGCGACAAATGATAAAAACATTAAAAAATAATGGGATTTTATGGTATGCACCTGATCATGATTATGGTCATAAAAATAGTGTGTTTGCTCGGTTTTTTGCTATGCCAAAAGCGGCAACGACCATTGGTACTCACTTATTAATTAAGACGACTAATCCTACAATTATTGCTTTTACCCCATTACGTAATCCCGATGGTAGCGGTTATACGATTTCTATCTCTAAAAGTATTTCTCATTTTCCTTGTCCTGACGCAACTGCTGCTGCCGAAGCCATGAATCGTATTGTTGAGCGTGAAATTATGAAAGCCCCCGATCTTTATATGTGGCTACATCGGCGCTTTAAAACTCGACCAGATAATATAATGTCAGTTTATAATTAATATATCGTTTGTTAATTTTATGATGAAAATAATAGGGGAAATAGCGTTTTGCTATTTAGCCTAATTTGATCACATATCGTCTCTTTAGGTTCATTTCTCAGTTGGCAAAGCGTCTCAAATATTTGTACGATGTTTTCTGGACGATTAATTTGTCCCTGATAACCAAATAGCGGCATATCGGGGGCGTCGGTTTCTAGGACTAATGAGGTTAATGGTAGCTTTGCTATCGCCTGACGTGTTTTATTTGCTCGTGGGTAGGTAATCGTCCCCCCGACACCAATAAAATAACCTAGACGAATAAACTGCATTGCTTGTTCAAAACTCCCCGAAAAGCCATGTATAACCCCAACTTGTGGTAGACGTGCTTCTTTTAAGGCAGTATAGAGTAAATCATGCGCGCGCCGCGAGTGTAATATAACCGGTAACTGATATTTTTTGGCTAATGCTAGCTGTGCATAGAAAAAAATAGCTTGTTCCTCAATAGTTGGCATACTAACCCATCGATCTAAGCCAATTTCGCCGATTGCGATGACCCTATGATGTTGTTGTTTTAATTGATCTTCAAGTTTGTCTATATCGTGCTGTTGGTGTTGATAAATAGGATGTAAACCTAAAGCCGCATAAATAGCAATATGTTGATTAGCTAAATCAATAACGCGATCGAAATGTGCAGCACTAATCGTTGGTACGATTAATGCTTTTACCTTTGCCTGCTGTGCATTCGCTAGTGTTTGTGGCATATCGAACATAAAAGGAGGGAAATCTAAGTGACAGTGGGTATCAATAAACATAACTAACTAATCCTTGCTTTAAACATTGGCAATAAAAAGCGAATAGCTAATGCCTCAATTTGTTCGATAATCTCATTATTGAGTGTTGGAATCAAGCGTAAATAATAGTCATCACATTCCCTTGGAATTAGAAACTTGTTATTTCCCTCCCAACTTGCTTGTAATTTCTGTCTTGCTTTAGCTTGGGTCTGATTATCCGTTAAGATAGTCTGATTCTCTTTATCTACACAGCTCTCCAACCAACTCCATGCCGATTTCAACGGTAAAATCAGGGGGTGATTCATGCCTTGAATATAACCATTGACCAAATTTTCTAGTTCGCTTTGCGCTTGAGTGACTGATAAAGGTTGAAAGCGCCAAACGGTATTATCGCGACCATACATACGTGACTGGTGTTCACCATTTTGTTTGACCAATGTTAAAATCAGATGCTCTATCCATAATGCCATGCCGTCATATACCGAGAGTTTTCCCGCATGCCAACGCAAAATACCATCAGATTGTATCTGATTGAGCCAACCCTGTAAGGATTGCTGTGCACAGTAAAGATTAACTTCTACGCGCGAGCTCTCCATTTTTTCAACTATGACTTTTTGTGCCAATTGCTGCATGTCTTGTAACTGTCTTTCTATCCACAGTTCACCAAAAGCACCATAAGGTAAGAGTCCTTGTGCTTTGATCTTAGTGACTAATTGATGAACTTCCGTATCATCTTTAATAAATTGTTCTAATAGCAACTGATTAATTTGATAACGAGCTAAATTATCTAAATCAAATCGTTCTACATCAGGCAATTCATCATCACGAATTGTAAAGTAGATATTTAAACGTTTTTGTAAAATAGTTTTAACTGGATGTCGATAAAACTGTTTCAGTTCTTCAATTAATATCGGTTTAGTTAGTATGGTAGCTAAGCCTGTATTAAAAAGCTTAGATTGCCCTTTCATTTGTGCGGCAGCTAACCATTCGTCAGCGTAGCTTTTAATATAATACTGCTGTTTATTCGCTCGATAATTGTCTGGTTTAAAAGGCATACGAGCATGATTAATGGTCAGATGAGACTTTAAATGAGCAGCGCTGGTATCAATATCCTGTTTTTGATCACCTCTAATCACAAAGCTCTGCGCTAAATAGTCACGAAGTTCATCAACTAATACCGAAGGAAAACGAGGACTATTATCACTCATAGCATGACCGATATAACTGATATAGAGTTGTTGTTGTGCCGATAAAATAGCCTCCAAAAAGAGATACCGATCATCGTCACGCCGACTACGATCCCCTTTCTGTGGTTTTTTATTAATTAGATCAAAAATAATAGGTAGTGTCGTTCTTGGATAAACACCATCATTCATCCCCAATAAGCATACCACCTTAAAGGGAATCGAACGCATTGGCAACATAGTACAAAAATTGATCTTACCAGATAAAAATCGTTGTTCAATACGTGTATTTTCTAACTGAGTTTGTAATGCTTCATAGAGAACCACAATAGTAATGGGGTGCTCATGGCCTGCTTCGATCCCTCGATCAATTAATGTATTCCATGCTTGCTCGATAACCATTAATAATGGTTCACTTTGTTGATCTCGTTGAAAGAAATCCTCCATCATGGCATAACATATTGAGCGCCATTCATTTAGTTTTAAATTCTGATTTAGTTTTTTTCGCCATTTGACTAAGTAAAATAATAAATCAGCCAATTTACCAACTAACTCCGCGGCGAGTCCATGGGAGGCCTCAAATGGCATGATATCGTTCCATGCTCCTTGTTCGCCATTCATGACATAACCTAACAACATTCGTGTCAATCCAAACTGCCAAGTATGCATACCTTGTACCGGTAAAGATAGTTCAGCAATCATTTCATCATCTAATCCCCAACGAATTCCAGCCTCAACACACCATTTACGTAGTTGTTTAATTTGGGTTTCATCAATAGCAAATTTCGCGGCTAATGCTGGCACTTCCAATAAATCAAATATTGCTTCTGCGGTAAATCGGCTTTGTGTCAGATTCAATAGGGAGAAAAAAGCCTGCATAATGGGATCAATATAACGAATTTTGCGATCAGAAACCGTAAAAGGTAAATAACGATGGCTAGGGGGATTGGTAAATACGGCATTGATATAAGGGGCATAACGATCAATATCCGCTACCATAACTACGATATCGCGAGGTAATAATTCTTGCTCACTGTCTAGCATAGCTAGCAAATAGTCATAGAGAACTTCAACTTCCCGCAACTCACTATGACAGGAATGAAAAGAGATAGAAAAATCGTGTTTGCTAATCACCTGTTTGGCTTTACTGCTTGAAAATGAACGTTCATCTTCACCGATAACGGTTTTATCTTCTAGGTCAAGAATTTGTTGCTGTAAAGCATGTAGTAATGAATCATTCGTTAAATCAACAAAAGCCTCAATATCTTGTTTATCTATATGATTTTGTAGTAGAAACAGATTATCACGACCTAATTTTCCCCATGACGCTAAAAGTGGATTAGATGGCTGTATTGGCCGAAAAAAATCAAACTGCTCAGTTTGGTTTTTTAATAAAACACGTTTATTTTTATTTTGATAATGAGACCATTTTGTTTGTAACAGCTGATTAAGCCAACGTTCATCGGGTATATCCCCCCAATACCATCGGCAAGGATTGGTAAACATTAAATGAATATCTATATGCTTTCCTAAAGCAGACAGTGATGCTAAATAAACCGGAGGTAATGAGGCAATACCAAAAATAAATAACCGCTGCGGTAATTTTAGTTGAAGTTTAGTGGGTAACGTTTTTTGTTGTGATAAGGTAGTAATAAAACGTTGATAAATATTCGCGCGGTGTGAAGTAGATTGACCTAAGGCAGCGGTATAATCGATTAATTGTCGCCATAATGCGGCTTGCCACTGCTCATGATTATCCGTTGGATCAATTAGTTGCCCTTTTTCCCATTGTTCAATCCATTGGGGACGGTACACTAAGTATTGGTCGTAAAGATCCGCAATACGTGTCGCCAATTGATAATATTTCCGCTGTTTTTCTTCACCTTCAAGATAATGGATTAATTGAGAAAATTCTGGTGAATGAATTAACTGCGGTAACAATTGCATTAATTTCCAACTTATCGTGTCTTTATCAAAATAGTTTTTCTCTGGTACATCATTTAATACTAAATGGTACATTTGCCAAATAAATTGACTTGGCGCGATAAAAGACATGTTTGCTGCAATATTTAATTCTTCGGCTAACTGCATCTGTAACCATTGTGCCATACCATTACTTTGCACCAAAAACATTTCAGGCGCAAAAACAGAATCTAAAGATTGCCGCTTGATCAGTTCAGCCGCTAATATTTTTAAAAGTTCTAATTGATTAGAGTGATAGATGGTAAGCATAAATTTATTGTGTCATTAAATATAGGATGATTATAACGAAAAAATCATGGTAGAAGCAGATTTGGTTAAATAATTGTTAATATTATTTAATTAGATAAAGATATATTTTTAAGAAGATAAGGTAAAAGCTAGCTATTTTTTGCTATAAAAATGACAATAAAAAAGCGAATATTCACTTTTATAAGGTTATATTCGCTAAATTATAATTTGGAGTAGGACTAAATCTTCTTAAATAACACCGAACCGTTAGTACCACCAAAACCAAATGAGTTACATATCGCATATTCCATACCTTTTACCTGACGCGCAGTATGAGGTACGTAATCAAGATCACAGCCTTCATCTGGATTATCTAAATTAATTGTTGGTGGTATTGCTTGATCATAGAGTGACATAACGGTAAAGATTGACTCAACCGCGCCTGCCGCGCCAAGTAAATGACCAATCATTGATTTTGTTGAACTTACCATGACTTTATTGGCATCGTGTTTGAAAATCGATTTTACTGCTTGTGTTTCAGCTTTGTCACCAGCAGGCGTCGATGTCCCATGTGCATTCACATAACCGATTTCTGATGGTGAAATGCCAGCATCTTTAATCGCATTTTCCATTGCCAATGCTGCACCAGCCCCGTTTTCTGGCGGTGAAGTCATATGATAAGCGTCACTACTCATACCAAAACCAACTAATTCAGCATAAATTTTGGCTCCACGTTTCTTGGCATGTTCATACTCTTCAAGTACCATAATTCCAGCACCATCACCAAGAACAAACCCATCACGATCTTTATCCCAAGGACGGCTTGCTGCTTGTGGATGATCATTATTCGTAGAAAGAGCACGTGCTGCACCAAATCCGCCAATACCTAATGGCGTACTGGCTTTTTCACCACCTCCCGCTAACATCACATCAGCGTCACCATAGGCAATAATACGCGCTGCATGACCAATATTATGTACGCCAGATGAGCACGCGGTAGCAATAGTAATACTTGGACCTCGTAATCCATAAAGAATAGATAAGTGGCCTGAAATCATATTAACTATGGTTGAAGGAACAAAGAATGGACTAATTTTTCTTGGTCCACCTTGAATAAGGGCACTATGATTTTCTTCAATTAAACCTAGACCACCAATACCAGAACCTATAGCTGTACCGATTCTTGTTTCATTTTCTGGTGTAACTTCCAGACCCGAATCTTTCATTGCCTGAATACCAGCAGCAATACCGTATTGGATAAAATAATCCATTTTACGCGCATCTTTGCGGGAAATATTATAATCTTCACCGTTAAAATCTTTGACCATTCCGGCAAATTTTGTTGCAAAAGGGGTTGTATCAAAATGGGTAATGAGCTCAATACCACTCTGTCCCGCCAAAAGCGCTTTCCAAGTAGATTCAACTGTATTACCAACAGGAGATAACAAACCCATTCCAGTCACGACAACTCTGCGTTTAGACACGTTGTGCCTCCTGAAAAGGATTGATAAGAAGAATGACCTGATTGTATGTAATCATATACAGAGACAATAGGTTTCATTAATAAGAAATAAGTTAGGCGATCGAATGATCGCCTATAGCAAAAAAATCGCTAATATTATTGATTCGCAGTAATGTAATCAATTGCAGCTTGTACTGTTGTGATTTTTTCAGCTTCGTCATCAGGAATTTCAGTATCGAATTCTTCTTCTAAAGCCATAACTAATTCAACAGTATCAAGAGAATCGGCGCCTAAGTCTTCCACGAAAGAAGATTCATTTTTAACTTCCTCTTCCTTAACACCTAATTGTTCAACAATAATTTTTTTAACGCGCTCTTCAATAGTGCTCATACTCTTTTTTTTCCTATAAAAACTCGCCTAATGCGATGGTAGATGTAGTTTATAAAATGTTGAAAAAGATGCAACCTAATTTTTCAACATTATCGTTTATTTTTTGCTCACTCATACAAAGATGCCGATCTATATTACACTATTTTGTAAATTTAGACCATATACATCCCGCCGTTCACATGTAAAGTTTCACCAGTAATATAACTTGCATCATCTGAAGCTAAGAAAGCAACAGCATTGGCAATATCTTTAGGGTCGCCTAATCTGCCAGAAGGAATTTGAGCCATAGTTAATGCTTTCTGCTCATCGGTTAAAGCATTGGTCATGTCAGTTACGATAAAACCTGGTGCTACCACATTTACCGTGATACCTCTTGAGGCGACTTCACGCGCAAACGATTTGCTAAAACCAATTAATCCTGCTTTAGCAGCAGCATAATTTGCTTGTCCAGCATTGCCCATCGTGCCCACAACTGAACCAATAGTAATAATACGTCCATAACGCTTTTTCATCATTGAGCGCATCAATGCTTTTGATAAACGAAAGACCGAGGTTAAATTGGTATCGAGTATATCTTGCCACTCATCGTCTTTCATGCGCATTAATAGATTATCGCGGGTGATCCCTGCATTATTAACTAAAATATCAATATCACCATATTGCGCTTTAACTGCCTCTAAGACACTATCGATGGATTGGCTATCTGTGACATTTAACATAAAACCTTTACCATGTTGACCTAAATAGTCACTAATCATTTGTGCGCCGTTTTCTGTGGTTGCAGTACCAATTACTGTCGCCCCGCACGCCACTAATTTTTCAGCAATAGCTCGCCCAATACCACGACTCGCGCCAGTGACTAATGCAATTTTACCGGATAAATTCATATGATTTTCCTTTTTATAATCAATTATTTAGTTTTATTAAATGCAGTAGATATCGACTCAGGATCATTAATAGCCATACAACTTAATGTATCTACAATACGTTTTGTTAATCCAGTTAATACTTTACCTGGCCCTACTTCAATTAATAATTCAACCCCTTGTTTTGCCATTAATTCTACGGTTTCTGTCCAACGGACTGGACTATATAACTGTTCAATTAATGCGTTTTTAATTGCGGTAGAATCGGTTTCTGCTTGTACATTAACATTATTTATAACAGGATATTTTGGTGAATTAAACTGAATATTTTCTAGAGCTTCTGCTAATTTTTCTGCCGCTGGTTTCATTAATGCACAGTGAGAAGGAACACTAACTGGAAGCGGTAAAGCACGTTTAGCTCCGGCTTCTTTACATAAAACACCTGCGCGTTCAACCGCCTCTTTTTGACCAGCAATAACCACTTGACCTGGAGAGTTAAAGTTGACGGGGGCAACAATTTGTCCTTGCGCCGCTTGTTCACAGGCTTTAGCAATCGACTCATTATCTAGCCCAATAATAGCATACATAGCACCTGTACCTGCGGGTACAGCTTCTTGCATTAACTTACCACGTAGTTCAACTAATTTAATTGCTGCGGCAAAATCAATCACTCCCGCACAAACTAACGCCGAATACTCACCTAAACTATGCCCAGCCATTACCGCAGGTTGTGCGCCATTTTCTGATTGCCAAACACGATAAACAGCAACAGACGCAGCTAATAGCGCTGGTTGTGTCTGCCAAGTTTTATTTAATTCCTCTGCTGGACCATTTTGTATTAAAGCCCATAGATCATAACCTAATACAGCAGATGCCTCAGCGAACGTTTCGGTTACAATTGAATACTTTTCAGCAAGATCAGCCAACATACCAACTGACTGTGAACCTTGCCCTGGAAAAACCATTGCAAATTGAGTCATTATCAACTCCTAATCATTATTTAATAATTCTTACTATATGCTTAAGTACTTGTTTTAGAAACGAACTAAAGCAGATCCCCAAACAAAACCGCCACCAAATGCTTCAAGTAAAATTAACTGATTACGCTGAATTCGCCCATCACGAACGCCCATATCTAAAGCACAAGGTACCGATGCCGCAGAAGTATTGCCTTGTTTATCTAAAGTCACAATGACTTTATCCATTCCCATACCCAGTTTTTTAGCGGTAGCGGAGATAATCCGTAAATTGGCTTGATGGGGTACTAGCCAATCAAGTTCAGACTTATCGATACCATTGGCCGATAACGTCTCTTCAACTAAATGCGCCAGTTCTCTGACTGCTACTTTAAATACATCATTACCTTGCATAACGAGATAATCAGGTTTATCTAAACTTCTACGATCAACGTAAGGTAATCGGAGTAATTGTCCATACTGACCATCGCCATGTAAATGGGTAGAAATAATTCCTGGCTCTTGTGATTGTCCTAACACAACCGCGCCCGCGCCATCGCCAAAAATAACAATCGTACCACGATCATTAGGATCAAGCGTCCGAGTTAAGATATCAGCACCAACAACTAAAGCATAATTAACCGCGCCGTTTTTTATATACTGATCCGCAATGCTTAATGCATAAACAAAGCCAGAACAGGCAGCTGAAATATCAAATGCGATTGCATCTTTAATCCCCAAATTTGCTTGTAATTCTGCTGCTGCACTAGGAAAAGCGTATTGATTAGACGCTGTTGCAACAATAATTAGTCCAATTTGTTGTTTATCAATATTTGCCATTTCAAGCGCTGGCTGAGCGGCTAAATGAGCCATCGAAGCCACAGTCTCATCTGGGCCGGCAACACGACGTTCTTTAATACCAGTACGAGTTGTAATCCACTCATCACTTGTATCGACCATCTTTTCAAGATCAGCATTTGTTCTAATTTGAGCAGGAAGATAACTTCCCGTTCCAAGTATTTTTGTGTACATTAATTATTTTCACTCTTTGGTAATGCGGAGGATAAACTCAGCGCAATCCTTTCAGGAATATGTTTTTCCACAGCCTGAATGGCTTGTTCTATTGCAACTGCAAAGGATTTAGCACCAGCGGAACCGTGACTTTTAATGACGATACTACGTAATCCAAGTAAACAAGCACCATTATATTGTTCTGGATCTAAATAACCAAATGTCTTTGACATACTTCGTCGCAACCATAATCCCAACAATCGACTCCACCATGGTTTGCGTTTAGAGGTGAGCTTAAAAGGTGCTAAAAAAATATTCAATAGCCCTTCTACCGTTTTAAGCGTGACGTTACCAACAAAACCATCACAAACTAATACATCGGTCTTACCCGTCAATAATTCATTGCCTTCAAGATAACCGATAAAATTAATTCGTTCGTGCGTTTTCAATACAGCTGACGCTGCACGGATACGATCTAAACCTTTTGCTTCTTCTTCACCAATATTAAGCAAGGCAACGCGGGGATGCGTAATGTCTAGCGTTGTCTCCGCTAAAATAGCTCCCATCACCGCAAACTGGATTAACATATCGCTATCACATTCAGAATTAGCACCTAAATCTAAAATCACGGTTTTTTGTTGATTTAAAGCGGGCAAAACAGCAACTAAGGCTGGACGATAAATGCCTGGCAGAGGTCTTAATAATAATTTTGATAGCCCCATTAGCACACCAGTATTACCAGCACTAACACAGGCTTTAGCTTTCCCACATTTCACTAATTCCAATGCTATATACATGGAACTTCCTTTACTGTGGCGAATGGCGGTAGAAGGTTTAGCATCATTATCTATCACGCTTTTAGATTCTACCAGCGTGATACGTCCTTGCTGTTCTGGATCTTTTTTAGGCAAATAAGAAAGCATCTCATCGGTATTACCAACAAGAAAAATATGAAGATTAGGATGCTGGGATAAAGCTAGTAAAGCAGCAGGAACAGCTACGCGAGGACCAAAATCCCCGCTCATAGCATCTAACGCAATGGTTAGATTGTTCAAGTTATCACCTAATTATTTTACAATAACCTTACGGCCACGATAATAACCATCAGCGGTTACATGGTGACGCAAATGGGTTTTTCCTGATTCATCAACTGAAATATTAGCAACTGTTAATGCATCATGTGCACGACGCATACCACGTTTAGCACGAGTTTTACGATTCTGTTGAACGGCCATTGACCTTACTCCTCACTCAATTACTTTTTCTTTAAACTGGCAAGTATGGCGAAAGGATTTGGTTTTGTTTCCTCTTCTGGAATTTCACCAAACACCATATCTACCTCTGACACTTCACAGTGTGTGATTTCATGTACCGGTACAATAGGTAAAGAAAGAATAATTTCATCCTCTGCTATTGCAAGTAAGTCTACCTCACCAAACTCATTAAGCTCAATGGGCTCATACTCTTCCGGTAAATATGCTGCCTGCTCATCATTCTTCACAGGACTAAATTTTCTTTTTATGTGAACAGAATATTTAAATGGTTGACCGCATCGTTGACAATATAAACTTAAATCAACACTGGCGATCAGCTCAATTACACTCAAACGCTGACTATCTATGGTGAAAGAAAGCGTCGCTTCAATATCGCTGTCCACACTTGCAACTGACTCGGCTAAACGTTGCGCAAGCTGCTTAGGGTAAATACCTACATAATCTAAGCGTTTTTGCGCCGCTTTAGTTGGGTCAATTGTTAACGGCAATCTGTTCTGCATAAGTCGCGCATAATACCTGTAAATCAATGTTTAGTCAATTAGCAAAATTATGTTTAACCTAATTTTACTTACAAATTTAGTGCGTTATTTTAACAATTTTAGTCTAGAAAAAATAGTGATTTATGAAAAATCATGATCAGTTATCAAAAATAAAAATTGATATGAGGAAATCGGTTTATTCATTTATTTTGGATTAACTATCGAAAATAACTATCATTAAAGATAGTTATATGTTTTTTCTATTTTACGCTTAACGCTATTAACCATAACGATAGTCCATTTTATTATTAAATAATGTCGTTGAACTTAAAAAGATAAAAATAGGTTATTAGTAATTATTGATAAGCATTAATAAATAAAAAAACCACCAACACTTTAATGTGATAGTGGTTTTCATTAGTAGTATCACTAAACGTTATTTATTACCCGAACGATGATTAAATCGTGCTGCACGCTTTTTATGTTGGGAGCGTTCACCCGCAAAATTATCCGATGATTTGCTGCGTCTAGCTCGTGGTGCTCTTTCGCTCACCTCTTGATTTGCCTCGTTACTATCTAACATGCTCATATTCATTGGCATATTGAGTACTCGAACCCGCGAAAAATGATTAAGTAGATCTTTAGGCATACCTTTTGGCAATTCTACTGTCGAGTGATTTTCATACAGTTTAATATTGCCAATGTAACGACTGCTGATATCCCCTTCATTCGCAATCGCACCAACAATATGACGAACCTCAATGCCATCATTGCGGCCAACTTCAATGCGATATACATCCATTTCACCCACATCGCGACGTTCACGACGTTTCGGGATATCGCGATTAAAACGATCATCACGCTGATTACGTCGTTCATTACGCTCACCTCGACGATGATTATCATGTGATGATGGTTTAAATACCGGATCCGCAGGGAGAATTAATCGGCGTTCACCTTGTGCCATTTTAAGTAAAGCGGTCGCTAAGGTTTCTAAATCGGTTTCATCATCTTGTTTTAACTTAGCCAAGATATCACGATATTGATCCAAATCTTTACTTTCTAATTGTTGTTTTACCTTCACCGAAAAACGCTCTAAACGTCGTTGTTCAAGTAAAGATTTTGACGGTAGTGCCACTTCTGGAATTGGCTTCTTAATAATTTGCTCAATATTGCGTAATAAACGACGTTCACGGTTATCAACAAATAATAATGCTCGACCTGCTCGACCCGCTCGACCAGTACGCCCAATTCGGTGAACATAGGATTCTGAATCTAATGGAATGTCGTAGTTTACAACTAAGCTAATACGTTCAACGTCTAAACCGCGAGCAGCCACATCCGTAGCAATCAAAATATCTAAACGTCCATCACGTAATCGATCTAACGTTTGTTCACGTAGCGCTTGCGTCATATCACCATTTAGTGCGGCACTGCTATAGCCATGCTTTTCTAATACTTCAGCAACATCAAGTGTTGCTGTTTTAGTACGAACGAAAATAATCGCAGCATCAAAATCTTCGGCTTCAAGGAAACGAATTAATGCCTCATTTTTACGTAGACCGTTTACAGTCCAATAGCTTTGATCAATGTCTGGTGCTGTCTGATTGGTGGCTTTAATCTGTACTTCTTTTGGATTATTCATAAAGCGCTTAGTGATACGACGTATTGGTGCTGGCATCGTTGCTGAAAACAAAGCAGTCTGATGATCATCAGGTATGGCATTCATAATATTTTCAACATCATCAATGAATCCCATTCTTAGCATTTCGTCTGCTTCATCAAGAACTAATCCTTTTAAAGAATCAAGTTTTAATGTGCCTCGATTTAAATGGTCTAGTAAACGACCTGGTGTACCAACAACAATCTGTGGCCCCTGTTTTAGCGCGCGTAACTGCACGTCGTAACGTTGTCCACCATATAATGCTAATACTTTAACGCCTTTCATGTATTTTGTGAATTCACTACATGCTTCAGCAACCTGAATAGCTAACTCTCGAGTTGGCGCTAACACTAACAATTGCGGTGCTTTTAAACTCACATCAATATTAGTTAAAAATGGCAATGAAAATGCCGCGGTTTTACCACTTCCTGTTTGCGCCATTCCTAAGACATCTTCCCCTTTTAGTAAAAGTGGAATGCATTGTGCCTGAATGGGTGATGGTTTAGTAAAACCAAGATCATTTAATGCTTGAAGAATTTCCTCGGGTAATCCGAGGTCTACAAAAGAAACTTCGTTTGTCATGTAAACTCGCTTATTAAGTGTTTATCAAATAAAAAAACAGATAAATGCCAGCTTACCAAACTGAAAATTTACAACTTACCCAACAAATAACCAGTATATATCTTAAAACTCTATTTCTGGATCGATTTACTTAGCTTAATTAAAGCCTTATTGAAACCTGCAATTATCGTCTTCATGACCCTCATCACATTAAATTTCAGACTTCGGTTAGCTTATCTAATATAAAGTAATCCACAACATAAGATTAAAAATTAAATCGCTAATATTTTAACTGATAGTTAACCATATATTGTTTAACTATTCATTCACTCTAACGAATACTATTCTAATCTAAAAAAGTTTACATATAATTCGTGCCATAATAATTATGAGCACATTTCATCTTGTTCCATCTTCATGGAAACTAACACTAGTTATAAAAAGAACTTGCTATAAGATCGATTTTCACTTTATTAAAACTGGCATGACCCCAAACTAATCTTATTAAGATTAATTAGTTGAACTAATAGGCTGTTTTTGCAGCTTTTTTAATTCAAGTAGTGCTTGTTGATATTCAATATAGTTATATATATGACTTGCTAACGTATATTTAAACATCATTTCTGCACGTTTTACATTTTTTTTATTTAAGTAATATTTGCCTAAATAAAAATACATTTCACATAACCGTTCAGCAAGCTCGCGATTAGTTTTAATGCCAACATTGGCACGTTGTATTAAATCGCGTTCGCTAATCTTATTTAAATAAAATGCTAGAATATTATCTCCCCATCCGTTATGTTGCGACATGGCATCATAACGCTGTTGTAATCGTTGCTGAGCTTGCTCCTGATTAATCTCATACTCTATTAAATAGAGCCAAAGTAGCCGATAAAATTTATCTGGGGCTCTATGATAAAAAGCTAAAGCGTCATCCTTCGCAGCAGCATAATGCTCAGTATTATAAAGCAAAATAGCACGATTTAAGCGACCAACATCATAGTCAGGATCAAGTTCGACTACGGTATTAAATGCAGCCAACGCTTGATCAGTATTTCCTTGTGCGGCAAGAATAACCCCTAAATAATTATGCACGTCAATCGCTTTAGGCATCATTGCTAAAATTTGGTATAAATCATTTTGTGCAAAGATATTAAGCCCTAATGAATTATATAAGGCAGCTCTTCGATAATGCAATTTAGCTAGTTTATTCTCATCTAAATCTGTTTGAAGTAATTGTTGACTAAGATGGACTATCTCTAGTTGAATTTCATCATTATTTGCTGGTGAAATAGCAAGAATCATTTTATGTTCATGATGAATAACTTGGCAACAAGTTAAAAAAAACACCAATATAATCAATAAGCATCGTTTAAACCAAATAAAATCCATTACAGACTCCCATGAGGCCAAATTAGCCATTATAAAATGATATATAGATGATATTTATAACTAATAGAATCACACCAATATTTAATTCAATAGGCGATAGAAAAAGAAACATACCATCTTTTTTATAGCATGTTTCTTTATTTAAGTTATTCTATTTCACTATGAATGCCACTATTACTCACTAGCTTCAAGAGTTAGTGTGGCTGAATCAACCGCAGCTTGAGAAGCGGCTTCTTTCATACTTAAACGTATACGACCTTGACGATCAATTTCTAGTACTTTTACTTGTACCTCTTGACCAACCTGTAAATAATCAGTCACTTTTTCAACTCGGTGATCAGCGATTTGTGAGACATGTACCAATCCTTCTTTACCCCCACCAATCGCGACAAAGGCACCAAAATCAACGATACGTACCACCTTACCCGTATAGATTTTACCTACCTCTACGTCAGCGGTAATATCATTAATACGGTCGATGGCCATTTGTGCTTTTTTACCATCGGCTGCCGCAATTTTCACTGTACCATCATCTTCAATTTCAATGGTAGTCCCAGTTTCTTCAGTTAGTGCTCGAATGGTTGCCCCACCTTTACCAATAACATCACGAATTTTATCTGGATTAATATTAATCGTATAGATACGAGGAGCAAATTCAGAAATTTCTTTACGAGGTGTATTAATCGCCTGTTCCATTACATTTAAAATGTGTAAACGTGCACTTTTGGCCTGATTGAGCGCAATTTGCATGATCTCTTTAGTAATACCCTCGATTTTAATATCCATCTGTAGAGCACTAACACCGGTACTGGTTCCAGCGACTTTAAAATCCATATCGCCTAAATGATCTTCATCGCCTAGGATATCCGATAATACGACAAAATCGTCACCTTCTTTTACTAATCCCATGGCAATACCCGCAACAGAGGCTTTAATTGGCACGCCAGCGTCCATTAACGCTAAGGACGCACCACATACTGAAGCCATCGAAGAAGAACCATTTGATTCAGTAATTTCTGACACAACACGGACGGTATATGGAAATTCATTTACCGATGGCATTACTGCCGCCACGCCACGTTTGGCTAACCGACCATGTCCAATTTCACGACGTTTAGGAGAACCAACCATACCGGTTTCACCAACAGAATAAGGCGGGAAATTGTAGTGTAATAAGAAACGATCAGTATGTTCACCAGTAATATCATCAATAATCTGTGCATCACGTTCTGTACCTAAGGTAGCAGTAACTAATGCCTGAGTTTCACCTCGTGTGAATAATGATGAACCATGCGTTCTAGGTAACACACCTGTACGAATATCTAAGGCACGAATCATATCCTTTTCTCGTCCGTCAATGCGCGGCTCACCGCGAATAACTCGTTGACGTACAATTTGGCTTTCTAAATCGACAATAATTTTAAGTACTTCGTTTTCATCGATTTCTTCATTATTTGCTTTTAAAGTAGTCAGTACATCTTCTTTGATTTGATCGATTTGGGCGTAACGTGTTTGCTTTTCAGTAATACGATAAGCATCACCTAAACGTGATGCTGCTAGTTCTACTATGGTGTGGTAAAGAATTTCATTTTTTGCTGGTGGCTGCCAATCCCACTCAACGTTGCCAGCTTTAGCAACAAATTCATTAATGTTATCAATAACAACCTGTTGTTGTTCATGACCAAAAACAACCGCACTTAACATTTGTTCTTCAGTTAACAAGTCTGCCTCTGATTCAACCATTAATACCGCACTATTCGTACCTGCAACGACTAAATCTAAGCGACTTTTCGGCAATTCACTAGTGGTAGGATTAAGGATAAATTGGTTATCAATAAAACCAACACGCGCAGCGCCAATTGGGCCATGGAAAGGCACGCCTGAAAGTGATAATGCGGCTGATGCACCGATCATTGCCACGATATCTGGGCTGATTTCAGGGTTAACGGAAACCACTGTTGCAATAATTTGAATTTCGTTAACAAATCCTTCTGGAAAAAGTGGGCGCAATGGACGATCAATTAAACGTGCAATTAACGTTTCTCCTTCGCTTGGGCGACCTTCACGTTTAAAGAACCCACCTGGGATACGCCCAGCGGCGTAAGTACGCTCTTGATAGTTTACTGTTAATGGAAAAAAGTCTTGGCCTTCTTTTACTTTTTTCTGAGCAACCACGGTAACAAATACAGCAGTATCATCCATACTAGCCATAACAGCGGCGG
>NZ_AWGA01000110.1 GCF_000471645.3 Candidatus Schmidhempelia bombi str. Bimp | reverse complement strand
TGAATTGATTCCGCCTTCAGGAAAACCAGTACTTGATGAGCAAGCAGAGAAAAAATAATTGCTTAAATCAAAACTTCAATATTAATTATTTAAGTTATTTGATTAAGTAAGCTAATGATAATGGCGGTCAAATGATGATCGCCATCTTTATTTTCAGCTATTTTATAAACTAGGGGCGTATAGGTTTTCAGGGGCAGATGAAGTGTATTTACAAATACGCTACTGGCCGCAAGGCAAGACGCCTAAAAATGGCAATAATAAGGCTGAAGCAGTGAAACCTTTACTGATGTTTTATACGTATAAACACCAGCAATAACGCTTTAATAGATAAAAATAATTGAGAGGAAAAAGATGAACAAGTTAACCCAACTTATCACGATAGGCTTAGTCGCCAGTATATTGTGTGGCTGTTATAACAAAGGGCAGCTAAAAACCATGATCCAAAATGGTTATGATGAAGCACGGGCTGTGACTAAAGCGAAAGGTGATTTTTGTTTATATTTAGGGGCAGTAAAGTTTCCTTATACTGATGAGCCTGTATTAGAAGATGATGATCAATGGACAGTCTGGAATAAGGGGAAATTATCAAGATCACTTCCCTTATTTGCTCATATCGGTTTATTAACCCGTGAGCCAGTGGCAGGGCAGCCGGGGATTTATCATTATGATTTAACCGATTTAGGGCGAGAATATCAACATCTTTTTCCTGAAGAATCGTTATTTACTGATACTCTTTATCATAATG
>NZ_AWGA01000031.1 GCF_000471645.3 Candidatus Schmidhempelia bombi str. Bimp | reverse complement strand
CGGTTGCTTGACGAGCCATGATGCCAGTTTCAAGGGTTACGGTGTGTTTACCGTATTGGAATTTTTGAATTGTCGGATTAAACAAATTGATTTCCTCTTTCTTTAAGAATTAAAGTAAAGCCCTGTTCCATTCTCACGACTAATGACAGATCTATCTATAACTTAATCAGAGATATAGGTTATGATGAAGCTCTCATTAGTCGCGTGAAACATGAAAATGTTTTCTTTACTTAGATTTATCGATTATACATTATAATTGGAGAAATACATAATTCAAAAAATAGAATTATGTTTGATGAATGGAAAATATTAATAATAAAAAAGAGGCGTAATCGCCTCTTCTTTATACAGCAAACGCCGATTAGCGACGTAAACCTAACTTTTTGATTAACTGAACATAACGTTCAACATCTTTACGTTTTAAGTAGTCTAATAATTTACGACGGCTAGATACCATACGTAATAAACCACGACGGCTGTGATGATCTTTTTTATGCTCAGCAAAATGACCTTGTAAATGGTTAATTTGTGCAGTTAATAACGCAACTTGTACTTCTGTTGAACCAGTATCTTTGGCATCACGACCATACTCAGCGACGATTTTAGCTTTTGCTTCTGCGCTTAGAGACATAATAACTCCTAAACTTCTTATAGTTTTATAAAATAAGAAATGCCGATCTCTAACTCAGCTATTTCCACCAATAGGTGGCAAATTATACTCTCTTTTTACTGAATTGCAATGCATTATAAAATAAGATCTTATTTTCATAAATAAATAGAATACGGATTAGTTATAACATACTAAGGACTTGTTACTATTTATATTTTATATGATTGATTAAGATTAAATTTTCTTATTTTTTATTCAATTATTTTGGGAATAATCCCGTCTATATTTGTACCATAAACGGTATCGATTCAAATATTATTTAAATAAACTCAAACCTCCTTTTGTTACGATTCCAATAATTAAATAAAGTCCAATAGCCATTGATTTTATCTTTTTAAATAAAACTTTATCGCTAATTATTATCAATACTGTTAAAATGACTATCCCTATCTTCTCTACATAATAAACCTTGAGGTTTTACTATGTCAGATAATCAATCCTTAAGTTACAAAGATGCCGGCGTTGACATTGATGCTGGAAATGAGCTGGTTAAACGCATAAAAGACGTAACCAAACAGACGCTGCGTAAAGAAGTTATTGGTGGATTAGGCGGATTCGGTGCACTATGTGCCATTCCCCAAAAATATAAGCAACCTATCTTAGTTTCGGGAACCGACGGTATTGGAACTAAATTAAAATTAGCCATCGATCTTAATCATCATGATGAAATTGGTATTGATTTAGTTGCCATGTGTGTTAATGATTTAATTGTACAAGGTGCTGAACCCCTATTTTTTTTAGACTACTATGCTACTAGCAAACTTGATGTTGATATCGCAACCAAAGTGATTACAGGGATTGCTGAGGGGTGTAAACAATCTGGCTGTGCTTTAGTTGGTGGTGAAACAGCAGAAATGCCTGGTATGTATCAACACGCCGATTATGATATTGCTGGATTTTGCGTGGGTGTCGTTGAAAAAGATGATATTATTGATGGTAGCAAAGTTCAAGATAGTGATGCGATTATCGCTCTTGCCTCTAGTGGTCCTCATTCAAATGGTTATTCTTTAATTCGCAAAATTATTGAAGTACATAATATTGACACGCAAAATGAAAAACTGGCAGGCAAAGCACTTGCAGATCATTTATTAACACCCACTCGAATTTATGTTACCCCCATCTTAGACTTAATCAAACAAGTTAACGTGCATGCCATTGCCCATATTACTGGTGGCGGTTTTTGGGAAAATATACCGCGTATCTTACCCCAAAAAACGCAAGCGATCATTGATGAGTCTAGCTGGCAATGGCCGGCCATCTTTAATTGGATACAAACAACTGGACAAATTAGTCGCCATGAAATGTATCGGACGTTTAACTGTGGTGTTGGTATGATTATTGTTTTACCTAAAGCTGATGTAGATAAAGCCATAACTTTACTAACCAATTATGGTGAAAAAGCGTGGTTATTAGGGGAAATCCACACCACTGCAGATGATGTTCCGGTTATCATCCGTTCATAGTATTTCAATGTAAAGATAGGTTAAGACCTATCTTTATCATATTTAAAAAATAATAGAGAATATGATTATGAATAAACGAATTAAAAGGATAGTCATCCTCGTATCTGGTAGCGGTTCAAATTTACAAGCAATTATTGAGGCTTGTCAGGCAGGATATATTCAGGCCGAAATTGTGGCAGTAATTAGTAATAAACCCAATGTATTTGCTTTACAAAGAGCGAAAAATGCTCAAATAGCAACCCATGTTATAGAACACACAAAGTATAGTGAAAGAGCGCTTTTTGATATGGCTGTTGCTAACCAAATAGCCGACTATCAACCCGATTTAATTATTCTTGCTGGTTATATGCGTATTCTAACCCCTCATTTTATACAACGCTTCGTTGGAAAAATAATCAATATTCATCCATCTTTATTACCTAAATATCCCGGTTTACATACCCATCAGCGTGCAATCGAGGCTGGCGATGATAGACATGGCGCAACAGTACATTTTGTTACTCAGGAATTAGATGGTGGACCTATTATTTTACAAGCAGCCGTTCCCGTTTTAGCCAATGATAATCAAGATACCTTGAGCCATCGCGTATTAAATAAAGAACATCAAATCTATCCCTTAACGATTAAATGGTTTATTGATGGACGATTAATAATGCGAGATAATCAAGCTTACCTTGATGGTAAACCATTGCCAATATGCGGTTGCCAAAATGTAGAGACAGTGCGTTAATAACTTCATAGCACGCAATTTAAGTCCATATCTTTATAACATGATATTAATTATCTCTCTTAGTGTTATTATCTTAATATATTATCTAAACAAGAGTAATATTAATTGACGTTACCCCCAGAGTTTGTCAAAGTAATATGCGCAAGGTATACAACAATTATTATAGGAGAATAATGATGATGTTAAATATTACTAGTAAACAAATGGCTATTACTCCTGCAATCCGTCACTACCTAGAGGAAAAGTTTAATAAGCTCAATAAATGGCACACAGATCTCATAAATCCTCACTTTATCCTTTCCAAAGAACCCGATAATTTTGTTATTGATGCAACAATAACAACCAAAGGCGCACCGCTGATCGCGACGGCTAAACATAATGATATGTATATCGCTATCAATGATTTGATCAATAAACTTGAACGCCAACTTAATAAAACACAACATAAATTTGAAGCGCGACGAGCTAATGACAGTATTAAAAATCACGTCACTGAATAATTTATTCATGATTTTATTTTTAAAGGCACTATATAGTGCCTTAATCTTGTGCGATACTTAATACATGAATATTATTTAGGTCTGTCCTTAATGAGTAAAAATTCACTTCACTGTTTACAATCGGAAATAGATAATCTCGATAAAAAGTTACTGCAACTACTTGCAGCGCGTCGGGATATTGCCACTGAGATTAGCAATAAAAAAATAGAGGCTAATTTGCCATTAAGAGATATTGATCATGAGAATTTTATATTAAAAGCATGGTTAGCCGAAGGACAAAAATATCAATTGGATGAATACTATATTTCCCGATTATGCCAAATGATTGTCGAGGAAAACATATTAGCCGAGCAAAAAATTCTGCAACAACATATAAATGCCAGTACATTGAAAATAGCTAAATTTGCTTTTCTAGGACCGAAAGGCTCATATTCACATTTAGCGGCTCGCCGCTATGCTAATATTCATCTGGATCAATTAATTGAGTGTAGTTGCACTAATTTTTCTGCTGTTTTTCAACAATTGGAAGACGGATTCGTTGATTATAGTATTGTACCTATTGAAAACAGCAGTTCTGGATCAATTAATGAAGTTTATGACTTATTACAAAAGACTAACTTACATATTATTGGTGAAATCGCCTTACCTATCGACCACTGTATTTTAGCCACCAAGCATACCAATATTACTAATATTGATACGGTATATAGTCATGCACAACCTTTTCAGCAATGTACTCACTTTTTAGCCAGTTATCCACATTGGAAAATTGTATATTGTGATAGTACATCCTCAGCGATGAAGATGGTTGCTGAATTAAATCAACCGAATGTAGCGGCAATTGGCAATAAAGAAGGGGGAGCATTATATGGCTTACACGTTCTCAATCATAACTTTGCCGATCAAAAACAAAATATTACACGATTTATTGTATTAGCAAGAAAAGCCATTGATGTATCGTCGCAAATTCCCGCTAAAACGACAATACTAATGAAAACTGGACAACATTCGGGGGCATTAGTTGATGCTTTACTTGTACTACGTAAATATAACATTGCAATGACTAAATTGGAGTCTCGTCCTATACATGGCAATCCGTGGGAAGAAATGTTTTATATTGATTTACAAGGTAATTTATCCTCATTATCAATGCAACAAGCATTAAAAGCCCTTTCATCAACTACTTTATTTTTTAAAATACTTGGGTGCTACCCAAGCGCTTCATTATTACCTATAGTCTGATTTTTTATGATAAATACCGCATTTACCTCATTTTCAGAGGTCGTACTGGCTTGGTATGACCAATTTGGACGCAAAACTTTACCCTGGCAACAATCGAAAACGTCTTATCATGTTTGGTTATCAGAAGTGATGTTACAGCAAACACAAGTCGCAACCGTTATTCCTTATTTTCAGCGTTTTATCCAACATTTTCCGACGATTACTGATTTAGCCAAGGCAAATATTGATGATGTGTTACATCTTTGGACTGGATTAGGTTACTATGCAAGAGCACGCAATTTACATAAAGCTGCACAACAGATCCTTAAACAACATGGCGGCATATTCCCAACGACATTTGCTGAAGTAGTAGCATTGCCTGGAATTGGCCGTTCTACCGCGGGGGCAATCTTATCTTTGTCTCAACATCAACATTTTCCGATACTCGATGGAAATGTAAAACGCGTGTTAACACGTTATTTTGCTATTGAGGGTTGGCCTGGTAGTAAACATATTGAAAATAAATTATGGCAACTAAGTGAAAAGGTCACGCCCGTTAACGGTGTTGAAAAATTTAATCAAGCTATGATGGATATTGGTGCAATGGTTTGTACGCGCACCCAACCTAAATGTTCTCTTTGCCCTATCGCTAATCACTGCGTTGCTTATGCAAATGAAAGTTGGGCACAATATCCGACTAAAAAAGTAAAGAAAGCCATACCAGAAAAAACCGCTTACTTTCTTATCTTACAAGATCAACAAAAAGTTTGGTTAGAACAGCGACCATCCGTGGGAATTTGGGGAGGACTATACTGCTTTCCACAATTTGAGACACGACAACAAATCGACGAATGGTTAGATAACTATAAAATAAATCAAGCTCATCATTATCAACAGTTAACGACATTTCGCCACACATTTAGTCATTTTCATTTAGATATTGTCCCTATTTTAGTTAAAGTTAACGCACAAGAAAACAGATTAAACGATAAACATGGCTGTTGGTACAATATGCACCATCCACAAAAAATTGGTTTAGCAACACCAATTAAAAATTTGCTTGCAATGTTAGATAAGTCTGCAACTTAGCCATCAATTTATATTGCTGTATGTACGATGAATAGGCAACGCATCTTTAATAATAACGAGCTAACTAACGTCTAGTTGGTAATATAGACGCTGTCGGTGTAAACATGAGACAAGGTTTGATTTAAATAGAGAAAATAACCTATCTAACGTAATAAATTTAATCATATTTTGTCGATTTATTTAGCTATCTTTACCGATTACTATTAATTATTCTATTAATACTTCGGTTTTGTCGCTTTTTCATAGACATTTAGCCACAATTTACCTATTATTTAGGTTAATTATATTAATTTTTATATGGATTATCATGAGCAGAATCATATTTTGTCATCGATTGAATAAAGAAGCAGAAGGTCTTGATTTCCAAATGTACCCTGGTGAATTGGGTAAACGTATCTATAATGAGATTTCAAAAGAAGCGTGGTCACAATGGATGGCTCAGCAAACAATGCTAATTAACGAAAATAAGCTAAATATGATGAATGCTGAGCATCGTAAACAGATAGAACAAGCGATGATATCCTTTTTATTTGAAGGCGGAGAGGTACAAGTTCAAGGCTATATTCCAGAAGAAAAAGTTTAAAGAGTTTAAGGTCAATTTGATGAGTAAGTAATCATGTCGAAAATAAAGCTTATTGCACTATCCGTGATAGTATGTATTTTATCGGCTTGTTCTAATAAATCTAAAATAGAACAATCGTTAGCCCATACTAAAGATATTAATGCCTTTAATATTTTAATTAATCAAATTGCTGATAATGTTCAAGAAATTTGGGGTCTAAAAGAAGTAGTTATCCCTGGACCAAAAGATTATGTGCAATATAGCTCAGATATGCAAACCCGAGTCCATATCAATTTTGATTCTGGCCTGATTACGATTGAAACATTAAATGAAAATCCTACACCATCATTACAATCGGCTATTATTTCAATCTTACTACTTAATGAACCCATAGATTTATTAAACGAAAACGCCGAACGAGATCTCACTCGAGAACCTTTTCTTTATAAACAAGTGTTGGATGAAACTGGCTCACCTATACGTTGGGAATGGCGAGCTAAACGTTTTGCCAACTATCTTTTAACACATCAAATGAAAATACGTTTATCAAATAACAAACAGATAACGTATGTTACGATTAATTTAGTATCTAATCATGTTAACCAACGCGCCCATAAATTCTTACCTTTAGTAAGAGAAGCCGCTAATCGTTATGATATTAGTGAATCCTTAATATTATCGATTATTAAAATAGAATCAAATTATAACCCATTCGCGGTAAGTCGTTCAGATGCTATTGGTTTAATGCAAGTTCAGCGACATACCGCTGGGCGAGACCTTCACCGTTTATGGGGTAAAGCAGGCGAACCCACTCGCGCTTACTTATTTGATCCCCAAAATAATATCAATATGGGAAGCGCTTATTTAGCCCTAATTCGAGATAAATATTTAACCGGCATTCGTCATCCGATGTCGATGAAATATGCGATGATTACGGCTTATAATGGCGGTGCAGGCAGTGTACTCACCACTTTTTCAACGGATAGGAAAAAAGCCATTGATATTATAAATAGTATGACGCCAGATGAAGTCTATAAAACGTTGACCACCAAGCATAAATCAATTGAATCGCGTAATTATTTAATCAAAGTGATGAGCTACGTAGGCAATACCAAATAAAATTGGGTTGACGAATTGATACAGTAATCTAGGCCAACATAATCACTAAGGCGAGAATATATTTGTTATTTATTTCTCGCCTTATTACTCTACTGGTTAGTCCGTTTACTCTGCCTATTTTTTAATAGATGGCGAATAGCCATAATAGGATGATAAATGATCATCCTAGGACCAGCATAACGCATAATTTTCCGAATTTGTTGTTGATAATCACGACGATAACAGTGTTTATGGCAGTTCTCACAGGTTGGTTTATCTTCACCAAAGCGGCAAAAAGTCAAACGCGATATCGCATATTGATATAGTTCTGAACAGCGTTCACAGAGTGAGTCCTTTGTATGATGTTGTCGACGACAATAGAGGATTATCATACATTTAATGGTTTGTTTTTCTTGATTGATCTTTATTCCGTTATTATATTTGACCATATTCGTTGCTCTTTCTTATCAAATACTTATTATATTATCAAGCATACTATATATAATACATCTCTTGCAGCGCTCTTTAACGTGTTTAATTTATTCATGGCAAGTTTGTAATAAAAACGGATATTATTACTCACTCAATTTATGTACCTTTTAAATACAACGTGAGGTATCGAATATAAAAACCTATTTATTGATTATCATAACTTAAATAGATAGACCCCGTTGATTTATTGCTATTTTACTTAGCCTAATTATTTCTCTATAATTCAAACCATTTAGGGTTTAAACTTAATAAGCTATGACAAATATTTATTCTGAAAGTAATTATCAACAGCAGCTCCAACATAAAATTGATCATTTAACGACGCTTATGTCCGAGTTTAATCCACCCACTCCCCAAGTCTGTTCGTCACCCATTAAACATTACCGTATGCGTGCCGAGTTTCGAATTTGGCATGAAGGTGCAGATTTATTTCATATAATGTATGAGCCACAGACAAAAACGCGTATCATCATTAACGAATTTCCTATCGCGTCAATGTTAATAAATCAAGCGATGAAGGTATTGCTTGATTATGTACGTAGTAAACCCATATTACGTCATAAATTATTTCAAGTTGATTATTTATCGTCCCTAAGTCAGCAGCTACTAATTAGCTTGCTTTATCATAAAAAACTTGATGATGAATGGATCGCCGAAGCAAAATTATTGCGTCAACATTTTATCGACAACGGTTTTAATATACAAATAGTTGGACGAGCAACAAAACAAAAAATTTGTTTAGAGCATGACTATATACAAGAAACATTAACGGTTAATGGTCAACCAATCATTTATCGTCAAGTAGAGAATAGTTTTACTCAACCTAATGCGGCCATCAATATCAAAATGTTAGAATGGGCGCAAACCGTTACCCATCATAGTCAAGGTGATTTGTTAGAGCTTTATTGTGGCAATGGTAATTTTTCCCTTGCTTTAGCGAATAACTTTACCAATGTCTTAGCAACAGAAATAGCTAAATCTTCGGTAGAATCAGCACAATATAATATTGAAATTAATCAACGAAAAAATGTAAAAATATTACGCATGTCGGCGGAAGAATTTACACAGGCGTTAAAAGGTGAGCGTACTTTTAACCGCCTTAAAGGTATTAACTTGAATGAATATCAGTGCCAAACTGTTTTAGTCGATCCACCGCGTGCAGGACTAGATAATAAAACAGTAGAAATGATCAGCCACTATGATAGAATAATTTATATTTCTTGTAATCCATTAACATTAAAAGAAAATCTTCTTACATTAACAAAAACACATCATATAGCTCATTTGGCCTTATTTGATCAGTTTCCTTATACGCAACACATGGAAAGTGCAGTGGTACTACAAAGAAAATAAGCAAAAAAAAGCCCCAGTTAAAAACTGGGGTGCAAAAAATGCAAGGAATGGATGAAAGGAAATAAAACAATGAAAAAACTAACTAGAAAGCTATATAGTTGATTCGAGAGTTATAGTAACAATAAAATTCCAACAAAAACATGACAGTTAAATGACAATTTTGTCATTTAACTGTCATGTTTCCATTAGGTTTAATAATTTATTCTGATAGATGGTTTGACTAATATCTGAAACAGGAGTGAAGAATGAAGCTACTAGTTGTAGAAGATGAACCAAAAACGGGAGAATATTTACGTCAAGGATTAGTGGAGTCTGGTTATGTCGTTGATTTGACCAAAAATGGATTAGATGGATACCATAAAGCAATGACTGAAGATTACGACTTAATTATTCTTGATATTATGTTACCTGATATTAGTGGTTGGAAAATGGTACAATCATTAAGAGAGGCGGGCAAAAAGTCTCAAATACTCTTACTGTCTGCTATGGGCAGTATTGACGACAAAGTAAAAGGTCTTAATCTTGGTGCTGATGATTATATGGTGAAACCTTTTTCCTTCGCCGAACTGTTAGCAAGAATTAGATCATTATTAAGACGCAATATGCCTCAGCAAAATCAAAACCAACTTAGCGCAGCAGATTTAGTAATGGATTTACCAAAACGGACGGTAACGCGCGCAGGTAAACGTATTGATCTAACAAATAAAGAATTTTTATTATTAGAGTATTTTTTGCGTTATCAAAATGAAGTTCTTCCACGTTCATTAATCGCTTCACAAGTCTGGGATATGAACTTTGATAGTGATACCAATGTTATTGATGTTGCTATTCGACGTTTACGCAATAAAATTGATGTCGATTTTGAGCCAAAATTAATTCATACCGTACGAGGAATGGGCTATAAATTGGATGCTATCGATGAAGAATAATTCACACTATAATTTATTTTTTTCTATACGATTAGCCACACTGATTTGTACTATCACCAGTATTATCTTGTTTATTCTAAGCTACTTCATCGAACGTTCTTTTGAAAATTATACTATTAAACAAAATATTGCGGAACTTGATGCGGTGATCAACACCATGCAATCAGAACTTTATGCTCGCGACTATCTTGATTCTTCTAATAATAATCGCTTTGAACAAAATTTTTCGCTTATATTAGCTAGCCACTATCGTTTATTCGTTTATATAGAAGATAAAGCTGGGCATGTTATTTTCAATACCAAAGGTCCGGATTTATTGATAACAAAACAGCACCCTGAATTCTATCAACTAATGGCAACAGGTAAAACAGGGATCTGGGAACACAAAAATCACTCTTATCGTATCGCTGTCGCCAAAATATCGTTAACTGATGACAATCAATATACCATTATTGCAGCTATTGGTCGTGAGCAACAATCGCACTATGTCTCACATTTGCACGAAGGTTTAACCATTTTGATCATCATTACCTCAATGATATCATTCGTCTGGACGATGGCCGCCATTTATCTGACTCAAAAACCCATTGAACGATTAACCACACGTATTCAAAGTGTGACATCTAAACATTTAAATGAGCGCATACCTTTATCAATCGTACCTGCTAAATTTATCGGTATTGTTCATGCCTTTAATGATATGCTGGCACGCATAGAAGATGTGTTTCAACGCCAACGTAATTTTACAGCAGATATCGCCCACGAAATTCGGACGCCAATCACCAACTTAGTGACGCAAACACAAATAGCGCTTAGTAATGCCAGAACGACAGACGAATATCGCGAAGTCCTTTATTCTAATTTAGAAGAATATGAGCGATTATCGAAAATGATAACGGACATGTTATTTTTAGCACAAGCGGATAATAAACAGTTAACCCCAGAACTGGTCGATATTAATTTAAAAGCCATGTTTACCATGATTTTCGACTACTTTGAGCCAGTTATAGAAGATAATAATATTTCTTTTGATTTAGAAGGCGAAGATTTAATTATTGAAGGTGATCGCTTAATGTTAACGCGAGCCATTTACAATCTCATTTCAAATGCTATTCGCTATACACCATCAGGCCAAACCATTACGGTTAGCCTTAAACACCTTAACAAAAATTTGATCCAATTTATTGTTGCCAATCCAGGAAAAAAAATAGCTCCTGAACATTTACCAAAATTATTCGACCGATTCTATCGGGTAGATAAATCTAGGCAAAGAAATGGCGAAGGTGCAGGCATTGGATTAGCGATAGTCAAATCAATCATTGAAACATTAAAAGGTAAAATATGTGCTGAATCCGATGAGTTAAGCACGCGAATTATTGTTACGTTACCTATAAAAAATGATTATCAAAATGAAGATGATAAATTACGTTATTGAGTTAATACCAAAATGCTCGGCATTTTTCATACTAGCTGTAGGCATAGGATTTCTCACTGACAGAATAAAATTATGATAATATTATCCATTAATTAGCAATGTTTAAATCGAGAACTTTTCTGTTTTTTTCGTCAAAGGTGTGATTATGCTTTTTAACACCTTACTTAAGATTGATATAAACTATTGTACAATAAATTAACTTACCAGCTGGTTAGGATTCTGTATAATAGCCCGTAAATAACTAAAACCAAACTATGGATGTCCCGTGATTATAATGCGATTTTTGAAATTGATTTTTAAATTCTTAGTTGGCTGTGTACTATTTAGTATAGCTATGCTGATTATGGGGTATTTTTACTATGCTAAAGATTTACCTAATGTAGCCGAACTGCGGGATATTCGTTTACAAACACCAATGCGAATTTTTAGTGCTGATGGTGAGTTAATTGCTACCTTTGGCGAGCGTCGGCGTATTCCTGTCGCCTATGAATCGGTTCCCGATTATATTATTAAAGCTATTGTTGCAACGGAAGATTCCCGTTTCTTTGAACACCATGGTGTTGACCCAGTTGGGATTTTACGCGCGGCGTTTATAGCCCTAAAATCGGGTGGTTTTTCGCAAGGTGGTAGTACGATAACGCAACAGGTAGCAAAAAACTTCTTTTTAACCCCAGAGCGTCGTGTATCTCGAAAAATTCGAGAAATGATTTTGGCTATCCGTATGGAAAAGGAATTAAGTAAAAAGGAGATCCTCACTCTTTACTTAAATAAAATCTATTTTGGCTCACGTTCTTATGGTATTGGTGCGGCTTCCTTCACGTTTTTTGGTAAAACCGCAGATCAACTAACACTAAGTGAATCTGCTTTACTAGCAGGATTACCTAATGCGCCTTCAGCTTATAATCCACTATCTTACCCAAATAAAGCAAAAAGCCGTCGCAACTGGGTATTACATCGTATGCTGGATCAAGGCTATATTACTCAAGAACAGTACAACCAAGCTATCGAAGAACCATTAAATGTCAGTTACCATTCACCTAAAATTGCTTTTTCTGCGCCCTACATTGCAGAAATGGCACGTCAATATATGTATGAGCGTTTTGGTGAAAATGCCTATTCAGATGGTTATGATGTCTATACGACAATTACACGCAAAAACCAAATAGCTGCCAATGAGGCGGTATATAACCATATTATAAATTATGATATGCGTCATGGTTATCGTGGACCAGAACGAACGCTTTGGAAATCAACAGAAACACCATGGAGTACTGCACAAATAAAACAAGCGCTAAGCACCTACACCAATTATGGTGGCATTCAGCCAGCGGCAGTTATTGCGGTTAAAGATAATTTAGCCGAAGCCGTGCTTGCCGATGGTAAGCTTATTACCATCACTTTTGACGGCGTCTCTTGGGCTAGACGATTTATTACGGATAATCAACAGGGCGGATTGCCAACAAAAATTAACCAAGTTTTAACTGCTGGTCAACAAATTTGGGTTCGTCAGGTCGAAAATAGTTGGTGGTTAACGCAAGTCCCTAGCGTTAACTCAGCCTTGGTATCTCTTAATCCAGAAACGGGGGAGATCAAAGCCTTAGTGGGTGGTTTCAATTTTAAAATTAGTAAATTTAATCGTGCTGTTCAAGCAATACGACAAATAGGCTCAAACATCAAACCTTTTATCTATACTGCTGCGTTAGATAAAGGTATCACGATGGCAACCATTCTCAATGACGCCCCGATCACCCGTACCAACGCGGGAAGCGAAGTATGGCGACCAAAAAATTCTCCAGCTAAATATGACGGTCCCCTACGTTTACGTGTGGGGTTAGCCTTATCAAAAAATGTAATGATGGTAAGGGCTGTACGTGCAATTGGTATCGATTATGTGGCAGAATATTTAGAGCGCTTTGGTTTTCCAAAAGAGAATATTTCACATAATGAATCCCTCGCATTAGGCTCAGCCTCGTTTACACCATTACAAGTCGCTCGCGCTTATTCAGTGATTGCTAATGGTGGATATTTAGTTACTCCATACTTAATTAATGAAATAAAATTTGCTGAAGGGATCACTATCTATAAACACACCCCAGAAATTATCTGTCGAACTTGTCCCGATCAGTTTAGTCATCTTGAAAATGAAGATCAAAATACAAAAATTTCATTGGATAATGTAGAAAATGCGGTAGATTCACCTGATAGTCAAGAGCCTGAAAATTCACAGCTTAGTACAGAAAGTGGACTTGTGATCGCAGATCCGAATAAACAATATCAACATGCCCCTGACATAAGCATTGATTCCAAAAATAGTGATAGCAATATCAACACCCATCAATTATATGCACCGCATGTAATTAATAGTAAAATCATATATCTTATCCGCTCAGGGCTAAAAACCACCGTAAATGGAGAGCCACATTCAAGTTGGTTGCCAACAGCTTGGCGTTCACGCTCATTAAATCGCAGTGATGTTGGCGGAAAAACCGGCACGACCAACCAATCAAAAGATGTATGGTTTTCAGGATTTGCTGACAATTTGGTCACAACAGTTTGGATGGGGTTTGACGATCACCGCCGAGAACTTGGAAAAGCGCCTGCCAGCTTTAATAAGCCGTCGGCAATATCCTTTGAAGGTGGCGCGAAAACAGCAAATCCACTATGGAATGATTATATGAAAATCGCCCTAGAAGACGAGCCGATTAAAGAAGATCCAATACCAGATGGTGTGGTTGAGGTAATGATAGATAAACGTACAGGATTGCTGGCTTATTCAAAAGATAATGCGATTACAGAATACTTTATTGAAGGAACGGAACCTAAAGTATACGCCCAACGTGAAATTGGTACGCAAGTCGTTGATGATGATGGTAGTTCTTCTGAACTTTTCTAATCTGAATATTGAAATAAATAGTGGCAAGGGACCCCCCTT
>NZ_AWGA01000109.1 GCF_000471645.3 Candidatus Schmidhempelia bombi str. Bimp | reverse complement strand
TGAATTGATTCCGCCTTCAGGACAACTAGTACTTGATGAAGAAGCAGAGAAAAAATAATTGCTTAAATCAAAACTTTAATATTAATTATTTAAGTTATTTGGTTAAGTAAGCTAATGATAATGGCGGTCAAATGATGATCGCCATCTTTATTTTCAGCTATTTTATAAAATAGGGGCGTATAGGTTTTCAGGGGCAGATGAAGTGTATTTACAAATACGCTACTGGCCGCAAGGCAAGATGCCTAAAAATGACAATAATAAGGCTGAGGCAGTGAAACCTTTACTGATGTTTTATACGTATAAACACCAGCAATAACGCTTTAATAGATAAAAATAATTGAGAGGAAAAAGATGAACAAGTTAACCCAACTTATCACGATAGGCTTAGTCGCCAGTATATTGTGTGGCTGTTATAACAAAGGGCAGCTAAAAACCATGATCCAAAATGGTTATGATGAAGCACGGGCTGTGACTAAAGCGAAAGGTGATTTTTGTTTATATTTAGGGGCAGTAAAGTTTCCTTATACTGATGAGCCTGTATTAGAAGATGATGATCAATGGACAGTCTGGAATAAGGGGAAATTATCAAGATCACTTCCCTTATTTGCTCATATCGGTTTATTAACCCGTGAGCCAGTGGCAGGGCAGCCGGGGATTTATCATTATGATTTAACCGATTTAGGGCGAGAATATCAGCATATGTTTATAGATCCCAATGACGGTGATCCAATTTATAATAATG
>NZ_AWGA01000030.1 GCF_000471645.3 Candidatus Schmidhempelia bombi str. Bimp | reverse complement strand
CAGGCGCAGCTAAAATGCTAGCCTATGTCGCATTAGCGGTAATGGTTATGACACATGGTTTACAAGCATGGATTCTTAACACAACCTTAACCGAGCAAGAAAGAAAACATGATCGTTTTATTACCTTACGTCTCTTTCTATTCGGCATTGTTGAAGTTTTGAGCTGGAAAAAATCAAAAAAACAGCAATAAATTATCAACATTAAAAAAACATTTGTATCCAACCAAATATTTTGTATAATGCTCGCAACTTCTTACGAAGCTCGTCAAATAAAGCGGGAATAGCTCAGTTGGTAGAGCACGACCTTGCCAAGGTCGGGGTCGCGAGTTCGAACCTCGTTTCCCGCTCCAATTCTTAATCTATAGACATTCAGAATTGTCTTAAATCCCATAAGAAACAAAGCGTTACGTGTTTCTATAATCTGCATAAAGCTATTAAAAACTACCTAAAGGTACTTAATTTAAGTACAGCTTTAAGTACATTGGCTTTTTAAAATAAGTACATCCTGTACTCATCTGTATATCCAGTCTGACACGTAGTTCTGGCTACGCTTGCTTAGACCTCTTGATGTTTTCTATTTCGTTTACGTTTAACCCTTTATTCAAGAGGTATACTCTATGGCTTTATTGACTAATTTAGGTATTCATCGCGCTAAACCTAAAGATTCTGTCTATACGTTAAAAGATGGACGTGGTCTGTCTTTGCGTATAGAACCCAATGGCGCGAAACTCTGGCATTGGTATGT
>NZ_AWGA01000108.1 GCF_000471645.3 Candidatus Schmidhempelia bombi str. Bimp | reverse complement strand
CTTTATTTTCAGCTATTTTATAAAATAGGGGCGTATAGATTTTCAGGGGCAGATGAAGTGTATTTACAAATACGCTACTGGCCGCAAGGCAAGATGCCTAAAAATGACAATAATAAGGCTGAGGCAGTGAAACCTTTACTGATGTTTTATACGTATAAACACCAGCAATAACGCTTTAATAGATAAAAATAATTGAGAGGAAAAAGATGAACAAGTTAACCCAACTTATCACGATAGGCTTAGTCGCCAGTATATTGTGTGGCTGTTATAACAAAGGGCAGCTAAAAACCATGATCCAAAATGGTTATGATGAAGCACGGGCTGTGACTAAAGCGAAAGGTGATTTTTGTTTATATTTAGGGGCAGTAAAGTTTCCTTATACTGATGAGCCTGTATTAGAAGATGATGATCAATGGACAGTCTGGAATAAGGGGAAATTATCAAGATCACTTCCCTTATTTGCTCATATCGGTTTATTAACCCGTGAGCCAGTGGCAGGGCAGCCGGGCAGCCAGGGATTTATCATTATGATTTAACCGATTTAGGGCGAGAATATCAACATCTTTTTCCTGAAGAATCGTCATTTACTGATTCTTTATCATAACG
>NZ_AWGA01000029.1 GCF_000471645.3 Candidatus Schmidhempelia bombi str. Bimp | reverse complement strand
GTCGACATACCAAGCAATAATAGCTAATTATCAGCCCTAATAGAAATAGTTTAACTTGTACTAGCTCAATAAACGCCGAGCTAATAAGGTTTGCATATCACATCTACCGTCAGTAATCAGAAAGACAACAACCTGTTTATTAATTACACGGTAGATAAGCCGATAGGGTTTAAAAAAGGCTTGACGATAATCACGATTGCCTAAACTTTGTAACTCTTTAGGTACACTACCCTTATCAGGAAAATGGCCTAAATTCTCTGCGGCTTTTAATAGTTCGTCCAGTACATAGTCTGCATTTTCAGGGCTGTCATGCTCAGCAATATACTCATAAATGGCTTCTAAGTCTGCTTGTGCATCCTCCGTTAAAACAACCTTATAAGCAGCAGGCATCAGGCTTTTTTCCTTTTGCTTTTTAAACGTTTAACGACATCTTTTACATCAGTCACTTGTCCTGCCTCTACCTGTTTCTGACCTAATGCCAGAATTTTAAGTAATGCCAGTGTCTCCTGTGTTTCTTCATAGGACGCAATATCTTGAATCACCGCTTTTGCTTCGCCATTTTGAGTAATAATTAATGGCTCTCTTGATTCGGTTAAATTGGTCATTACCTCAGCTGCATTGGCTTTTAAGTAACTGATGGGTTTTATTTGTTGAGAGTAGCGCATGTAAACCTCATATTATCAAGACTAAATAAAGTCTATAAAAAGACTTAATCTATTCTAAGCAGCTAAATCAAAAAAAGCAATCGGCGTCTACTAACAGCGATTAAAAACTATTGCATAACACCCAAAACAAGGACATAATTAAAGACAGAAAACATCAACATACCGTTGAGATATAAGTATTTTCAATAGGTTAGCCCTTTTATTTGAGATACGTTTCCCGCTCCAAATATTCATTTACAGATATTCAGTATTGTCTGAATATTCCAGATAATAAAGGTGTTACATCTCTCATATTTCTAAGCAACACTATTGAAATGTACTATGTTTAAATACACCCCTTTTCAATTTAAGTACTTCGGTACTCATTATCTAATTTAGTTTGATTTTACTGCGTGTTGTGGTAGGTCGAGCTCTTTATATTTTCTATTTTTTCGTTTTTATCTCTTTTATCAAGAAAATATGGGGATGAGTCGTTTAACCGCTTTAGGGATTCGCCGTGCTAAGGCGAAGTCGTCAGTGTATTTGCTGTGTGATGTCCGTAGTTTGAATTTACGGATTGAACCGTCTAGGGATAAGTTATGACATTTCTGGTTTTATTAGCAATATGGCGATCATCATTTGACCGCCATCCTTTATTGTCTTTTATTTCATCACTAAGGTTTTATTAGCTTGTAAGATAATACATTTTGATATAGCTGCCCATCACTACCTTTTACAAAAGTTAAGGTATCGGGATAAACCTCATTTGGTAATCTAACTTCTGTTTGCGTATAGATAGCATTTAGTTTTTCTTGTGCATTTAGTGCCCAGTCAGGAATATCCAATACTTGATAATCAAGATCTACATCAACTTCGGTTCTTTTCAACGAGTTAGAGGCACCAAATCCGCCCGAATAACTGACCTCTCTTTCTTTTACATCCGTAACCCGTTTAATCTTAATGGGCCCATAACAAAAAG
>NZ_AWGA01000107.1 GCF_000471645.3 Candidatus Schmidhempelia bombi str. Bimp | reverse complement strand
TGAATTGATTCCGCCTTCAGGACAACTAGTACTTGATGAAGAAGCAGAGAAAAAATAATTGCTTAAATCAAAACTTTAATATTAATTATTTAAGTTATTTGGTTAAGTAAGCTAATGATAATGGCGGTCAAATGATGATCGCCATCTTTATTTTCAGCTATTTTATAAAATAGGGGCGTATAGGTTTTCAGGGGCAGATGAAGTGTATTTACAAATACGCTACTGGCCGCAAGGCAAGATGCCTAAAAATGGCAATAGTAAGGCTGAGGCAGTGAAACCTTTACTGATGTTTTATACATATAAACACCAGCAATAACGCTTTAATAGATAAAAATAATTGAGAGGAAAAAGATGAACAAGTTAACCCAACTTATCACGATAGGCTTAGTCGCCAGTATATTGTGTGGCTGTTATAACAAAGGGCAGCTAAAAACCATGATCCAAAATGGTTATGATGAAGCACGGGCTGTGACTAAAGCGAAAGGTGATTTTTGTTTATATTTAGGGGCAGTAAAGTTTCCTTATACCGATGAGCCCGTATTAGAAGATGATAATCAATGGACAGTCTGGAATAAGGGGAAATTATCGAGAACACTTCCCTTATTTGCTGAAATCGGTTTATTAACCCGTGAGCCAGTAGCAGGGCAGCCAGGGATTTATCATTATGATTTAACCGATTTAGGGCGAGAATATCAACATCTTTTTCCTGAAGAATCGTCATTTACTGATACTCTTTATCATAATG
>NZ_AWGA01000106.1 GCF_000471645.3 Candidatus Schmidhempelia bombi str. Bimp | reverse complement strand
ACGATATTTCATCGTCTTCTTTTTTACCTGGGCAATATTTGTAACTAGTAGCTATTTTTTTTTCATAATCAAAGCGAAAATCGTTACCTTCAAGGTTTAATTTGATAAATTGTTGTTGTGTTTTGTCATAAGCATAATATTCGGCAGTAGTATTCGGACCATAAATTCTATCTTTAACAAGATAAAAATCATTATTATCACTATCAAAATTTATATCAAACTCATCATGAGTCATGATACTTACATAAGAGTTAAATGCACATCCTTTAATTCCCTTAATGGTTTGAATAAGGCGTCCATCTTTTTTGCTATATATTTTAATGCCGACGATTTTAGCCTTTTCATTTTTTTGTTTAGATACTATCACCTTAAAATAAAAATCATTGGTACTACGTTCTTGTAAATAATCTATATTATTAAATTCTTCTTCATCTGATACAAATTCACTGAATTCAAATATTTTATTTAAATTTACCTTATCACCGTTAATTAGTGTATATCCAGTTAGTTTTTGATAAGTTTCTAAATCATTAGAAAAAGGTGAGTGAGTAAAACTTTCAATAAATATTTTATCTGATCGTTTTTCGGTCGAGCCTTCGACCGAATATTCATAATAAGGGGGGATACTATTCCTCCCTTTGACAGAAGACATAGAATAAATTTGATGTTTTTCATCATCAAGATAAATAGCAGATTCACTATTAAAATAAAATTCAACTTTGTTTTGACCAATATTACCTACGTAAATACGCTGTAATGCATGACTTATGGTTGGTGTTAACAATGTTATGAATAAAATAGACTTTATATAATTCATTTTGTAATCCTTAATTTTGTTTTCTTTTCTTTAAGTCTTCGCTCTTTTACTTTTGTTTGCTCCTTTTCATCTACTTCCTGTAAATTAATAAAGAATGCTGGATTGATTTTTAAACCCAATTTATCTATTTCAGGTTTTGTTGTTGAACTTCTATTAGATTTTGGATTCATTGCAATTTCGATATGCAGATGAGGATTACAACAATCCTTAGCATTACCTGTATCTCCTGTATAACCAATTAAATCACCCGATTTAACCTTATCACCGATATTTAAATCAGCACGTTTATCACTTAAATGACAATATCGAATATAAAAATAATCCTTATTTATATTAAAATCATCAGCTTGCACTATCTCTTTTATTTTTTGGAAAGTAAACTCAAGGGTATATTCATTTTTCGAAGCACGTAAATCATCACCTTTAACTTTAATGACTAAGACATTTCCGTATCCTTTTTTGCTATCTTTTTTAGCTTCAGGTATATAACACGCTATTTCACCATCTAAACACGCATAACAAGGAGTATTGATATCCGCAAATAAATCTAATCCAGCATGTGATTTTGCTCCTTCATTTCTCACATAACCAAAAGCACCATTCCAAGGAAACTTAAGAGTATTTGAACTAAATAACGTTCTTTGTGGATTTTCTAAAGGCTCATGCCACAGCCTTGGTTTAAATGGAAAATAGTTAACCACTGCCACAGGATGAATAAACCATGCTTTACCATCTATTGATATATTAGAAAGTATCGGTGTGTTAGCATTAACAGAGGA
>NZ_AWGA01000105.1 GCF_000471645.3 Candidatus Schmidhempelia bombi str. Bimp | reverse complement strand
ATTTTACTATTTAGCCATTATTCCTATTGCTCAACAAGCCGCTAAAACGCAGCAGATGGGAGCATTACAACAACAAACATTAATTCAGTTAACACAAACCCTAGACGGTTTACCGCCAAAAACCGAATTAACGCAACAATTACAGCCATTAATGGCATTACCTCATTATTATCAACCCAATAATTTACATTCACAAATTGCGACATGTCTTGATAAAACTGGTATGAAACTACTCGCTTTAATCCCCCTTAATGATAAACCTACCCACACATGGCAATTAGTATTACAAGGTAATTATGCCCAATTTATGGATTGGTTAACCATCAGTTATCAACTTCTATCTAACTGGTATATAGATAATATTGATATTCATATGGAGCAACAAACCACGCAATTTTCTTTGGTAATATATTGGATTAAATAGATGTCAATCAAAGCAAGATTTAACTATTCAGGATTATTGATTCTCTTTGTGACGCAAGCTTGGTGTAATAATGGGAACCCTTTACTCTTAAACAAAGATCCATTTAATGGGCAAGATTATCTCGCTTGTCAAAAATTAAAACAAGATTATTTAACGGAAATTGGTGATTGGCGTTGGCTAGGAAAAGTGACGACGCTATCAGAAAAACAGCATCCATCTCAAACTATCCACTATCAATTATGGTTGATTAATGCCCATAACGAATGGTTTTCGTTGGAACCACCTTATAAAAGTATTAGTGGCTTATCTTGGCAAATTAAAACTATTGAAAAAGATAAACTTACTTGGCAAATTCATTTACCCGATTATTGTTTAGCTTCGTTAACTTACATCATGCCTTTTGCTGCGGGGTGACATCTATTTATGCTTTATCGTAATCTTATTTACCTAGTCATATTTTTTAGCCTCTCTATTATGCCTAATGCTTATAGTGAAGAACAAAAACACCTGAATTTAGAATTCTTACAGACAGATGTCGCCATCATTCTACAATCCTTAGCCAAAGAACAAGGACTTAATTTAGTGATGAATAGTCAAACAGATCAGCTAATTACATTAAGATTACATGATGTTAGTTGGCAAAATGCGCTTGATATTGTACTAAAGCAGACAAATTTGGCTGCAGATATCCACGACAATATCTTATTTATTCATGACGTGACATCACCCCAAGATACCATTGAACAGTTGAAACAGAAACAAAGACACGCGTTATATACCGAGCCTTTAGCTTATTTAACACTTAAAATCCATCATATAGAGGGACAAGATCTGATAACGATGATCAACCAAAATGATCTTTTATCGGAGCGAGGTAACGTTTATTATAATCAAAAATCATCCACATTAATCATACATGATGTAGCGTCAGTATTCCCACAAATTAAGCAATTAACCCAAATTCTTGACCAACCTCAGCCACAGGTACAAATATCTGCCCGTATTGTCACCATGAGTGATGAAAGTCTCTCTGCTTTAGGAATCGATTGGGGATATCAAGGACATCCCTCACAAACAGTTAAACAGCTTACTACAGGATTAAATTTAGCGCATTCTACATTACAGCTAGGGGTAACCGTTGCTAACCTTGCTGGCAACTTACTAAATTTAGAATTAGCAGCACTTGAAGCAGAAAATAAATTGGATATTATTGCCAATCCTAGCTTATTAACCACACATTTAACGCCAGCCTCTATACGCCAAGGTACAGAAATTCCTTATGAAGTGAACGCGGGTAATAATGGTGGAAGTACCATTGAATTTAAACAGGCTGTTCTAGGTTTAGATGTCACCCCGAGAGTGTTAAATAATAATCTAATTGAACTCGATCTGCACATTAGTCAAAATGCGGCTGGGCAAGCTATCAAAAAATCAGATGGAGGAGAAGCACTAGCGATTGATACACAAGAGATCCAAACTAAAGTGATAGTAAAGCATGGGCAAACATTGGTACTAGGAGGCATTTTTCAGCAAGCCAAAACACATACAAAACAGCAAATTCCAGCATTAAGCAAATTACCACTAATTGGCAATATGTTTCGTTATCAACAACAAAAACAACAACGTAGACAATTAGTTATTTTTATTACACCACAATTACTTAAAATAGAGTCTCAAGCCCAACAAATAGATCAAAAAAATTAATAGTGATTTTATTTAGTTATTTTTTTAATAAGGAAAAAATAAGGTTAAACAATTAGATATAAATTTATTAATTTCACGTAAAGCATATACAACAAAATTATTACTAATGAGCAATATGATG
>NZ_AWGA01000026.1 GCF_000471645.3 Candidatus Schmidhempelia bombi str. Bimp | reverse complement strand
CGTATTTCTAAGCCGCCTACGCGGCGGTTAACTAGAATGATACCAAATTAACTTATTATTATAGAATAAAATTTTTACGCTTTTATCTAATTGACCCTTTTATATTTATCTTGTTTTTATATAATAAAATCAATTAGTTATAAACATCAAAAATAAAAGGGTAAAAATTGGGTGACAATTTTAATTGAATAACTTTTTTAACAAAACATTGTCGTTGAGCAAAATTTAATTTATTACTAAGAAATCAAATCTGTATTTGAACCTAATAACAATAAATATATTAATCTTTATAAAATGGCTTATTTCATTTAACTCTAAAATATAGCATACTGCTGTTTAGATATTGAGCTATTTTATAAGCCTATTTTTAAGGATTGGATTTTTGGGTATCTATTTATTTTTAAAATATCGGTATGTATAGAAGCAAGCGTTAAAAGATGAGATAGTGGCATTTATTTTAGATGAAGATAAGAATTTTATATACGAAATGGGTTTTTATCAATCATTCTTTTTTGCTTATTCTTTTTAAGCGTTACGGTAATGAGTGTGAACTATAAGTCACAAATTTTTCGAGTTTGTGCCACTTTTACTTTTTTATAAAAGATTAATCTTATTTTTATTGACTACGGATAACGTGATTCATCGCATTTTTTAATCTAAATTTATCATATATTGTTCATCATTTAGCTAAAAAACTAATTCGTCTTTACTATATATTTATTTGCTGTATCTTATTGACTTTCCCAAATAATCGACCGAATTCGTTTATCCCTATTTTGCAATAAATTAATCGCTATGAATTACATTTAAATAGCCTTTTTAGGCTGGCAATTTAGTCAAGAGAAAGGTAGTGGCAAACAGCGTTAAATGAATAAATATAGGCTATTATAAAAAGCGCAACACGTTAAAAAAATTAAATAATAGGATAAATGTTAAAATCACGTTTTTAGCATTTATCCTATTAAAAATTAATTTACATACCATTTAGCGCTTTTGCAGGATCGATACCACATGCACGTTTTGCTGGATAATAACTGGCAATAAGACTTAATATTATGGCGGTACAAAATACGAGAATGATATCGTTTATGTGTAATTGTGATGGTAAAAAATCAATAAAATAGATATGCCCATCTAACACTTTATGCCCTATTAGCGATTCAATAATGGAAACGATATCTGATAAATTAAGGGCAATGAGTATCCCGATAGTAACGCCAACCAAACTCCCTATAACTCCAGACATAAGCCCATACCAAATAAAAATTTGGCGAATTAATCGATTATCAGCCCCTAATGTTTTAAGTATTGCAATATCCGTGTTTTTATCTTTTACTGCAATAATTAGTGTTGAAACAATATTGAAACACGATACACCAATGACTAGAATCATGGCTAAGTACATAATAGATCGGATCATTTGAATATCTCGATACATATATCCATATTCGTTTTCCCATGTCATTACACTTAATGGTAAATGTAACTGACGAGCTGCATTGATCACAACATGATTAGCATTCATCACATCTGTGACGTTGACAGCTAATCCCGTAACACTCTTCCCCATATTGGTATAATTCTGTGCCGCTGTTAATGGAATCAGAACAAAATTATAACCTAACTTACCACTTAACTGCGTTAGGCCAGCAATTTGCATACGGATGCGTTTAGGTTGTTTTAATTCAGTTGAGTTCGGTACTAAAAGTGTTACCCAATCACCTTGTTTTGCGCCTAATTCTTTAGCCAACCCTACGCCGATGATCATTTGATCGCTATGTTGACTAAATCGTTGCCAACCATCATCTAATACATATTGCGGTAAAGCACTGGTTTGCTGCTCCAGTTCAGGTATAACACCATTGATGCTAACCGCCTTTAACGTTTTACCGTTTTCTATTAATCCGGTAAAATTTATATAAGGTGAGACGGCTGTTATATTAGGTTGCTGTTCTAAATCATGAGCAATATTTGACCAATCTTGCATTTCACCAAACGGTGAAGCTATTTTACCATGCGGAATAACCGCCAATACTCGTGAACGCAATTCATGTTCAAAGCCATTCATCGCACTAAGCCCAACAATTAAAGCAATAATGCCTAATGCAATACTCAGCGTGGAGATAATAGAGACTAATGAAACCATTCCTCGACGCTTACGCCCTTGCTTGAAACGCCAACCAATAAAAAATGCTAATGAATTCATTATGCTTTACTCTTGGTGAAAAGTAATTGCCCATTGTCCATCGTTAGTTGTTTCTCTAACTTGCTGGCTAACTTCATATCATGGGTAACCACTAAAAAAGCGGTACTAGATTGACGGTTTAATTTTATTAACAGTTCAAAAATAATTTCTGCTGTTTGCTGATCTAAATTACCCGTCGGTTCATCGGCCATGACTAATTTCGGTTCATTAATTAAAGCACGGGCGATAGCCACTCGCTGGCGTTCACCGCCTGATAATTCAGATGGTCTATGTTTAATTCGATGTATAAGATTAACCGCCTCTAACATAGCTAATGCTCTAGTTTGTGCCTCTTTTGCTGATATACCAGCAATAAGTAAAGGCATAGCCACATTTTCTAACGCGGTGAAATCTGGCAATAAATGGTGAAATTGGTAAATAAAACCAATTTGGCTATTACGTAATGCGGCTTTTTGATTTTCTGAGAGATGTGTTAATGACTGATTGTTAAAAATAACTTCGCCTTGTGTTGGCGTATCTAATCCACCTAGCAGATGAAGCAACGTACTTTTTCCTGAACCAGAACTCCCAACGATAGCCATTAAATCACCAGCCATTATATCAAAGGAGACCCCTTTTAGTACTTCGGTATGATGTTTTCCTTCTTTATAAGTTTTATACAAATTTTTTGCAGATAACAAAGGAGAAACTGGTTTTATATCAGTCGAAGATAAATTATTCATAACGTAATGCCTCTGCTGGCTGCGTTTTTGCTGCACGCCAAGCTGGATAAACGGTGGCTAAAATAGAAATAGCAATTAATGAAAATACAATCAGTGCGATTTGCGTTGGTTCAAGCGTCGCAGGTAATCTAATCCCTGCCATCGATAAGCCAAGATATTTCATAATAAAATTAATATTCAAAGCGATAGTTATTCCTAATAATGAACCAATCACGGTGCCGATGATACCAGAACTGGCACCTTGAACCATAAAGATCCGCATAATATGTTGGCTGGATAAACCCAAGGTTTTTAATATGGCGACTTCCCCCTCTTTTTCCATAACGAATAAACCAAGTGAAGTAATAATATTAAATACCGCCACAATTACGATTAAACTTATCAGTAACCCCATCATTTTTTTCTCTAATTTAACCGCTGCAAAAAGTTCACCGCGTGATTCTCGCCAATCTTTAATCATCATGTTTTCTGGCAATGGCTGTTTAACTATTTGTTCAATCTCTAAAGGGTGATCTAAGAATAATCGCCATCCCGTAATATAATCTTTGGGTAAGTGCATTAATTTAGCCACATCAGTTTGGTTTGCGTAGAATAATGAAACATTAATGTCGTTATTAACATGAAAGATCCCTGCCACCGTGAATAACCGTTGACTTGGAATACGTCCCATTGGGGTCAGTTGGCTGGCGCTTGGTACCATGACCCGCACTTGATCGCCAATATCAACTTGTAATTGTTCAGCCATTGAACGTCCTATAATGATCCGATATTGACCTGATTGAAGATCGGCTAATTCTCCAACCGAAATATACTGACTAATTGGTTCAAACTGCTCAGGATTGATCCCGATCAATTGACTAACTGTAATCGCATTAGGACTTTGTAAAATCGCTTCTGATGTTACTAATGAGGTAATATGATTCACATTAGGTATATTGGTAAATAACGTTGCTGGATAAAGAGTTGGATCGACACGATGTTTATCGGTAGTCAATATCGCTTGCGGAAAAAAGCGTAAGATACTTGCCTGCATCTGTCCTTCTAAGCCATTCATTATCGATAGTACAATGATTAATGCCATTGCACCTAACATAAGACCAATCATAGAAAGCCAACCAACAAAGCGACCAAAACTATCGGTGTTTTTCCCATAGGCATAACGTAAACCAATAAATAACGCTAATGGACGATACATGAAAATCCTTATTCTAGATGATAATTTTGTCGTATGGTATGGATACGCTCATAGCGTGACGTTATACCATTTTGTATAAAACACATTGTCTATTATACATGATAAATAGTATGAAGGAATAAAGTGATTTAGCTAAACGACGCGATAATATGCATTTATTCGACTTTCTATCTATTGGTAATCTTGCCTCCTTATTTTTACATTAATTTTTTGATTTTATGTTTTAAATCGGTTATAGCGATTGTTTCACAATTAAAAGCTTATCCATTATAATATTGGTTAGCTAACAGCGATAAATTACTGTCTTTTGTTTGAACACCATATCGTTTTTAGATACGATGAAAGGATAATCGATTAATCATCTTATTATGACTGCGCCTCATTTTATTGAGATAAGGAAATCAATCATTGATCTCAATTAACGGAATGATCTGTAACCTATTGAAAAAGAATCTAACTTCATGAACGAGCATAATCTACCATTTGAACTACCTCAAAAACCAGGTGATACACTAAAATTAGGACAACTTGTTGGTTCATCATTGGCACTAATTTGCGCAAAAATTATTGAACAACATCAAGGATTAGTGTTAATCATTACCGATGATATGCAAAAAACCTCCCGATTATATGAAGAATTAAAGCAATTTACGCCCCAAGAAAATCGTTTATTGCCTGATTGGGAAACCTTACCTTATGATAGTTTTTCCCCTTATCAAGACATTATTTCCGATCGTTTAGCCTGCTTATATCAATTGATGTATATGCGTAAAGGCGCGTTGCTGATTCCCGTTACCAGTCTGATGCAAAAATATTGCCCACCCAGTTTTTTAACAGGGCATGTATTTATTTTAAGCAAAGGACAAATCATCTCCCCAGAAGCCATGCGATTGCAGTTAGCTAATGCCGGTTATCGATCGGTTGATCAAGTTATGGCGCACGGCGAATATGCAACGCGAGGTGCCTTACTTGATATTTTCCCGATGGGTAGTGATAACCCTTATCGCCTTGATTTTCTTCATAATGAAATTGATGGTATTCGTACCTTTGATATTGATAATCAGCGAACCATCGAAAAAATAGAATCGGTCCAATTGCTTCCTGCCCATGAATTTCCTTTCGATAAACAAGCTATTGAGCTGTTTCGGAGTCAATGGCGTGAGAATTTTGAGGTTCGCCGTGAGCCCGAAAGTCTTTATCAACAAGTGAGTAAAGGGATCTTACCTAGTGGCATTGAATATTGGCAACCACTGTTTTTTAAGGAGCCTTTAGTTTCCTTATTCGCTTATCTGCCGGCAAATACCTTAGTGATTACGCTGCCAACTATTCAATCTGCGGCAGAGAAACATTGGCAAGATATTAAGCAACGCTATGAAAGCCGAAAAGTCGATCCCATGCGCCCACTTTTAGCCCCAGAAAAAATTTGGATGACTGCCAGTACGCTATTAGCAGAGTTAAAAAATTATCCCAAATTATCATTATCACCAGAGTCATTAACCAAGAAAGCCCATCATGATAATTTATCTTTTTCTTTGTTGCCGAATATTACTATCGCTAACCAACATAAAGAGCCTTTACAAGCTTTACAACAATTTTGTGAACTATTCACTGGGCAAATTATTTTCTCCGTTGAATCGGAAGGTCGTCGCGAAGTACTTCAAGGTTTATTACAACAGATTAAAATTCGTCCCGTTTATTTATCCTCACTAACAGAAATCAACGATCAACACCGCTTTTATTTAATTATTGGTGCCAGTGAACAAGGCTTTATTGATAATACTCAGCATATGGCCTTTATTACCGAAAACGAATTAATGGGGCAACGTATTGTACGCCGTAAACAACGTGATAATAAACATACCATTAATACTGATACTTTGATCCGTAGTTTAGCTGAGCTTACTCCGGGAAAACCAGTCGTACATTTAGAACATGGTGTTGGTCGTTATGCTGGGTTAACTACCTTAGAGACCAATGGTATTATGGGTGAATATTTAATGTTATTATATGCTAATGACACTAAACTTTATGTTCCTGTATCATCGTTAAATTTAATTAGTCGTTATTCAGGTGGCGATGAGGAATTAGCGCCATTACATAAATTAGGTACCGATGCTTGGAGTAAAGCACGTCAAAAAGCCGCCGAAAAAATTCGTGATGTTGCGGCTGAATTATTAGATATCTACGCAGAACGCGAAACCAGACCTGGTTTTCAATTTAAACAAGATCATGAGCAGTATCAATTATTTAATCAAGGTTTTCCCTATCAATTAACCGATGACCAACAAAATGCGATTGGTGCTGTTATTGGTGATATGTGTTCGCCATCAGCCATGGATCGGCTGG
>NZ_AWGA01000104.1 GCF_000471645.3 Candidatus Schmidhempelia bombi str. Bimp | reverse complement strand
TTACTGAAAACAAGGAATAACCACCAGATATAAGTTAAATATTTTTCAATTTTATTACGTAGTAAGTTGTTAATTAATTAAGCAACGTACACGTCACTACAATTGTGATTTTATCGGTAAATAACTAGCTATTTTCACAATCCATCGTTGCCACCAACGACTTTGTGGCTCATGTCGCCATATACGTTGCGATTGCTGATGATGGCTATCTTGCCAGCATAATGTTCCTTGTTGCAGGAATACTTTATAGCTATATTGGCTGCTTGTGCGTTGACTAAACTCTTGTTGAAGAGCCCTTACAATAGCTGGTTCCATAAATAAAACTCCCATTTCAGTGTTCAGTAATGCTGAACGAGGATCAAAGTTAAATGATCCGATAAAGCCAATGCGATTATCGATTAAAAAAGCTTTAGTATGTAAACTCGCACCACTAGAACCAATTAAGCTGTGGTCTGGTGCACCAAATGGTTTAAGTTCATATAATTCGATCCCTGCTTTTAATAACTTTTTGCGACAAGGGATGTAACCGCTATGCACCAGTAATACATCTGTTGCCGCTAAAGAATTCGTTAAAATACTTATATCAACAGGTTTTTTGCGTAATGTTAGTAATTCATTAATACCGGTATGTCCAGGCACAAAGTAAGGTGAAATAATTTGAAGATTATTTTCAGTACGTTTAATTAATGATTGAATTTTCTGTTTTAGCCATGCGTGATATTGCTGATCAAATACTTTCTCGACAGGATCAGAATAAATGTGTACCTGATCTGTCCAATAGATTTTCCATTCACCTTTAAAAATAGTTTTTACACTGGGTGCTTGTTTTAATTTTTGTATATAAGGTTGAGATGCTGGATTTTCTTGGTTTTTTTTAATTGTATTCAGCCGTTGCTGATAATGCTGTTGATGTGGTTTGGTAAGAGAGGAAAGCGGAATGACCGCATTACTATTCCAAAATTGATCGAATATCTGCGATGCTTCTTGGACCGCTGCACCGCCAATTAATAAATCGACATCAAAAAAGTTACGAATAGTGGCTGCGTTGAAGTATTCATCACCAATATTACGACCACCCACGATAGCAACGCGACCATCAGCAATCCAAGCTTTATTATGCATACGGTGATTAATACTAACAAGACGTAACAGCATTTCTAGACCACGTATTAATACATTTCCACGTGTGCGGGTGGGATTAAATAAACGAATTTCAATATTAGGGTGCATTGTTAATGCCGCGAATAAGCTATCATGACCATGCGCATTCATATCATCGATCAGCAGTCTAACGCGAACACCGCGTTCGGCCGCTGCAATTATTTCATATCCAAGCAGATGTCCCGTTAAATCATCGTGCCACATATAATATTGTAAATCGAGGCTACGCCCAGCTTCGCGCGCACAGGTGGCTCGAATAGCAAAAGCATCAAGATTATCAGTGATTAACATTAAACTACTTTGATTGGCATGTTGCTTAAATGCTGAAGATAAACTTCGATCAAGTTTAGTTTGATTATCCTGTATGGGTAGCGTGTAACTTGGCTCACCTTTAGCCTGTTTGGCAAATCGACCATAACTATAAATAGATAAAAATGAGCCAGCAATTAAAATAATTAATAAATAGATGAATAACATACAATTATTTCGCATTCCTTGCTATTGCTAGTAATTATATAGTAACGTAATTATGATAAAAAAATTATTGGTTAATCTAAAATTTTTTAAAAGTAATGGAAAATTTAAAAATGATTATTTTTTAATATGTTAATAGAGTGATAATGCGCGTCTAGAAAAGCATTAATTAAGAGTAAGGTTAATTTAACCTTGTTATCAATGATTTTTGTTCGATCAATATAGACTGTTTTTATACGTAATCGCTTAATATACTAATTGGATTTGTAAGGTAAATAACGGGATTTTTATCATTATCTAAATGATAAAATAATACTGATTATGCTATATAGTGTAATATATTTTATAAATCCATGATGACAGATTCAATCGTTACTCTTGCAAGAATAATAGACAGCAAATCATGATATGTTGCTGTTGTATTAACCAATCAATCGTTCAGGATAAGTATAAATAGTGCCTTGTTGCCGACGACAAAAACCTATCAATGTTAAACGATTGGCTTTAGCCAGCGCTACCGCCATTGTGGTTGCAGCGGATACCGCGCAGAGGATTTCAACACCACAATTAGCCGCTTTTTGTACCATTTCATAACTAGCTCGACTAGATACAATAATCGCGCCTTTTTGATATGATTGCTTGGCACGATAGCCTAATAATTTATCCAACGCTACATGACGACCAATATCTTCAAATCCAGCAATAAATTCGCCTTGCTCATTAATCCATACTGCAGCATGTGTACAGGCGGTTTGTCTACCTATTTGCTGTACTTGTTTCAAATAATCTTCGCTTATTGTTAATTGCTTGAGAGACAATTTACTTTCAAACGGTAATGGTGCTACACGTTGACAGATTTGAGCTAAGTGTTCACTACCACAAATACCGCATCCAGTACGTCCACTTAATGTACGCCGTTTTTGTTTTAATTGGCTAAAACAGCGTGATGATAATTCAATTTGTACTTCAATACCTTGTTCAGTTGTTACTATATCCATACCGTAGATATCTTGCGGTGAGGTAATAATCTTTTCAGCTAAGGAAAAACCCAGTGCAAAATACGCTAAGTCTTTAGGTGTTGCCATCATGACTACATGGGATATACCATTATAAACTAACGCCACAGGGCATTCTTCAGCAATGATGTCCAATTGTTGGGATTGTCGTTGACCTTGCTGATAGCGATCAATAGTAATGGTCATTGCACCTTTTATCACTTGATTGTCCTTCTATTTTATTTATATAGTGAATGTTATGACTAAATATGCTTCATTGCTTATTTTGATATAACAATTATGCAATTAAAACACATTCAATCCAATCATTGCGTCTATTTGGTAACGATTTAAATCGAGATAAATATTGCTCATTGTTACAACAATAAGATGGTCGTCAACAACTGTTTTATCTGACGAGTAAATCATCGATTATGCAGTGATTACGCCCCATTTTTAATATCAATCCTTAACAGGGAAACACGGTTTTATCAATCAGGCGTCAATTCGTCATCGTGATGAAATCAACGTTTAGCTTATCCCCCTTATTGATAGCATTGATAAGTGTAAATAGATGATAAAAGTAATTATTCCATAATAAAACCAAACTAGATTGATTTTATTATGGAAATAACAGCGCAATTATAAATTAAACCGTTCCAAATTGATAAATATGCCGCCCACTTTTACGCCCCAATGCATTAAAATTGGTTTGTAATGGAGGGAAAGGCAGTTCTAGATGGTGTTCATGATAACCTTTTAGGATCAATTGATGTATTTCACTACGTAGCGGCATACGATGACTCATTTCAGCAGCAAATACACGTATTTCAAATAGTTGAATCCCTTCTTGAATATCGACCAAAAAAACTTGTGGTTCAGGATCTGCTAAGACATAGCTACAATCTTTAGCGGCTTGCTTAAGAATATGAATGACTTTATTGCTATCGGCATCAATGGTGGCGGGGACGGTTAACACAATTCGCGTAATTGCATCAGATAGTGACCAGTTGACTAACTGTTCCGTAATAAAAGCTTTATTTGGCATTACGATTTCTTTACGATCCCAATCAACTATTGTTGTTGCTCGTGTGTTAATTTTAGTAATCGCCCCCGTTAAATCACGGATGGTTACCGTATCGCCAATACGGATAGGTTTTTCAAATAGGATAATTAATCCAGATATAAAGTTAGCAAAAATTTCTTGTAGACCAAAGCCAAGCCCGACCCCTAATGCAGCAATAAGCCATTGAATTTTTGACCAATCAATACCAATAAAAGAAAAAGCAATCATACAGCCTATCATTAAGATCAGATATTTACTTAAAGTGGAAATGGCATAACCTGTACCGGGTCCTAATTCTAAATGTTGTAAGATACCTAATTCTAATAATGCGGGTAAATTTTTGACTAACTGTACCGTGATAGTTAACACTAATACCGAAATAAATACTGAGGCTAAGGTAATACTTTCGTCAATTTCAGTACCATTTGGCGCTAAGGTTTTTGTTGTCCAGAGTTTAATATTATCCATAAATGCAAAGGCGGAATACATTTCCGACCATAGTAAGATCATACTAATTAAGGCAATCATCACGAGAATTGAGCGCACTAATTGTAATGATTGCGAGCTGATCGTATCTAGATCGACAACGGGCTCTTCGATAATGTCATTAATGATATCTTCATCACTGCGCGTCCGCTGTGCCAAACGTTCGATACGTCGTTGTTTAGCCCGATCAAACTCAATTTTACGTTTTTGAATCCACATCCAGCGGCGGATCATAAAATAGATAACCAGCAAACCAAACCAAATAGCAACCGATGCCTCTAAACGCCCAAGTAATATTTGGGACGTTAATAAATAGCCTAAACAAGCAGCAATCACCGCGATCCATGGCGCGCTTAAGAGAATCATCCATAAAATGCGGCTTAATAAATTATCACCGGATCCCTTTTTGTCGATATACATTGGCACGCCAGAGCGGTGGATAGCATTTGTCATAAATATTAGTGCTAGGCAAAGTAAAATAAAACTAAAACGCCCAATTGTGCCTGAAAATTGGCGACCTTCATAGGTATCAAAGCCCATCAGAATCATCACCAATGGGATCACAACCCAAATTGATAGGCGATAATATTTCATTGCGGTCCGCACTCCGGCTAATGGCCATTTAAAGTGGGCAATAAACAAGCCATTTGGTCGCGCAAAGTAAGCACTGATCATAAATACCCATAATATAGGTGCAGCGGCGTTGACACCATGACCAATCGCGACGGCAATAGGATAGTTCCATGCCGTTTTAAGTGCATAACCAATGGTCCCCCATAAAACAGGTAAAGGTAGAGCCATTAAAATCGAATAAATGAAAACAATTAAGGTAAAACGAAAATTATCCTGTGTCACTTTACCGATACGCATAGCCGTATCAGATAAATAGTGATAAAAATTGGTTCTAAAACGAATTTGTAGCCCAACAAAGATTAACGATATTAATATCAAAATTACCGTTGAAGGGATAGATAAAGTGAAGGACAGCGCACTTAAAAGTTGATGTGTGGTATCCAATGAGAAGATAACATGACTAAGATCGCTAAATACAGCAAATAAGTAGTGTTGATCGATAGGTTTAACATCCGCAACCCAAAATAAGTAACGATGGGCCGCATCGTTGACTTCATCAATAACTTCAATTAACTGATTATTGGCAATTTTTAATCTGGTCAACTCCAACACTAAATTATCATCACCCGTGATTAATTCTTTAAGTAAATCTCGATGATGACGGATTAATTTACGATATTCAGCGCCTTTTGCTGTACTGGCTAATGGATTTATCACCGAAGGCCGCTTATCAATTAGTTCCAGCCGTTGCTGATAATTAAATTGTTGGGCACGAATGTCGGCAATATCTTGTTCTAACTGTTGAGATTTAGGCTTGGCGGGTAAATTTAAAAGTTGTCGACGTAACGTCTCGCCCAACGCAGTGGAGAAACTTAACCATTCTCCCTGCTGTATTAACATTGATAACGTATTTTGTACATGGGTAATTTGCGAAATAATATTATTCTTTTCAGCAACGATATAACTAAGCTGTTCTGCTTGCAATGTTTGTTGATGTTGTAATTCAAGATTACTTTCCAGCAAATCATTAATTTGTCGTTGTAACTCCTCAGAACGATTAATCACTTTCGAGTCGATGGGCGCTATTGCTTGCGCCGTGACACTGAGAACAACAACAAAAAAACTAATAATAAGTTTAGGCCACAACCAATGGTGACCTTGATACGTTATCATAGTAATTAGATCCTTTGCCCCATGACTTGACCAACACGAGCGGTCATGCCCTGAGTCATCGTTGAAGCAAAATCTATTTGGTTATCAGTAAATAAAGTGATAACGGTTGAACCTAATTTAAAACAGCCCATCTCTTCACCTTTTGCTAAGGTGACATTATCATAAGTCCAACGCTTTATCATACCATCACGTGGTGGCGTAACCACACCCTGCCATTTGGTTTCAATACTACCTACAATGGTTGCACCAACTAAAATTTGTATCATAGGCCCAAATTCAGTATCAAAATGACAGATCACACGTTCATTACGCGCAAATAGATTAGGAATGCCGTTTGCAGTAGTTGAATTCACAGAGAAAAGTGAACCAGGAACATAAATCATTTCACGTAAGGTGGCATCACATGGCATATGAACGCGGTGATAATTTTTTGGTGATAAATACATGGTGGCAAATTTACCATTCTTAAATGGTTCCACCATGGTTTGCTGACAAGCTAATAATGCATCTAAAGAGTAGTTATGACCTTTAGCTTGAATCAATACACCATCATTAATTTTACCAAATTGGCTGATCACGCCATCTACTGGCATAACAACGCTATTTTCATCTTGATCAATTGGTCTGACATTATCGGCTAAATGACGAGCAAAAAAGGCGTTAAAGGTAGGGTATTTTTGTGGTTCACTGATTTGTGCTTCATTCATATTTACATCATATATTTTAATAAAGCCCTTAATCATCCAAGTCGTTAATATCCCCATTGGTTTATTAGCTAAATAACCAAATAACTGAGTTAGTAGTTGTTTAGGTAGTAAGTATTGAATAAATTTGTTTATATTGTCTAACATATATTTCTCTCTAAGTTTGTTGTTTTTCGGTTATTATAATACATTGTTAAATTATTTTTTATAACCTCCATTATATCGCAATAAAATATACAATATCTATTGCATTGTTTAAATGTCTTCCGTTATTACGTTGCCAAGGTAATAAATCTTTTTAGATTGTCATTGTGATGGCTGTTTTTTACCCATAAACGAAAAAATCTTTTCGCTATCCATAATTAATTTAGATATACATAGACTTAATTGCAAATAAAGATTGACGATAATGGGTATTTATACGCCAATATCCAGATGTATTTATCAATCTAACGATTACTTACGCTTTTTGGTGAGATTGCCCAATATACCACGAGTCATTTCTCGCCCAAGACGATTAACCATGTTTCGTGTTATCGATTTAACGAGGCCTGGTACTACGCCTTCTTTTGTTCTACCCTTTGCGCTTTGCTCACCAAATAAAAATCCGTTAAGCCCTGTCCAGAAATCCTTATGTTGATTTTCATTGTTTTGATGTGATGGCTGATCCTGTTCATTTGGCGATGTGTTATTTAAAGTAAAACCTGACTGTAATTGTTCATAAGCCGATTGGCGATCGAATGCCTGTTCATATTTACCATAAAGTGATGAATGAGTAATGAGCGTTTGTTGTTCATTTTCACTAATTGTTCCCATGCGTGATTGTGGTGTAATAATAAAACTACGCTCAACTTCATTCGGTTGGCCTTTTTCATCTAGAAATGAGATTAATGCTTCACCAATAGCCAGTTCAGTGATGACTTGTTGAGTATTAATGGTTGGATTTTGACGCAAGGTTTGTGCTGCTACTTTGATTGACTTTAAATCACGTGGGGTAAATGCCCGTAGCGCATGCTGTATTCGGTGACCAAGTTGACCCAAAATGGTATCGGGAATATCTGTTGGATTTTGTGTTACAAAATAAAGTCCTACCCCTTTGGAACGAATGAGTCGTACTACCTGTTCAATCTTAGTAAGCAACGCTGGCGAGGTTTGATTAAAAATAAGGTGGGCTTCATCAAAAAAGAGGATTAATTTAGGTTTATCAAGATCGCCCACTTCGGGTAGGGTTTCGTATAGTTCCGAAATAAACCAGAGCAAAAAGACCGAATAAAGCATAGGTAATTGAGATAATTTCTCGGCTTCCAGTATATTAATGATACCTTGTCCATGATCATCGGTACGCATTAAATCGTGAATATCAAACATTGGTTCACCAAGAAAGTACTCAGCGCCTTGTTGTTCTAGTGTTAATAAACTCCGTTGAATTGCGCCAATCGAAGCGGTGGAAACCATGCCATATTCAGTCGTAAACTGTTTGGCATTGTCGCCAATAAATTGTACAAATGCCCTTAGATCTTTAAAATCCAATAATAGTAATTGATTATCATCGGCAATTTTAAATATTAACTGTAAAACGCCAGATTGAACTTGATTCAGATTCAATAATCGGCTAAATAACAGTGGGCCGATATCGGAAACCGTCGCTCGTATTGGATGGCCTTTATCAGCAAAAATATCCCATAAATCGATAGGAAAAGCAGCAGGTTGCCAATGGCTTATTCCAATCGCCTCTAAATGGTGCTGTAACTTATCATTAGTGGTCGCAGCCATACCCAAACCAGTTAAATCGCCTTTGATATCCGTTAACAAGACGGGTACCCCTATTGCCGAAAATGATTCAGCGATTTTTTGTAATGTTACCGTTTTCCCCGTGCCTGTTGCACCCGTAATTAATCCATGACGGTTAGCCATATTGGATAATATAAATAGCGTTTTATCTGAATTTTTTGCAATAACCAATTTTTGTATCATGGCTTCCTCTTTATGCTAATTCAATTATCATATTAATGCATGCGCTATGCTACACTAATTAATGGTATAAACTTAGTAGGATTAAGTAATTTTTTAACCTAGAAGATGATAAATAATTATTAATCGCCTTATTATTGGCTTAGCCAATGGTGTTAATATGTTTGTTTAAAGCCATAAAGGACTTACCATTAATTTTCAAATTTTTTCTCCAATCACTAATATAACATTTATAGTCCTACCTAAATTTATCTTATAATTGGTGATGCTAAGTGATATCAACTGTTTTACCCGCATTGGGAATAATCAATAACAAGTATCACATAGGATGAGGGATAAAACATTAATATGGAGCAAAAATGAATAAACATAGTCATGAACATTCATGGAAATTTCAGCGTATCGGTGGTGTCGATCAAGTAGTACTTAATACTGCTGATGATATTGCTCATCTGGAACAACTTGATCCTAAACTTTGGGTGGCTTTAAGTTGTCCAACATTGGGGCTAGAATTAAATAGTAAGATGTTGACACTATTGGATACCGATGGAGATCAACGAATTCGTATCCAAGATATTATTAATGCTGTAAATTGGCTACGTACTAAATTAGTGAAATTAGATAGCTTAATCGAAAGCAACCATGAATTACCTTTATCGGCCATTAACACCGATAATGATGAGGGGAAACGTCTATTAAATACAGCACAATCGGTATTAAAAAATATTAATAAAGCCGAGGCGACCAGCATTAACGAAGAGGATATTAAGCAGTCAACACTCCTTAATGCTTCCAATATTTTTAACGGTGATGGTATATTACCACCTAATCCGAAGTTAGACGATGAGCTCGTGGCTTATATCAATGATGCCTTAAATGTCATGGGGGGCGTTAAAGATATTAGTGGTGTTGATGGTATTAATACAGATATCTCAAAAGCGTTTATTCAATCTATTGATAAATGGTTAAAATGGCATAATGGTGTTGGTTCAGCAACTACCCCTTTGGGTGAAAATACCGCGGAAGTCTGGCAATTAATTCAAAGTATAAAAGATAAGTGTGATGACTATTTTATGCGAACTCAATTAGCCAGTTATGCCCCAAACGCGCAAGCCGCATTAAATGTTGATGAGAAATTTATTGTTCCTAGTGACAATGGTTTATTAGAAGATAAAGCACTTTCCGAACTGCCGTTATCACGCATTGAAGCGGACAAACCGTTAAATCTTAAATTAGGTTTAAATCCCGTATGGCGTCCCCAAATTGAACGTTTTAAACAGCTGGTTGAACCCTTTTTAGCTGATGCGAATCAATTAACCCAGGATGAATGGCACTATATCCAACAAATTATGGCGCCTTATGCTATCGCGGTACAATCAAAGCCAACGTTGGAAAAGGTTTCGGTCACGACGGAACCCAAAATCACCATTGATAAATTAGGTGAAAAACGAATTAATGAGATTTTAAACAGTCAGTTAGCAGATCGCTTTGCCGAATTGGCCGAACGTGATAGCAAAACGCCAGCCTCTGCGGCTAATGTCGCTGCGCTGGAACAATTAGTCGTTTATCATGCGAATTTATATCATTTGCTGCTCAATTTTACCTCTTTCCATGATTTTTTTGATTTAGATCGTCGAGCTGCTTTCCAATATGGTCAGTTATTTATTGATGGGCGTTGTTGCTCATTATGTATTCCTGTTACCGATGTCGGAAAACATACGGTATTAGCCAACTATTCGGAACTATTTTTGCTCTATTGTGAGTGTATCCGTAAAAAGCCTGCTGACGATGGTAGCGAGCTTAAAAGAACGATTGTTGCCGCGATGACATCTGGTGATGCTGACTTTTTAATTGAAGGGCGTAATGGGGTATTTCTTGACAGTGAGGGAAATGATTGGGACGCGCGAGTTATAAAAATCATCTCAAAGCCGATCAGTATTAGCCAAGCTATTTGGGATCCTTATAAACGCTTAGGACGTTTTATCACTGATCAAATTAATAAATGGGCAGGATCTAAAGATCAACAATTTATCGATGCCACAACCAAGGCTACACAAAATTTAGCAACAACCACAGATACCGCACCACCGAAGTTTGATATCGGGCGAAGTGCGGGGATTTTTGCAGCGATTGGTCTTGCTGTAGGTGCTATTGGTACGGCATTAGCCTCGATTGCTCAATCGTTACTGTCTTTACATTGGTGGCAATTACCGTTAGTCTTTGTGGGGCTCTTTTTATTTATTTCTGGACCCTCTGTGATTATGGCATGGTTGAAATTACGACAACGAACCTTAGGACCGTTGCTTGAAGCTTCTGGCTGGGCAATAAATGGACGACTTAAAATCAATCTATTTTTAGGTGGACAGCTCACAACTAAAGCAACTTTACCTAAACATGCTAGCCGTACCTTAGTCGATCCGATGAAAAAACGGAATCGCAAATATTGGTTGATTTTCTGGTTAGCGATTATTACGGGTATTGTTATCTCTGGTGCGTGGATATGGCATTACGATCATTGGCATATTCGAACACAATTAGGTTATAAAGCTAAAGAGCCTCATCAATCAGCGTCCACCGACGCCGAAAAAAGCTCAACATCAACATCTGGCGCTGCCGAGCAATAATGACTTTCCATAAAGGTGTAATAGTTACGCCTTTATTTTTATATCTTACTTACCTAATAGGAATCATATGCATAACATTTTTCTAGCTTTAGCGGGATTTTTTGGTGCAACTGGCATTATTTTAGGTTCACTTGCTTCACATGCACTTAAGTATAAATTAACGGTATCACAGCTTGCTCTCTTCCAACTTGGTGTGCAGTATCAGATATTGCATGCCATTGCCTTGTTAGCGATAGCTATTTGGCTACATTATCGACATGACACATTAATTAAACTGATCGGGCTCTGTTTTTGTCTGGGAATTTTATTCTTCTCTGGCACGTTATATGGTGTAGCTTGTTTTGGCTTAAATAGTATTACTGCCCCTATAGGGGGGGTGAGTTTTATTCTGGGGTGGTTATTACTCATTGCGGTAGCCATGCGCCGCCCAAAAATTACGCCACATAATCAACCATAAAGGATAGGCTATTGATAGCAGCGCTAAAAATAATATTGGAATTATAATTTGTCCAATTCAGTTATTCTTTTTCACTGCGCTGTTATAAGGTCATTGTTAGTTATTTAAACCAAAATCATTACTCAATTGATATAAGAATCAGCAATCGTGATTAAGATAAAAGTGTATAAACTATCATCATTTTTTATCAACAAAAATTCTTAACAAAGTTGTTGATAACTATATTAATTGATTGATTTATATTAATTAATTATATTGATTGTTTGCTGCTCAATGATGAAGGAATAAACAAATAAGTACAATTATTTCAAATAGCTATTTTATCTCGATCTTGAATATAAGACAAAGTTCACTATTAAACTAGAATAAACCTTTTATTCAAGGCTATTCTCCATCTCCCTTCTAATTTTATTGATGGATTCTGCTATTGCTAATTAATAACAGAATCTATCAATATAGATAACTAATTAGGGTGGTTTAATTAATATTATTGCAATTATGAAGATTTAGGTTTGGTTTGTCCCGCTTTCCAATGTTTACGACAGACCGAATAAAATTCAGTATCGCCTAGATGGATAGGATCGCCTTGTTTAATAACGTCACCATTTGCCCCTTCTAGTAAGTTCATTGTGGCTTTTTTACCACACCAACATACCGTTTTTAATTCACGAAAATTATCGGCAATTTCCAATAAGGTTTTTGAACCTTCAAATAAATGGCCTGTATAATCGGTTTTTAAGCCAAAAAACATCATTGGAACATGACATTCATCACAAATATCGGATAATCTTAAAATAGTATTTTTAGATAGAAATTGACTTTCATCAATTAAAATACAGTGGTAATTATTCTGTTGAATATCCATTGCTATCACATCAATATTATCATCATTAATCGGAATGGCCTCTTTACGTAACCCAAGACGAGACACAATCTCGGTATCGGAATTACGGGTATCAACTGAAGATTTTAAGAGTAAGGTTTGCATATTATTACTCTGATAATTATGATTGATTTGCAATAATTCTGTGGATTTACCGGCATTCATTACCGCATAAATAAAATAGATCTTTGACACGAAGATAAACTCTCTGATGAAGAAAATAATTTAGTTTACCACTAAAAGTGGGGAAAAATCAGGGGGTAAATATTTACTATTTGGGTAAATTATCGTTAAACGATCAGAATGATACTTAAAATTTTATATATTCAAACGTGACAAATAGGCTAAATTATAAGTGATGCTATTACTATGATTATCATTCTTATAAAATGCCATATACTTGACATTTAGCTGTTTAGGATTAATTTGGTAAGACATTTTATATCTTAATAACTACCAATAAGTTTATAAAGATAACCTGCCTTTGAATCAGGCATTTTAATTAATGAGTCATTTATGAACATTATTTAACATCTCTTTATTAGATGAAAAGCATAATAATATTACCCCGATAAAAACTATCTAGATATGATATTCATCAATTTGTTTTTTAGATCTTTTTAAATGGCTTAAGAATACACTAAGTCTAAATCAGTTATGGTTAACTAATCGAGACTTAAAGATAATCATATATTAAAAATCAGAATCCATAATGATTAGCCAAGTCAAAACAGATACGTCAAAAATTCGATTGATATGCTATGATAATTTATCCCACTTAATTTTGCTGCTCGCAGTGCTCTTATAAAAATAAATGATTTTGTGAAAAAAAGTAACATCAGGTGATAGTCAATCCTTATTCACATATTAAAGTAGGAAAATGATGATGAAAAAGCTTGTTTTTGTTCTTATTTTTTGTCTTTGTGGCTGTGTACATAAGCAAACACAAATTTTACCCAGTAGTGATACCATTATCAAATTAAAAAGCGATGAAAAAACAGGCATGATTGCTGAATCACAATCATACTCATACCAATTTACAAGCCCCGATGCGATAAATAAGTTTAAAAGCTATCGTGATTTTCTAGCAGAATATAAAGATTATATTGAAAAAGTATCTATCACTATTTTTCAAGAAAATGTAAATGACGAAATTACTATTTGGTATCGTAACCTTATTCCAGAAAAAACAGTTTTAAACAATAAAAATTTATTAACGAAATATAAACTAGAATGGGTTTTAAAAGAGGATTATTATCAGGTTTCATTTAACACAAAAGGCAAGGTCTATAAGCAAGCAAATACCTTATCTGATCAATATTTATTACCAAAACCTATTACAGTGTTAATCAAACCTAAAAATGAAAGGGAGGCGAGTGAGGATATTATTGGTGATGTGGCAGGTTTAATTATATTGCCAGTTTTTATACCATTAATGATGATTAGTTGTGTTATAGGCTCTTGCTAAGTTGCTTATATAGTAATATTTTGACTATGCAACATGACTATCATATATTTTAATGTATTTATTTTGCTAGTAATATATTTATAGTTAGCGGTATTGAATAGATTGTTTACTTTGTTGATCATATATTAAAAGTAGACAAGTGTCACTTGATGATATCGCTTATTATAAGCGGATTATGTCTTATCTATTAAGATTATTGATACAAGCAGCCACATAACTAAAAGTTGTGTATTCTAATGGTTGATATTAGGATTGTTCATTTAAGTTTGTTAGCTGAAGCACCTTATTTGTATCTAAACACCTGCCCGACTTATCTAGAAATATTTTAACATTAGACGATTAGAAAACCATAACTGCCATTTTTTCGCTTTATTCAGTGATTTAAATAAGAATATTGCTGTTGCAGAATCTGTTAAAATGGCAATTCAAAATTGATCGCCATAAAATGTTTAAAGAAATTTGGCATTCAGCGTTCACTAAGCCATATTGGATGTTCCTATGTTAATGCTGCTGCTGAAGCGACATTTAATGCAGTGAACTGAATTTGTGTCAAACACGATTTTTGATTGACTTGAACAGCTTAGACTACAATTTAATCCCTATGTGAATTAGTTTAATGACAATAGGCTTCATTCGTCTTTAGATTATCAATCACCTATTGAATATAAAATGAACCTATGACCTTATCTTTTTGGTACTAAAAAGTGTAAACATAGCACAAATACTGTAAAAACTTTTACTGTTAACTAATGCCATTCGTAGGTACTCAAGGGTATTATATTCGATCGCTGACGATAAATTATTTAATAACAAGATTAATTTATTCTAATAAATTAAGGCATTGGATGAAAATCATCAATTTGATCTTTCCACTCATAATACCCTTCCTCTAAAGACGTAACTGCATACCACTTATAATCTTTTTCATGTGAATGTATTTGTTTGATTTATTTCTCAAATAATTAGTGAATTTCATAATCAAAGTTTATTACAAGCATCAATAGCTGAACAATGAAGCCATTTTTTTATGACTTTATTTTTAGTGGTATTATACTCAATATAATAAAATGTATTATTCTGCTCCAATAAATGAACTATATCACCTTTCACTAAATACATTTTTGTTTGTTCATTAACTTCAGGTTTATTGTATAAATAAGATTTCATGACTAAAGAATATGCATCGTCATAATTGATTTGATTATGCGTTTCAACACAACTCCCTTTTACTTTACCATTTTCCCATCCATCAACTCTAGGTCTTACTTTTTTAAATAAGTCATCGTTTTTAGTTAATTTATCCAAACTAATATTGGTTTGATGAGAACAATATTTTGCTATAAATTCTTCATCTGATGACCATTGCTGTATCTCAAAGCTTACTTTATTAAGTGTATATAAATTAGTACGTTTATTTAATTCGATATCATAATAAATCTTAAAGAACCCTCTGTCAGGAAAAGAAGTCACAATTCTTATTAAATTATTTTCATCATAACGGCTTAATATTTTTTCAAAGCGATTACCACCATCCTCATCAAAACTTGGTATCTTTGTGATCAAATTATCATTATGATAAAGTGCAATAAAATCTCTGTTATTTTCCGTATCAAAAATTGCTTTATTAACCAACTTGTGGTCAATATTAAATATCAATTTTTCAGCATATACGGTCACGGAAAAAATAATTAAATAGATAGCGAATATAGATTTAAATTTTATTAATACATTCCTCATAACCCAAAATCTCTTTTAATCTGTTTGTATATTCAATACGTTCATTCAAATGATTGTATCCGCCATTAACCAAATATGTTACCTGCTCTATATGGTCCCTATCAGCAACTATATTAATATCTATTGTAGTATAATTAGGCAATCTAGTTTTTTTATAATATTGCCATTCTCCATTTAGTTTGGTAGCACTTTTGAGATATTCTCCTTTACTTAATAATTTTCCCACTGTCCAAAAATATCCCCCCACATCTATTGCAATATGTAAATCGCTATTTAATACTTCATAATCTTTTTCAAAATCAAACTTACCCAAATATTCAAAATATTGTTTATATCCTATAGTACCAGTTGTATTCCCAGCATGAGTCAATTGAATTATACCTCTCCCCCTCCAAGGATCATATGGAAGACTTTTACCATATTCTTTCAAAGTTTGGAATTTATCTGATTCAACAAAAGATTGAGCTATAAAATGTATTTTTCTTAAACAGGTATTTATATTATATTTTTTCATCATTAGATTTAATTCTTCAGTAAAACGTTCATAAGTTCTATCTTTATCATCTAACTTACAATTAGTTTTTGAAAATAACTCTAAAGAAGTTAAACCAGCTGATTGTCTTAATTGTTTAACCATCATTTAAATATCAGCAACATCAAAACCACGATTACAATAACAATGCTTAAACATTGGTATCGAAAAAGGATGAATAAACCATGCCTTACCATCAGCACTAAGCGTGGCAGGTGAGGCAGAGTCTGTTGGGGTGGCTTTGGTATTAGTTGTGTTGGTATTTTCTGGTTGTGTGCCATTTGTTTGATTTAGCTTCGCTAAGCTTTTAGCAACATCATCCCACCATAACATTTTTTGATTTGTTCAGATATTATTCTTACATAGTCAAATTAATGTGCTTGTAAAGCCGAAGAATGAACCCATTTAACAATTAACTTCTGGGTTTTAGTTAAATATCGGATTTGATAAAAATCGTCTCGGTACTGTAATAATTCTACCTTGTCATCTTCAATTAAATACATTTTAGTTTTTGAGTTTTCCAAAGCATCATCATATAAATAAGCCTTTTTAATAGCTATCTTTTTAATTATTGGTTTTCTATCAAGAAGATTATGCTCATTTGTCACCAATAAATAATTTAAATTTTTATTATAAATTTTACGCTGCACCATATCACAACCAATACATTGATCTTCTAATATTATTTGATAATATTTCTCCTTTTCTTTATAAAGTTTTTCATACCACTTTCCTCCATCAAGAAAACGATTAATTAATTGATCATTGGTTTTCTTATAATCACATAACTGAGAACCATCGCTTAAAATTTGTTTCTCTTTAGCTTGAATAATATGATTTTTTATTTCATAAAGCGAATAACACTTATTTGGTGTAGAATTATATTTTAATGTCATCAATAAATAATTTTGACCAAAAAATTTGTCAATTGATAAGATTGACTCATCAATTTCATCATTCAACTCAATGGGTACTTTAATATGTTGACAATCAGAACTATTATCAAAACAATGATAAATTGATTGTTTTATTTTATTAAACTCTATACTTCCATATGAATGTGTCGCTAGGAAATAAAAAAATAACATTGATATTTTTAATAATTTCATGTTTTTAATCATTACTCTAATTCCCATTCTTCTTTTATTTTATTAAAAATTCTAATTCTATGCTCCAAACCGTTTCTACCGCCATTTACAGCCTTCGTTACCAATGTCACATTATCTTTTTCATTATCAATAAGTATATTAATATCTCCATTAGCATTATATTTTTTATATATACCTCCATTAAAACGCCAGAACCAACAAGATACATCAATTGAGTATTTCATATTTTGTGCTATTAAATCTGGATTTGCTACAAAATCAACACCTTCGTACTTGGAAAATTTAATATAATTATTCTTCCAAGTAAGTTGTATCAAACCTCTACCCTTGTATTTAGGTCCATCCCCTTTTTTTGTATTTCCATTTTTAATAGCATCTTTATGGACATCTGGCTCATAGTTAATTCCTGAGGAAAACTCCAATGTTGATTCAAATCCTGCCAATTCATGAAAACATTGTGCTAAAAAATGAGCTTTTTGATATGGAGTTGTAATATTAAATTTTTTCAATGAGCTATTTAATAGCGATACAAAAAGAGTTTTATCAATCTGATAAATATCTGGATAATTTAGAATAAAGTTTTCTTCAAAGGTTTTTCCTCCACCTTTTCCATTAAACCACTTCCCAGTTTTATTCATCACTTTTTCAAGAAAGTCTGTAGTTATTTGATATTTTTTATTAACAATACTTATAATTTGAACAGGATGAATAAACCATGCCTTACCATCAGCACTAAGTGTGGTAGGTGAGGCAGAGTCTATTGGGGTGACTTTGGTATCAGTTGTGTTGGTATTTTCTGGTTGTGTGCCGTTTGTTTGATTTAGCTTCGCTAAGCCTTTAGCGACATCATCCCACCATAACATTTTCTTGATTTTCTCTTTACTTTTTTCCCAATCCATGACCTTTTGTTCTAACTTTTGCACTTTTTCATGAATTTCAATTTGTCCTTGGGTCAACTTCTGCTTTGGATTGCTTTTTGTAGTCTTTTGGAAATCGATCAATTTTTATTTTTTATAATGTTATCAAAAAATTTTCTTATCGATGAAGCGTCTTTATACTTACATATTTGTTTGTTACCCAAATAATCAATACCACCATCAATACAGTTATCTAAACCGGCAATACTTATTCTATCTGTCTTAAAAGATTGTATATATAATCCTCCTTCTTCTTTTAAAACTGAAAATCGAATATTCGAATATAAAGTTTCCTCTCCCGATTTATTTTTTTGAAGAACAAAAATCATGGCATTTTCTTCATTAGGATTATAACTAAAAATTGATAATATCTCGTGGGTGAAAATAGTTCCAACTTCATTTAGTTTAAAATTACCTAAATTAAGATTATAAACAAGGTGATGGTTTCCCTTATCAGGATCTTTGGGATCTGCAGGAACAAATAACAATATTGATTTCAATCCATCGTAATTTACTAATACTGGAGGATGAACAGTACTAATTGCATTATAAAAATTAATCAAATAGACATGAGAATATTCTCCGCTATCATCTTCATCATCTTCTTCGTACTGCTGGGTAAAAGGAGAGAAAATTGGTAATATTTTTAATGATAACGGTTCTTTTTTTGCATGGCAAAAAAAAGAAAAGCTGCTTAGTACAATGAATATTATAAGATTAAAAGTTTTAAATATTTTGAAAGATTTTTTTGACATCATATATTTCCTTAAAATGATTATACCTATCTTTATAACTTTTAGTATATTGATTAATTTTTTCAGTTATCAGATTTACTGTTGACTCATCAGAACCTTGATCTGCAATATTGTATAATTTATATTTAAGCCAAAAATAAACACCAGAATGAACTATATATTTATAATTTGTATGTAATAAATCTGGATTATTAACAAAATCAATGTACTCCCCGCCCCAAATTTCCTGATATCCATTTGCAAAATCTACATAATTATTCCTACCCGTTAACTGCTTTAATCCTCTTCCTCTAAAATTCCAACCATCATCCGTATTTGCACCAAGATTTCCTAATCTATCTCCCATGGCTTTATTCGCAACAAATTTTTGGCTCTCCTTCGATACAATTCTTAAATTTTTCGGAGAGCCGTCAGGATAACCATGTTTTATTGCATCTTCAGGATTATTTTTAAAATATTTATATGTTGTTTTTAATCCACTAACACTATAAGTAAAATTTTCTTCAGTTTTTAGTGATGAGCCAACTTCTTGTCTAATTTGAGCAAAAAAATGACTTAATCTGAGAGGTGTATTAAGTCTATATTCGTTCATATGAACGTTAATATCATTTACTATGAATTGTAATAAATCTAGCCGATTATTTGATACATAAGTGAAAATTTGCTTTAACATATCAACTGTTATACAAAATTTTGGGATGAAATTAAATAATGCTATAGGATGAATAAACCATGCCTTACCATCAGCACTAAGTGTGGCAGGTGAGGCAGAGTCTGTTGGGGTGGCTTTGGTATCCCAAATTTCCTGATATCCATTTGCAAAATCTACATAATTATTCCTACCCGTTAACTGCTTTAATCCTCTTCCTCTAAAATTCCAACCATCATCCGTATTTGCACCAAGATTTCCTAATCTATCTCCCATGGCTTTATTCGCAACAAATTTTTGGCTCTCCTTCGATACAATTCTTAAATTTTTCGGAGAGCCGTCAGGATAACCATGTTTTATTGCATCTTCAGGATTATTTTTAAAATATTTATATGTTGTTTTTAATCCACTAACACTATAAGTAAAATTTTCTTCAGTTTTTAGTGATGAGCCAACTTCTTGTCTAATTTGAGCAAAAAAATGACTTAATCTGAGAGGTGTATTAAGTCTATATTCGTTCATATGAACGTTAATATCATTTACTATGAATTGTAATAAATCTAGCCGATTATTTGATACATAAGTGAAAATTTGCTTTAACATATCAACTGTTATACAAAATTTTGGGATGAAATTAAATAATGCTATAGGATGAATAAACCATGCCTTACCATCAGCACTAAGTGTAGCAGGTGGGGCAGTGTCTGTTGGGGTGGCTTTGGTATTAGTTGTGTTGGTATTTTCTGGTTGTGTGCCGTTTGTTTGATTTAGCTTCGCTAAGCCTTTAGTGACATCATCCCACCATAACATTTTCTTGATTTTCTCTTTACTTTTTTCCCAATCCATGACCTTTTGTTCTAACTTTTGCACTTTTTCATGAATTTCAATTTGTCCTTGGGTCAACTTCTGCTTTGGATTGCTTTTGTAGTCTTTTGGGAATCGGTCAATTTTTCTTTTTAGCTCTTCAATCCCTTTTTTTACTGACTGTTGTTTGCTTGTTTCTAGTGTGTTGATATAAGCATCAAGTTTTGCTTCATCTCCTTTAGTTAAATAATTCAGTACATTGTTGGCATTTTCTGTCATTTCACTATTTAACGCTTCCCATTTGGGCAATTTTCCTTCTGAGTCAACTTTGCCATACCATTCACTTTCATAATTGATTAATATGCGACTAAGAGCCGAGGCTAATACCGGCTTATCAATAAGCCCTTTAAAGCTGTCCGTTGTTATCATCGCATATTTTGGTGAGTTAGCACTGTATTGTTTATCTAATAGTGTTAATGTCTCTTTTATTGTTGGCGGGTATTGTTCAAGTGAGGCATTATCCTTATTTCTGCTTAAGGTTTTTTTAGCACTAAGATAAATTTCTTTCAGACTGGCATTTTCTTTAATTTGCTTAAAATCAAACCAATCCCAGCAACTTACTTTCTTTACACCTTCGCTATTGGTTGATATCCAACCTGATGAAATTGTTATCTCGTTGAGCGGTCTTTCTATTTGAATCCATAAAGTCTCTTTATCATCCACGGCTCGATTTATTCTTGCTTTTGAAATCCTATATATTCACTATTAATTAAAACTATCCAAAATCATTGGCTCAACAGTACTTGGATTACATTGAAAATTGTACAGTTGTATCTCTTTTCTTTTTATTTTAATACCTTCTTTACCTGGTTTTGTATCCACAACATAATCAATATCTTTATTAGCAAAAGATATGATAGAATTTTTCTTGTCTTTATCCTCAATTACTTTCACTAACTCCAATTCTATTTTTGACTGAGTACCAAACCTATAAAACAAATTTGAATTAACATAGTTATAACATAATGATAATTTGCGATTTTTAATTTGGCATCCAAATGCATTTTTTTCATTTTTATTTTTATTACAAAGCGTCGTATTTTTAAAAAATATATTTTGGCTGTAAATATTAATGAGGTCTCTATGCTGCATTAAATTTAATTTTGCATAAAATTTGTTTATCCAATCACTTGAAATATCGTTTACTAAGGTTGAATCAAATAAAAGTAATAAAAAATAATCAGGATAAGATAATTTAGTATTATTTATAAAAGATTGCTTTATTTTTTCTAAGAAAGTTGCACTCAAGGCATCTATTTTATTATTAACATTGTCAATAGAATAATTAATGACTTGTCCCTGAGAATAATCCAAATTGATTTCCCCAAGTTTGATTAAATTTTTATTTATGCGGGTTAAATAAGTTATTTTAGCAGGACTTTCCATCCCTCCCAACTTATCAAAAATAGAAATCACCCCTAAATTTGAAGTCTCAATTGTTGGATTTCCTCCACCAACATAAATATAGCTATTGGTTGTTCCATTTATATTTAAATTAATTTGTGAAATATTGTCTTCTTTAGGGTTAATTAAACGACAATAATTATATTTACCCTCAAAATAATCACCATTAATAAATTGACCTTTAATCTCATTTGATTTAGTTTCCTTACATATTTGCGCAAATAATGGAAAACTCAAATAAAACAATATAATAAAAACAAATAATTTTTTCATTTTAATCTCTGTTTTGCAAACTCATATAAAAATCATTTAAATCAGCTTCAACTTGGTTTACTTTATATGTGTTATTTTTATACCATTTACTATTGATCATTGCACTAGTAGCAAAAGAATAATTATCAACTTTAATGTTATAATATACTTTGCAATCTTTGATACAAAATTTTTCATATAAAGTTATAAGGGCTTTATTCCTTTCTACAACATGATTATATCCACCATTTATAGCCATAGTGACTTTAAGAAAGTCATTATTTGCTGCAATATCATTTATATTCCCCCACGAGCTTCCTTGGATCCAATACCAAAATGCAGACCTTATTGTATAATCCAAATCTGAACATATAAGATCTGGAGTATCTTTAATTGAATTGTTTTTAATATATTTACCAAAAGATTCATAGTTATAGTCATGAGTAATTTGAATAAGACCTCTGCCATGATAATTTGAACCACCACTGTAATTGTTCCAATAGCTAGGTGTAGAACCATCTCTATTTTTATACTCTTCAGTAGTCTTAAAAAAGTCACTTTCACATAATATTTGTGATATAAAATGGGCTTTTTGCAAACAGCTTGTAACGTTATATTGAATAAAGTATAAATTCAGTTTTGAAAGAAATGTGCTTATTGATATATTTTTTAGTTCATTATTCATTTTATAAAATAATCCATTTATTAAAATATTCTCAGGTATAATAGATCTAAATTGTTCTTCCGTTATACCTTTGTTACACATACAACTTCCATAATTGAATATTTGAGCTCCAATAGGATGAATAAACCATGCCTTACCATCAGCACTAAGTGTAGCAGGTGGGGCAGTGTCTGTTGGGGTGGCTTTGGTATTAGTTGTGTTGGTATTTTCTGGTTGTGTGCCGTTTGTTTGATTTAGCTTCGCTAAGCCTTTAGTGACATCATCCCACCATAACATTTTCTTGATTTTCTCTTTACTTTTTTCCCAATCCATGACCTTTTGTTCTAACTTTTGCACTTTTTCATGAATTTCAATTTGTCCTTGGGTCAACTTCTGCTTTGGATTGCTTTTGTAGTCTTTTGGGAATCGGTCAATTTTTCTTTTTAGCTCTTCAATCCCTTTTTTTACTGACTGTTGTTTGCTTGTTTCTAGTGTGTTGATATAAGCATCAAGTTTTGCTTCATCTCCTTTAGTTAAATAATTCAGTACATTGTTGGCATTTTCTGTCATTTCACTATTTAACGCTTCCCATTTGGGCAATTTTCCTTCTGAGTCAACTTTGCCATACCATTCACTTTCATAATTGATTAATATGCGACTAAGAGCCGAGGCTAATACCGGCTTATCAATAAGCCCTTTAAAGCTGTCCGTTGTTATCATCGCATATTTTGGTGAGTTAGCACTGTATTGTTTGTCTAATAGTGTTAATGTCTCTTTTATTGTTGGCGGGTATTGTTCAAGTGAGGCATTATCCTTATTTCTGCTTAAGGTTTTTTTAGCACTAAGATAAATTTCTTTCAGACTGGCATTTTCTTTAATTTGCTTAAAATCAAACCAATCCCAGCAACTTACTTTCTTTACACCTTCGCTATTGGTTGATATCCAACCTGACGAAATCGTTATCTCGTTGAGCGGTTTTTCTATTTGGAGCGGTTTTTCTATTTGAATCCATAAAGTCTCTTTATCATCCACGGCTCGATTTATTCTTGCTTTAATATTATTATCACTCATATTAAGTAAGAGCGGTGTGTCAGTAATCAGTTTGCTACTAGTTAATTGACTATCTTGTAATGGGTGCTTACTCCATGCCGGTGTCTCTGTAGGTAATTTTATTTCGTCATTAGCTTTTATTTTCTTTGCTATCTCATCAGTATTGGTAATCCATAATGATTTTTTGTTAGTTGCAGAGGTATTTATTTCTATTTGTAACCAGTTTATATTAGTTTCTTTACTTATTACCTCTATTTTACTGCCTTTAAATGGTGTACCAACCGTTGTGTCTGCTTGGCTTGGTTGCGTTAGTATTTTTACCCCTTTTGATACAGCAAATAATATTTTTTCTTCATCGGATATTTTTCTCGTCTCAGCTTGAGTTTGGGCTATGTAATTGGGTAAGTCTTCACAGGTAAAACACTCAACATGTAATGTGGGTTTAAAGTGGCTGTTTTGCATCCCTTCTCCAAGTGGGAGAGTGTCTATGTCAATATAATTACCCTCTTTATCTTTTTCTTTAGGAATAGCATCATTATGACCAATATGTCCGACTAAATCACCGGCTTCAATTGGAAATGGTTTGTCTAATACCACAACTTCATTATATTTTTTGCCTCTAATTACCTTTTCAAGACAATCAAAATAAACGTAGGTCGTTTCTGTTGGTAAAGGAATAGTTGGTTGTCCGTCCCGAACCACTTCGATTAATTCAACAAAGTTTTTCGGTTTTTTGGTACCGGATATTTTAATTTGCGTTCCTTCGGGTAGCATGGAAATAATATTTTTTTTATCTTTATCCCTTACTCTTAGCCCTTTTGATTTGGCTAATTTGCTATCTTTTCCTGTTATTTCAACTATCGGGGCTGTGAGTGGTTTTTTAGTCTGATTGTAAATCCAACTGCACCTATTACTACAAAAAAACAGCTTAAACATAAAATTAAAAATTGACTTATTTTTTTACATTATTATTCCTTATTGACTAATTTAAATAAAATGCTGTTGAATTTTTTATTTTTTCATCGCGTTATTCTCAATTAAAGCCATTAAGCGATTCTTATTATTCAACCTGCTCAAATTGCTTAAAACATAAATTTTCTTTATCAATTTGATAATGTTTATATTTCACTGATTTTATATAATCAGCGTATTCATTTAATGACAATGTGTATATTGAGCCATTGGAATCAATATAGTAATATGTTGAATTTAAATAAAAAGCTCTGTAAGGGTTGTAAGAGTAGCTTGCTAGCGTAATGGTATCTTTGATTTGTTGCTTATAAACAAGCGACAAATTCACTTCATAAACAATATCTTTAATGGGGATCTTTGTATTATTGCTTGTTACTTCGTCATTTTTTCTGTCCATAACCAGTTCTAAATCACCATCACGGTATATAACCGTTTTTTTATCTATTAGATCATATAGTTTATTAAAATTAACCTCAGTAGTATTTAAAGGGCAAAGTGTTCGATGATTTTCTCGTTCTTGATTAGTAGTAAACTCGTCCCAAAATTGTTCATAGTTATAACATCTATTAATTAATTCACCGACGTTAATATCTTTAACAAACTGAGCTCCTGCATATTTTTTATCAATAATAAAAGATTGGCTATAACAAAACTGTGCATTAATTAATAATAACAATCCTATAAAATAAGATATTTTCATGGTAATTTCCTCTTAATGCTTTGTTCAATCTGTAAACGCAGATAGATTATGAAAAAATTTTTTATTAATTTTATATATCATTAATAACTGTTTCTTTCATTTTTTTAAATTTACCTGAAGCAGTCATTTGATATATCGATTTTTTGAGGAAATGAATGTCACCATTTTTAAATTTAGGATCATCATCAATTAAGGTTTGTTCCATTTGATTAACTAAAATTTCGCCGTTTGCTTGTATCTTAAACTCATTCCACCATAACGCCTCGCCTTCAGCACTTAATCGTTCATCTAAGACAATCGCATCAATAAACTGCCCTTTAGCATCGTAACTATTTAATTGAAAAATAAATATAGGATTATCATTATCGCTATAGTACATATAGGTTATTCCCTTATATAAGATATTTTTGTATTTAAAATAAACCGCAGGAAAATAAAAGCTACTTTTATTAATAAACCTTTGTAATTTTGGCGCATATGAATATTCTGTAGAATTAAAACGAAAGGGCATTTTTTTATTAGATGCTAAGTGTAATTCACCTGTTTTATCATCCCAATAATAGTAATTTTCCGCTTTCTTTGAAGAATAAGGTAAATCTATCTTTTGATAATGATGTAAATCATTTTTAATGTTATCAGCCATCGCTGTATTAAGACAACCGAAGATTATTAGGTAAATAACAATAGGATAAGCTAAATATTTCATTTTTTGATTTCTTCCACTTTTTTCATATCATAATATTGCACATGTAAGTGATGATTGTGGTTTTTTGTATCTTTTTTTATATGGTTGAGAAATTTTTTGACTCCGTTTAAGGTATAACTCCAACCAAGCATATCTGTCCAACCAAATTTATATAATGCATCATTCCATTGATTTTGACGTTTTACATCTAATAATTCAGGTTGTTCATCTATACAAAGGCTAGTCCCAGCTCCTTTAGTTAAAATGCCACTTTTTCTTAAATATTTAAAATCACCATGATATCCATTATAATGAGATTTACTCACACCTGAGCCGCCTTCAATAGTGCTAAAACCATTACAACTGATATCATTAAAATTAACTTCTAACATTGCACCAAAAAAACTCGCCAAAGTATCGCCATTCATAAAATATCGTTTTTGATTACTATCAATATTAAAACGATATTTTAGACCATACTGTGAATACTCTTGTGATACTTTTCTTAAATCGATAAGATGTATATATTTGGTAAGACCATATCTTTGATGTGGGTAGAAATTATTTTTTATTTTAACATAATCATAT
>NZ_AWGA01000025.1 GCF_000471645.3 Candidatus Schmidhempelia bombi str. Bimp | reverse complement strand
TAGGCATAGCTAAACAGTGCCGAACTAAAGTAAAACCCGTTGAAAAATATGCTACTTTTTGCTGGGCTTGATAGGGGATTTCGAGTTCAATATTGTCGTTGTATACCATCTTTGGATAAACGTCGTTAACGCGATAAGCAATTACTTCGCCATGTGCTATACAGCGCAGTTTATCGTCACATTTTATTTTACTTAGTACCTGTTCATCAACATGAATACCACCATGCCATATGCCATTGGCACCAAAGGGATAAAAGCCGCTGTTTGCGTCTGATAAGGCGTTATAATAGGCGTCTTGACTAAGTGGTTGTTCGCCTATTGGAAATGTGAAATCGTCTATTTTTTTGATGGTCATGGTTATTTCTTTCCTTATTCCGAAAAGCCTTTTGAATTAAACCGTATCGTTTTTTATAAGATGTCGAATTCTTTATATGTCAATTTAATTTATATCGTATAAGGAAAATCATTTTTCCTTGCGTTTTTTTATCTTATTAACTTATCTAAATGGTAGATTAAACTTAATGGCTCAATTGTATTTTTAATAAAAATGGCGCGTTATATTATATGTTTATTTGATAATCTGAAAAACTGTACTAAAGCACATCTTAGGATTATTCATCTATTAAAATGATGTTTAATAATTGATTCTATTAAAGAATAAATAAAATATTTTTATGGTAATATTCATTTTTTAATGAAGATAGCTAAACATTAACCTAATGTCTTAGCCAAATCACTTTTAATAGTAGTTATTATATAAGGTGTTGGAATAATAAATCTGTAAAGCGTGTTAAGCAAATAACAGTGTGATTTTTTACCGTCTTATGTCCCGTTTCTCTGAAATGTTTTTACACTTGATCCATTTTTAAGCTCGGATGATCGATTGTTTTTTAAATGCTTTTTTAATGTCAATCTATGATAGCTTGTTGTGGATAGGTCGAATTTGCCTGTATTGTTTGTGCTATTAGAAAAATATAGCAATGACTATGTATAAAACATTTTTGTCACCAATTTAAGCCTTAATAACAAATGAAACAAAAAAGTAAAATTAACAAAATAGAAAGCATCAAGAGGTCGATCTATGCAAAAAACGCAGTAGAATTAAACTCAGTGAGGTAATTACTATCAACGTATTTTAATTGGAAAGTGATGGATATTTAGTTACAATTCAATCGTTTTGCTAAAAAATGATAAAATACGTACTTTGATTATCTGTAAGTTATAAATGTTACTGGATATCTGTATATGAATATTTGGAGCGGGAAACGAGGTTCGAACTCGCGACCCCGACCTTGGCAAGGTCGTGCTCTACCAACTGAGCTATTCCCGCGTAATAAGAAGAGTCTATTTGATGGTGCCCGGGGCGAGACTTGAACTCGCACGACCAAAAAGGTCGAGGGATTTTAAATCCCTTGTGTCTACCGATTTCACCACCCGGGCATCTCGTCAAGATGAAATTTCATTAGTGCATTTCGTCGTTGACTTAATATGGTGCGTATTTTACGCTTATAGAATTTATAGTCAATAATTATTTTTAATTTATTCATTCAATTGGTTAATCTTTAGCTAACTAATTATTTATTGTAAAAAAATAGTCCGATAAGTATCGGACTAATTAATAGGTTCCAGTCCTATTTTATAAGGGATAGAAGTAATTTTAATATTTCAAATAAGACTTAGATATCTTTGGCCAAAATAATTTATATGCATTAGATTCATGAAAAAATGACCCCGATTTTAAAGTCAAGGCAATAATAATTACAGCAATAAAAATTTTGCCAATATAGTAATGTCGTTTCATAACAACTTCTCAATGTTATTAGTATTTTAGAAAAGAATTTAAAACATAAATAAGCTTTAACTATAGATTATTATAGTTTGCTTTTAGTATCTTGACAATTTTTTTCCAAAAAAATTGTTTTTTTACGCTTATTTGTCGTTATTTTAATCTTTTTCTATTTTTTTCTGTAACATCTCTCTCTTTTTGTAAATTAATTTTTAGTTTTTAATTTATTTAAGATCATTATTAAAATATTTTTATTAAACAGGATTATTTATAATCATTGACTACGGTATTGCAATTTATAAAAGGAATTATTGACTTTTAATCGATAACTGAAAGAAATTGGAAAAACGTTTAATCATGAATTAAACCTTGGATTAATTCATGATTAAAAAATATTGTTATATCAATAAACATTACGAGTAATTAGAACGACTTTACCTATTATTTTGAATTTTTGAATATTAGTATTATCAACTTTTATCGTGGCATGTTTATCATCATTACTTAATAGTAACCATCCTTCGGTTATCTTCTGAAGTTTTCGAATTAAAGTCGTTTCTTCATATTCAAGTAAATAAATCTCACCATCAATGATTTCATCATAATCGGTATTAATGATTAGTCCATCATTATTTTGAATATCAGGATGCATTAATTTTCCTTTAGCTCGATAAGAAATTAGATGGCTTAGTTCTAAACCTCGTTGTTCAATCCATGTGTTTAAAATCGTACGTTGCATTGTTAGCAATGCATCACCATTTTTTTTCCGTTGTGTGTTAATTTGGCTATTTATGGGTGATTTTTGGTAAAGAGGAATGCGAACTATATCTTGATCATGATTTTTTTCTAGATTTTTGATGGGAATATCTTGGAGATTATGCCCTGTCGCTAGCCAGCAGAAAGATACATCGCATTTTTCGGCAATCGTAGCTAACCGATTAAGTGAAGGAAACGTTCTACCTGATAAATAATCTCTAATAACCGTTTCCGACATACCACATTTTTTAGCAAATGCAGAAACATTTAATCCGTGCATTATTTCTTGTAATCGATTTTTAAACTCTAAAACAATAATATTAGTAGGTTGTGATTGCATAATAATTTTTTATTTCCTTATTATAAATAAATGCACTTATCCTTTTTCCAAAATTTAGGATACAACGCTAAAAGTCGTTAATAATAGTTTATTGTTATCAAATATACCTGCCGTATTCTATAATGTCATTGAGATAACAGACTTTAAAAATATAAGAATAACAATCATTATCAATAATTGTATTTAAATCATGTTACCTATAAACCTATAATAGGATAGGTGATTTTTATAGTATAAAATGAGATCTACTTATGATAAAAATGGTTTATATAATTGAATATAGTTAATGATCAGCGATTAGTTATCATTTAGATGGTAAATGATTTAGCAAATTGATATGACTTCATTTGTGCACTAGAGCTATTTATTTCTCTAGTTAATGATGTAAATTATCTAATTTTAATTGTAAATTTTCAGCTTACATTAACAACATTTTTTATGTTTTTATTATTGGTATTTCCTTCTATAAAATGATGAATAAAAATAGTATAGAGGTAATGATGCTATAAATTGTAAAATCACGTTAATACGTGATTTTACTTTTTTACTATTCCAATTAATAGGATATTTAATTAAGAGGTATCAAACCAATAGCTTGACTACGCTTAACGTCGCTCGTAGCAGTTAATTCAACATGTTGAGCATTTTCTAAATTAGTAAAGACAATAATGATATCAGTATCTTTTCCTTGGCTAGTAATATAATCGACATCCATTTCAGCGATAATCGTATTGGCATCAACAGTATCACCTTCTTTTACAAATACCGAAAAACCTTCACCATTTAAGGCAACAGTATCTATGCCCATGTGGATTAATGACTCTACCCCTTCGTCAGTTAAAAAAGTAATAGCATGTTTAGTTGGAAAAACACTCATTACTCGTCCTTTCACTGGTGATGACACAGAAATTTTACCTTTTTGGGGTGCAATAGCATAACCATCCCCCATAATTTTGTCAGCAAAAACAGGATCATTAACTTTATCAATGTTTTTAACACAACCATCACATACTGCATAAAGTGATAATTCTTTTTTCTTCTTCTTAAAAAAGCCGAACATTAACGTCTCCTAACATAATGATTGGTTTATTATTACATAATTTAAATATTACTGTGGAGGATGTTAAACTTACCTATGTTATTTTTCAAGGATTTAATTACGTTAGTTCTCATTTTTGAAGCAAAACCATTTATTTTGCTCTATTATTCAGCAATTTTTTACCAAAAATAACCAAATCACGTTTAGTATTATCAAGTTCAGCCACTTCAGGGAAGAGTCCCCATTGTTGATAACCTAGACGAGAAAATAATTTAACGCTGGGATAGTTATGATGAAAAATAAAACTTAGAATGGTTTCAATACCAAATAAAGGACATTGTTTTTCAACATGAGTAATAATCTGCTCTCCTAACTGTTGTCCTCTAAAATCAGGATGTAAATAGATACTGATTTCTGCCGTTTTGTTAAAAGCAGCGCGTCCATAAAAAGAGGATAAGCTAACCCAACCACAAGCGAGATCGGCTTGATAAATGATCCACAATGGTCTCGTCGTTGGATTGTGTTGATGAAACCATTTTAGACGATCTTCAATTTGAATAGGATAAAGATCAGCCGTTACCATACGACTAGCAATCGTTGAATTATAGACGTCAACAATAAAAGGTAAATCACTAAGTTCTGCGTTTCTATAAGTTAGCATAATAGGTAAACATTAGTTGAACGAAATTTATTATAGGATTAATTAGATAAAAAAAGGAAGTCTGTTAGACAATAAAATTGAATTTATTAAAATCGATTAAAAATAGTACCGGATAATAAAAAGTTGAATTCCGACTATATTTAATTATAATCGAAACACAACCCTCAAAAGTAGTAAACAAATTAAGCTTTTTTAACAAAACAAGCTTTTAGCATTATTTTCATACCATCTACTTTGCAATCAATCTCATGATCACCATCCACAAGGCGGATACTTTTGGCTTTAGCACCTTTCTTTAACACGGTAGACGATCCTTTTAATTTTAAATCTTTGATTAAAATAATATCGTCTCCATCAGCAAGTAAATTACCATTGCTGTCTTTGACGATTAATTTGTCACTGTCTTGATTAATCTCACTATTCGGGTCCCACTCATGAGCACATTCAGGGCAAACATAAAATGCGCCATCATGATATGTATGTTCAGAAGCGCAAACAGGGCAATTTGGAATTGTATCTGTCATCATTTATTCCTATCTTGATGAAAATAAAACGGACATTCTAACTGATTATCTTATTTTCGTCATGTTTTAATCTTATGATTGGATTATATTCATATCTTATCTATTGCTCCCTATGATTAAGGATTAATTAGCGTATAGCCAACGATTTTAAACAATAATTTGATCTATATAATTCACTTTCTAGTCATATTCTATTTATTAAAATAATAAAAATCAGCTTACCTAGAAGGACAAGCAAAACTTTTTTAGCTGTTCATTCATACTAAATAAGGTTATATTTAAGACAACAAACAGACTTAATCACTTATTATTCTATTTTTATAAAGTTAACCAGGATGAAAATTGATATACAAAAGTTAAAAGCCATACAATTAGATTATGCTGAGCGAGTTATCCGTTATGATGTTCTTGATTTTGTGACACCAACATTGATTGCAGGTACTGATGTTGGCTTTGAAGATGGTGGTGCAATAACGCGAGCGGCAATAGCCGTGCTAAATTATCCCGATTTGACATTATTGGAATATCAGGTAGCTCGTTTACCAACTGAATTTCCTTATATTCCAGGATACCTGTCCTTTCGAGAATATCCCGCTTTAGTTGCTGCTTGGAAAAAGCTTCGTTGTAAACCCGATTTAGTCATCGTTGATGGACAAGGTATTGCACATCCAAGACGATTAGGCATTGCTAGCCATTTGGGTTTACTGCTTGATATACCAACGATAGGCGTTGCTAAGCGGCGTTTATGTGGAACACATCAGATACTATCATCAGAAGTAGGTAGCAGTACACCATTAATGGATGACCATGAACGAATAGGCTTTGTTCTACAAAGTAAAGCACGTTGTAAACCGTTATATATTTCACTTGGTCATCGTATTTCTGATACGACTGCATTAACTTGGATACAACGTCTTTTACGTGGTTACCGTTTGCCAGAACCAACTCGATGGGCCGATGCCATTGCTTCCCGAAAACCGCTTTTTAATAAATGGTTAATCGATCAAATTTAGCCAGATAATATAAAAGACTGATAATGAATTTATAGCAAAAAAGATGATTCGTTCTTTCTATTAGATTATTAGCCACTATATTTATAAATAATCAATATATAGATTTGCTTATTAGTATTTGGGAAATAAGGTGTATTGTTATTAGATAACTTAAATGCTTATTGTTAATTAAAATTAACATCAAAAATAAGCATTAGCATAAGGGTATAAGGGATTCGCGGCCTTTGGTTAAATCACTTAAACACGTTTGTAACCTTGCTATATGTTCAAGCGGTAACTGTATAGAGGCCGTTATACCGTCAGCATGAAAATCTATATTATCGATGATGCTATCTGATTCTGATAAAAGGTGTTCAAATATCGACCATTCATTATAATAACAACGAAATAAATAGGCTTTACGAATAATCATGGGGGTTAATGGCGCTTGTTGCAAACAACGGGCGGCACTACCACCATAGGCACGGACTAATCCAGAAGCACCAAGCTTAATTCCACCAAAAAAACGGGTAATAATCACAAGCAGATGGTCACTGTTATTATTTTCTATAGCGGATAATATCGGTCTACCTGCGGTACCTGCAGGTTCTCCATCATCACTATAACGATATTGATCGCCTATTTTCCAAGCCCAGCAGTTGTGATTTGCGGTTTTATCACAATAAAACTGAAGTTGATGCCTAGCTTGTTCTTCACTGCTGATGGGTAAGGCATTAACAATAAATCGACTTTTTTTAATTTCTTCTTGATATTGAAAAGGGGAAGTTAGGGTTACTATCATGCTCAGTATCGTTTCAAATTATCTCCCCTTATTGTAATAGATACCTTAGATATTGTAAAAATAGAAATCAACGTTATTACTCATAAATAATTTTTCTATTAGCTCTATTTAATAAAATTTGTCATATCGCTGCGTACTTGAATATGTGACAAAATAGTAAAAATTAATGTGCCACCAACAATATTGCCAAGTAACACGGGTATTGCAAAGGGATATATAATTTGCATAAAAGAGATTTTGCCCGCGATATAAAGATAAAATATTTCAGTGGAGCCAACCACAATATGGGTAAAATCAGCTAGGCTTATGAAATAAGTAATTAATATAATGATAATTAATTGATTATTTTTAATATTGGCCAATATCCAAACCATTGTGGCAATAAGCCATCCAGAAAAAATACCTTTATTAAACATTTCAGAAGCTGAGTTTTGCATAACCTGTTGTCCTAATGACACAAAGGCCATATCGACTTCGTTTGAAAAAGCAGGCAAATAAAAGAGGGCTAAGGCCATACTAAAAGTACCTAATAAATTACCAAGCAATACTAATCCCCACAAACGCATCAGCCGAAATAGATTATGCCAAGAACGACGACTCATTAATGGAATGACCGCCGTCACCGTATTTTCAGTAAATAATTGTTGTTTAGCTAAAATAACTAATACAAAACCAACCGTGTAACCAAAGCTAGTTATCAAATGACTATAAGCAAATCCAGGTAAAGCGACTTGCAAGAAGGCCTTACTGATCATTGAACTGCTTACCGTAAGACCAGCTGCAACCGCTGATAAAATTAATGCGCCACTTGGTCGATTTAATTCATGATCACCTTCGAGTAAAATACGTTGATAGATTACCGCAGATTTGGAGGGAAGTTGTTCTTCCTCCGTATCCATTGAGATTAATTCATCTTCATCAACTATTTTTTGTTCATGATTGATAGTATTGTTGTGTTTGTCAGATAGCTTCATCGTTCTTCCTTGCTGTGGCTTAGTGACACATATAACCAAACCGTCGATGTGTTCCTTTATACTTGCTGACAATAACAAGTCACAAAATAATAGAAAAGGGAGCGTGCCCTTTTTTTAAGCTTTTTATCAAAAACTTAATAAATTAAATCATTTATTGCGAAAACTTAGCAACCGTGGGTAGTTAACATTCAAACTCAATTTTAATTGGTTGTTGAAGTAAGAATGCTATCAATAATATTGAGTACTTGTTGTGGTTGTTCTGCATGCACATTATGCCCCGCACCGTCTATCGTAAAAATTTGAGCAAGTGGAAATTGTTCTAATATATCTTGATGATATGATGGTTTAATATAATCGGAATGACTGCCTTTCAGGAAATAAATTGGTTTGTAACAAGTTTCAATTGTTTGCCAACCAGCTAAATAGGTATAGTTATTTCGAATCGCTTTAAAATTAAATAACCAACTACCATGTTTAAAGGATTTTAATAAAAACTGGGCGACAGGTAGACTAATATAGTGTTGCATTATCGCTATAATAGCTTTACTATCCGACAGACCTGATTTTATTGACTCATCTAATGCCATAAACACGTCTTGGTGTAAATTAAGTGGATAGTTGACGGGTGCGATATCTAATACAATAACTTGCTTAATGGCTTCAGGTAAGTTGGCGAGTAATTGCATACTAATTTTCCCCCCCATAGAGTGCCCAATAACGGTTACTTGCTGTAATTTTAATTTTTCAATAAGCTGACTTATATCATCAGCCATAAGTGAGTAACTCATTTCTGATGACCAAGGCGAAAGTCCATGATTGCGTAAATCGACAGTAATCGTTTGATAGTGGTTATGTAAATGACGTGTTAATACACCCAAATTACTTAAACTACCGAATAATCCATGTAAAAGTATTATTGGCTCGCCCTCACCTTCAATTTGATAATGTAACTGCATAGATAACCTATAAAATAATATGATTTTTTTAAAAAAATCACTTTATCACAAAAAGAGGGGCGTCTAAATACGAATATCGTTATGTAATTCACTATCTCGTTAATATAAAGACAAAAAAAGATACTCCGAAGAGTATCTTTTGATTCTGATTATCTGTTTGAACAATTGAACATCCATGCTCACGACTATTATGAATCTAATAACAAAATAAATCTAGCTGTACTAAAGTACAAAGCTTTTGTAAAAACAGACAAATTAGATAAAATATTTTTATTTTTTTATCATGTGAAAGTGTTCAATTTTGTATCAATACTTGAGTTATGATTACTCAATTCATATTAATGCCCAGTGAACTCAACCAGATCAAAACACTCAATTGCCAACTCTTCTAATTTCGTTTTACCACCTAATTCAGGAAGATTGATGACAAAAGCAGCATGTTTAGCTATGCCACCAGCTCTTTCAACTAGTTTTGCTGTAGCGGCAACGGTACCACCCGTCGCTAACAAATCATCAATAATTAAAACGTTATCGCCTTGGCTGATTGCATCAGTATGCATTTCCAACGTATCAGAACCATATTCTAGCTGATATTCTTCTCGATAAACTTCTCGAGGTAACTTATTAGGTTTTCTCACTGGAATAAATGGAATATTTAATGCTAATGCAATAGGTGCAGCAAAGATAAATCCTCTCGCTTCGGTACCAATCACTTTATCAATTTTTTTATTGCGATAGTGTTCAACAAATAAATCAATCGTTGCATGAAATGCAAGTGGATTTTGTAATAGACTAGTTACATCACGAAACATAATCCCTGGTTTTGGATAATCTGGAATAGTAGTAATACTTTGTTTGATTAATGAAAGTTTTTCATTTACGGTAGACATACAATTAATAATCCTTAAAAAAACTGATTCTTAGCTGCTCTTATGCGACAAGATCAAGAAATGGAAATTGATTTGAAAAGCAATAAAGAATCAGCATATTAACTGATTCTTTTAATAATGGCTATTTTTTATTATAAATAATATCAAATAGATATCCAATAATAGCACCAATTATCGCCATAAAAGTCCAGCCTAAACTCGCAGAATAGAAAGGCAAATATTGTTTAAAGAGTTGATTAACGACATCAATTGATAACTTAGCCGCATTAAGTCCATCGAAGAGACTAACAATTAATGTTGAGTACATAGCACCCACATATACCGCTTTTTTGCCTTTAAATAAGTTATGAGTGAAGAGTAAAACAATCAACACAATGGTTAATGGATAGATAATATATAAAATAGGTACTGAAATTGAAATTAGTTGGTTCAATCCCACATTTGCAAAAAGCATACTAGCAATTGAAAATAAGATCACATACCATTTATAGGAAATAACAGGAATTAATTTATGACAATAATTAGCGCATGCAATCGTCAATCCAATTGTAGTAGTAATACAAGCTAATACAACAATTACGCCTAAAATAATCGTACCTAATGAACCAAAATAGTGAATTGCCGCTTTAACTAAAACTTCTCCCCCATTTTTTAGCACGCCTGTTGTCTGTACTGAACTTGCGCCTAGATAAGCCAAACAGATATAAAGTAAACCTAATAAACAGCCTGCTATAATACTAGCTTTTAAACACGTTTTTACAGCATGAGTTCGATTTGTAATACCAATACGATTAATATTATCAACAATAATAATACCGAAAATTAATGAAGCTAAGGTATCCATAGTAAGATAACCTTCAGTAAAACCACTGAAAAAAGGCTGATTAATATACTCTTTAGTCAATGCTTGCTGCATTTCTCCCATCGGTTGGAAGACGGAGTAAATAATTAGAATAGCAATAAATAGTAGCATAATTGGTGTTAAAAATTTTCCAACAATCGCTACTATTTTGGTTGGATTAATAGATAATAAACAACTCACACTAAAATAGAGCAATGTAAAAATAGCTAAAGAGATTGATTCATGTTGTGAAGCTATAAATGGTTTGATTGACATTTCAAACGAAACACTACCTGTTCTAGGCATGGCAAATAAGGGGCCAATAGCCAAATAGAGCGTAGTTGCAAAAATTAAACCAAAAACAGTACCTAGACGTTGGCAGAGTTTAAGGAAATCTTTTTCGCCCGAATACCCCAACGCCATCACACCGAGCAAAGGTAATAAGACACCAGTGATAATAAAACCAGAAATAGCTGTCCAAACATGAGTACCAGAAAGCTGTCCTAACATGACAGGAAAAATAAGATTCCCTGCACCAAAAAAGAGTGAAAATAGTGTAATACCGATAAATACTATTTGACTCGTACTATATGTTTGCTTGACCAAAATACATTATTCCTATTGATTATATTTATTAAATGAGAATGAATCATTCTATAGTAAGGTTTTTGCTAAATAAAATACTTTATTAAACCTAAATTTATTAATTGTATCTATTTTATGCTGTTCAGCAATTAGCCTATAGTTTATCATTTTCTGGTAATATAAATATTTAGTCAAGTTAAGCAAATAGCGCATCCAGTTTTTAACGAAAAAATGATAGGTAATTAAATGACTATGCGTTTAATTTACTATTGAGCTATATAGTAAGTAAGTGATTAATTTCGTTACTCGCATTTTTATTATGAAAAATAGCTCAATATAATGATAAATAAATTTAAAAATAATATTATTTATTGATACCTGTATGGAGCACTTCATTGTTTTATTTAGTTACCTATACATCTTTCCATCATCGATGTTAAATTACATATTTTGATGTAATTAATATTAGCCCATGTTGAGCTATGGCTAATATCCTTAAGACAATATCTCTAGTAACCTAGCATTTAACCCGATCCTATTTATTTAAAAAAGATAACTGTTATTGATAATCCACAATACCTATAACTAAAGAGCAATTATCACTTATATCTTCAGCATTAATTATTTTTTCAGGCTCACTTGTTACCATACTTGTTTTGTATCTTTATTTAGTAATGGGGAGGATAAGATCCCTTAACCTTATAAAGGAATTTTTCAAATCTTTATAAACTTCCATGACTAAAAAATAAATCGTGAATTATTTCGAGATATATTTAGGCGGAGAAATAGCGATAATTGTGTAGCGATATGTAATCAGATCTTAATTTAGTATCTTTTATTAAATGTACGCAGTTATTCTCGAGAATACCTAAAGAGGCAAAGTTAGTGTTTTTTTAGACGATGCTATTATTAAAAAACGACATATCATATTAAACAACATAGCAAAAAGAACAACGAGAACGATTATTTAGCGAGATGTTCAACACTTAATCATCGTTACAATATCCCAAAATGACACAGCAATGGGCAATCTGTTGTTTGGTTATCTAAACAAGACAATACCCATTTAATTTATCCAATTTTATAAAATAAATCAGTATAATATGCTCTTTTATTGATAGATCCTGTTAAATAATGACTACATCTTTAAAGAACAATGGTTTCACTTTTAAACAATTTTTTGTCGCACATGATAAAAGTCCGATGAAAATTACAACTGATAGCGTACTTTTAGGTGCTTGGGCTTCAATTACGCCTACCCCCGTTCGGGTGTTAGATATTGGTACGGGGTGTGGCGTTATTGCACTGATGTTAGCTCAACGTCTTAAGCATACGGATAGTCAAATTGACGCCATCGATATTAATCAAAATGCCATTGAACAATGTCAGCAAAATAATAATGCTTCACCGTTTAAGCCAATGTCTATTATTCATGATGATGTTAATCTTTATGCAATACGACATCGCAATGATTATGATTTGATTGTTAGTAATCCCCCTTATTTTACTACTGCGGTTGATTGTCGCAATATGGATCGCCAGCAAGCACGTTATACCTCTACATTAGATCATGTACAACTATTAACGAGTGCTAAACAGATGTTAACTGATAAAGGACGGTGTTGTTTAGTCCTACCTTGGCAAATTCTTTCTGCATTTATTACTCAGGCTAAACAACACGGTTGGTTTGTTGAACGCCTATTACATGTAAAATATAATCAGCAACATACCTATACGTTAGCATTGATAAGTTTAGTATTGCAGCCTTGTCAATTAAATGAATCTGAACTTTGTATGCGCAATATTGATAATAGTTATACATCACAATTTAAACATTTATTACAGGATTTTTATTTGCGGTTTTAATCGTGAATGAAGCAGGTATTAGCAAGTAATAATAAACAATTATTAATGCCATTTCTTACTAAAAGCGACTAAAGAATAAAACAGTAATATGGTTATTCAATATACATGTATATAGTTTTAATTAACTAGAAAAATTTATTTATAAAGATAATAATTCAAACTAACTTAGCGTAAGATTTCATCAAACATTTACATAGGGGATTAATATCATCTTTTACCAAGATGGTGTAACATAAAAATTAAGCGGTTAAACTCATATTTCAAAATAGGTAAGCAATGTTTAAATTATTTATGGACTGGTATCAGCGCCGTTTTAGTGATCCTAATGCGATTGCCTTAACGGTGGTTTTGATTCTGTTATTCATAATTATTTATTTTTTCCATACTATCTTAGCGCCATTACTAATTGCTATTGTTTTATCTTATTTATTGGAAAAACCCGTCTCTTGGCTGACCTCATTAGGTTTTGCTCGTACCATTGCAGTAACGATGATATTATTTATTTTTTTATCGTTGATGTTATTAATCGTCGCTATATTATTGCCACTGATCTGGCAGCAAATTACCGATTTTGTCACCAATATTCCAACGATGTTGAGCTCGTTTAACTATTATCTATCAAATTTACCAGAAAAATATCCCGAACTAATGAATATTAGTCTATTTGATACCGCCATTAATAATATAAAAAACCGAGCTATAGAGGCGGGGAATTCAATCGTTCAATTCTCTATTTCATCTTTATTTAGCTTTATTTCCATTTTGATTAACGCTGTAATTATTCCCATTATTATCTTCTTTTTACTTAAAGATAAACAAATAATTATGGATGCATGTTGGCGATATTTACCTAAAGATCGTAATTTAATGCTATCAGTAGCCAATACGATGAATCAACAGATTAGTAATTATATAGAAGGAACATTTTCCCAAATTATTATTCTTACTACCATGATATATGTACCATTTTATTTTTTTGAACTCGATTATGGTTTATTACTTGCTGTAGCCGTTGGCGTGTCAATCATTATTCCATATGTGGGGATGGTTATAGCGTCTTTACCAGTAGTATTAGTGGCGTTGTTCCAATGGGGAATAAGTACTCAATTTGGTTACTTTATGGCGACCTATTTAATTATAGGCTTAATCAATGGCAATATTGTTGTGCCTATTTTATTTTCAGAAGCACTAAACTTACATCCGTTAGTGATTATAGTCGCTATTATTATTTTTGGTGGTTTGTGGGGATTCTGGGGCGTATTTTTCTCTATCCCATTAGCAACATTGATTAAAGCGATTATTATATCGTGGCCAATAGACGAAAAAACCAACCAATTTAATGAGTGATAAAAGGAAGTTTTATAAGCTTCCCTTTATCAATAAAATGCTATTTATTTGCTATCGTTTTCTCTTAAGTAAGACAAGACCATCTCATGATGATTACTCGTTTTAAAGTTATTAAATATCTTTTCAACCTTACCATCGCTGCCGATTAGAAAACTGATCCGGTGAATACCATCGTAAGTTTTTCCCATAAATTCTTTTTGGCCCCATACACCAAATTGTTGCGCAACTTCATGCTGTTCATCGGATAATAATTCAAAATTTAATAACTCTTTTTCAGCAAAACGAAGTAATTTTTCTGGTTTATCCGTACTGATACCAATGATGGCCACATTATACTTTTTAAATTCATCTAAATTATCACGAAGATGACAAGCTTGAACGGTGCAACCAGGTGTCATCGCTTTTGGATAAAAATAAATAAGAACGCGTTGTCCTTCGAACTCATTTAAGTTGATAAGTTCGCCGTCCTGATCAGGAAGTGAAAATTGAGGAGCAATTTCACCTTCTGCGAGTGGTTTAATCATATGGAACCCTATATTTATTAACTTTAATATACTATCAAAAATCTATGTTATTTATTGCATTGCAAAAAAACGTTCGGCTGCAGCAACCGTTTTCTCTATGTCTTGTTCGCTATGAGCCAGAGATATAAACCCCGCCTCAAAAGCAGAGGGTGCGAAGTATACACCGTTATTTAGCATATAGTGAAAGAATTTTTTAAATAATTCAACATCACTGCTCATTACATCTTCATAAGTGGTCACTTCAGCACGATCAGTAAAAAATAAACCAAACATAGCACCTGCTCGATTAACCACTAATGGCACGTTATATTTTTTTGCTGCATTAGCTAGCCCTTCTGTTAACAAAGAGGTTAACTGGTTTAAACGAGAATATACGCCAGTTTCGGTTAATTGACTTAAGCAGGCAAAACCTG
>NZ_AWGA01000103.1 GCF_000471645.3 Candidatus Schmidhempelia bombi str. Bimp | reverse complement strand
AGCACTAAGTGTGGCAGGTGAGGCAGAGTCTGTAATAAATCTGGATTATTAACAAAATCAATGTACTCCCCGCCCCAAATTTCCTGATATCCATTTGCAAAATCTACATAATTATTCCTACCCGTTAACTGCTTTAATCCTCTTCCTCTAAAATTCCAACCATCATCCGTATTTGCACCAAGATTTCCTAATCTATCTCCCATGGCTTTATTCGCAACAAATTTTTGGCTCTCCTTCGATACAATTCTTAAATTTTTCGGAGAGCCGTCAGGATAACCATGTTTTATTGCATCTTCAGGATTATTTTTAAAATATTTATATGTTGTTTTTAATCCACTAACACTATAAGTAAAATTTTCTTCAGTTTTTAGTGATGAGCCAACTTCTTGTCTAATTTGAGCAAAAAAATGACTTAATCTGAGAGGTGTATTAAGTCTATATTCGTTCATATGAACGTTAATATCATTTACTATGAATTGTAATAAATCTAGCCGATTATTTGATACATAAGTGAAAATTTGCTTTAACATATCAACTGTTATACAAAATTTTGGGATGAAATTAAATAATGCTATAGGATGAATAAACCATGCCTTACCATCAGCACTAAGTGTAGCAGGTGGGGCAGTGTCTGTTGGGGTGGCTTTGGTATTAGTTGTGTTGGTATTTTCTGGTTGTGTGCCGTTTGTTTGATTTAGCTTCGCTAAGCCTTTAGTGACATCATCCCACCATAACATTTTCTTGATTTTCTCTTTACTTTTTTCCCAATCCATGACCTTTTGTTCTAACTTTTGCACTTTTTCATGAATTTCAATTTGTCCTTGGCTCAACTTCTGCTTTGGATTGCTTTTGTAGTCTTTTGGAAATCGGTCAATTTTTCTTTTTAGCTCTTCAATCCCTTTTTTTACTGACTGTTGTTTGCTTGTTTCTAGCGTGTTGATATAAGCATCAAATTTTGCTTCATCTCCTTTAGTTAAATAATTCAGTACATTGTTGGCATTTTCTGTCATTTCACTATTTAACGCTTCCCATTTGGGCAATTTTCCTTCTGAGTCAACTTTGCCATACCATTCACTTTCATAATTGATTAATATGCGACTAAGAGCCGAGGCTAATACCGGCTTATCAATAAGCCCTTTAAAGCTGTCCGTTGTTATCATCGCATATTTTTGTGAGTTAGCACTGTATTGTTTGTCTAATATTGTTAATGTCTCTTTTATTGTTGGCGGGTATTGTTCAAGTGAGGCATTATCCTTATTTCTGCTTAAGGTTTTTTTAGCACTAAGATAAATTTCTTTCAGACTGGCATTTTCTTTAATTTGCTTAAAATCAAACCAATCCCAGCAACTTACTTTCTTTACACCTTCGCTATTGGTTGATATCCAACCTGACGAAATCGTTATCTCGTTGAGCGGTTTTTCTATTTGGAGCGGTTTTTCTATTTGAATCCATAAAGTCTCTTTATCATCCACGGCTCGATTTATTCTTGCTTTAATATTATTATCACTCATATTAAGTAAGAGCGGTGTGTCAGTAATCAGTTTGCTACTAGTTAATTGACTATCTTGTAATGGGTGCTTACTCCATGCCGGTGTCTCTGTAGGTAATTTTATTTCGTCATTAGCTTTTATTTTCTTTGCTATCTCATCAGTATTGGTAATCCATAATGATTTTTTGTTAGTTGCAGAGGTATTTATTTCTATTTGTAACCAGTTTATATTAGTTTCTTTACTTATTACCTCTATTTTACTGCCTTTAAATGGTGTACCAACCGTTGTGTCTGCTTGGCTTGGTTGCGTTAGTATTTTTACCCCTTTTGATACAGCAAATAATATTTTTTCTTCATCGGATATTTTTCTCGTCTCAGCTTGAGTTTGGGCTATGTAATTGGGTAAGTCTTCACAGGTAAAACACTCAACATGTAATGTGGGTTTAAAGTGGCTGTTTTGCATCCCTTCTCCAAGTGGGAGAGTGTCTATGTCAATATAATTACCCTCTTTATCTTTTTCTTTAGGAATAGCATCATTATGACCAATATGTCCGACTAAATCACCGGCTTCAATTGGAAATGGTTTGTCTAATACCACAACTTCATTATATTTTTTGCCTCTAATTACCTTTTCAAGACAATCAAAATAAACGTAGGTCGTTTCTGTTGGTAAAGGAATAGTTGGTTGTCCGTCCCGAACCACTTCGATTAATTCAACAAAGTTTTTCGGTTTTTTGGTACCGGATATTTTAATTTGCGTTCCTTCGGGTAGCATGGAAATAATATTTTTTTTATCTTTATCCCTTACTCTTAGCCCTTTTGATTTGGCTAATTTGCTATCTTTTCCTGTTATTTCAACTATCGGGGCTGTGAGTGGTTTTTTAGTCTGATTGTAAATCCAACCGATAATTTTATTTCCCTTATAGTCAACAGGTTTTAATTCCGGAATTGAGAAATACCCTTCCTCTAAAGACGTAACTGCATACCACTTATAATCTTTTTCATGTAAATCAAGATTTAAATTTACTTTCGTGCCAGCTTGTAATACAGCTAAAATATTTGTGCTGGTTGAACTATCAGGTGTCCCTCGTATATTTAATCCTTCTACATAATCTAATTTATCTTTATGTTTAACGCGATAAATATCCTGCTCCCAAAATGCTGGTGCTGGCTCTTTTGGATTATCATTGTAATATTGCGTATCAGCCAAATGCATATACAAACTATAAAAATAAAGACGATGCCCTGGTTGTTTTTCTTTTTTAGGCGTAGTTATTTCACTGGTTGACGGCTCATTGGGTGGCGCTGAGGTATTCGCTTTAGCTGTCTCTGTAGTTGGATTTGTCGTAGTATTCGATAATTGAGTTGAATCAGCCGTGGTTTCTGATGTTTGCGCAGCACTGTTATTCGTTGGCAGATTGCTTTTTGCCTGAGCGACGTCTTCTATACGCTCCATTTCCAGCAGGTGCCGAACCAAAACAAAACCTGTTGAGAAAAAGTCAACTTTTTCACCATAATCAACTTTTTGATAATGATCATTAACTCGATAAGCGATAACTTCACCAGTGGCAATACAATGCACTTTTCGTACATTGGGGTCACCTAATTTTCCAAGGACCTTCTCATCAAAATGGACCCCTCCATGCACCTGTTTGTTTACACTGACAGGATAAAAGCCATTAGATGCTGACATTAATGCTGTATAATAACCATTAGTGCTTAATTGTTTTTGTTGATTTATAATAACTGGATATTTCCATTTTTTTATTGGTATTAGTGTCATTGTTTATACCTTTAACCTGAAAAGTTGATATATTCACTATTTATTAATCTTGTAAGCGCTATGTCTACATCACTTTTCAAGTTGTTGTCTGTATTATTTTCTATACTAGCTGCCCCCATTTTTTGCATGATATTACTTTTAAAATAGATGTTGCCAGCGGTGCCTAGTTCAATGCCTTCTTCGCTAATTTTAATATACGAGCCGCCACAGATTAACGTTAGTTGTTTACTGGC
>NZ_AWGA01000024.1 GCF_000471645.3 Candidatus Schmidhempelia bombi str. Bimp | reverse complement strand
GCAAAACCCTGCCGCCATTGCAATTGGATTACCAGATAAGGTGCCTGCTTGATAAATCGGTCCTGTTGGAGCAAGCTGTTGCATAATCTCTTTACGACCACCAAAGGCACCAACAGGCATCCCACCCCCAATAATTTTACCTAAACACGTCAAATCAGGGACAATATTGTAGTAATCTTGAGCACCACCTAATGCGACACGAAAGCCGGTCATCACCTCATCAATAATTAATAATGTACCATGTTGATCACATAAGTCACGTAAACCTTGTAAGAATTCTTTTTTAGCAGGTACACAATTCATATTTCCTGCAACCGGTTCAATAATAATACAAGCAATATCCTCTGGATGTTGTTTAAAAACACGTTTAACCGATGCCAGATCATTATAATCACACACTAAGGTATGTTGTACAAAATCAGCAGGTACGCCAGGCGATGTTGGATGACCAAATGTCAATGCCCCAGATCCGGCTTTTACTAATAGGTAATCCGCATGTCCATGATAACAGCCTTCAAACTTGATAATTTTATCACGTCCAGTGAATCCACGAGCAAGACGAATCGCACTCATTGTTGCTTCTGTGCCTGAATTAACCATTCTTAACATTTCAATGGAGGGAACTAACTCTGTGACTAACTCCGCAAGCTGAATTTCGGCGGCTGTTGGTGCGCCAAAACTAAGTCCATTTTTCATTGCCTTATAAACTGCTTGGGTAATATCAGGATTATTGTGCCCAAGAATCATAGGTCCCCATGAACCAACGTAATCGATATAAGCATGATTATCGACATCATAAATATAAGCACCTTCTGCACGCTCAATAAATAATGGACTCCCCCCCACTCCATTAAATGCTCTTACCGGTGAATTAACCCCACCCGGCATAACCGTTAATGCCTCTTGATAAAGTTTTTCTGAATTGTTGATCATATATGACTTCCTTGGTTGGATTAATAGGCCATCATCTATAAGCAGAATGACTTTCTAGTCAGTACAAAATAATAAGCCAATTAAATTCATCTTAAAACTTTGCGTATTTATTCATAAAATCAAGCCAAATTCAAGCGTTCTTGTTTTAAATAGATACGATTGCACCAATTTACAAATCGTTATTTAGACAGGAAGTAATTTGGTTTATAATAATAGAAAATAATGAAATGAGGTTAAAACGTTATGAGTGAGGCTTTACCGCTACAATTTACTGATGCTGCGGCAAATAAAGTAAAAGCGTTAATTACTGAAGAAGAAAATCCAAATTTAAAATTACGTGTATATATTACGGGCGGTGGTTGCAGTGGTTTCCAATATGGATTTACCTTTGATGAAAAAAGTAATGAAGATGATCTTATTATTGAAAAAAATGGCGTGCAGTTAGTCATAGATCCGATGAGTTTACAATATCTTATTGGCGGTGTTATTGATTACACTGAGGGTTTACAGGGTTCACGATTTGTTGTGGATAATCCTAATGCTAAGACAACTTGTGGTTGCGGATCATCGTTTAGCGTGTGATAAATCATAGTGGTTAATTGCCATTTTATTGTTATCATATTATAGTTAGTATGCATCAATTTTTATTGTAACATTCTCAGGGCGGGGTGTAATTCCCCACCGGTGGTACAGCCCACGAGCGCTTATTTATAAGATATAAATAAGGTCTAGCAGATTTGGTGAAATTCCAAAGCCGACAGTAATAGTCTGGATAAAAGAGAGTAGCTTAAGCACTTTATACATATTTACTTATTTTTTAAGCTCTAGCCCTGATTCTGGTAAATTAAAAAATTAAGGATCATTACCATGAATCAGTCTAATCATAATCAATTTAACCTTGCCGAATTCGGCAACGCTATCGAACGTGTTGAACAAGCCTTGGCGGCCTTAAAAGCAGGAAATGGTGTCTTAGTTCTTGATGATGAAGATCGGGAAAATGAAGGGGATATCATTTGGGCAGCTCAAACAATTACACCAGAACAGATGGCCTTAACTATTCGTTATGGTAGTGGTATTGTTTGTCTGTGTTTAACCCAAGCGCGTTGCGATCAATTAGCTTTACCTATGATGGTTGCCAATAATACGAGTAAAAATAAAACGGCTTTTACAGTGAGCATTGAGGCCGCAGAAGGGGTAACGACGGGCGTATCAGCAGCAGATCGAGTAACAACGATCAAAGCTGCCATTACAGAACAGGCTAAACCTTCTGATTTGAGTCGACCGGGGCATGTTTATCCGTTGGTCGCACAAGAAGGCGGGGTATTTAGCCGCCGTGGTCATACTGAAGCAACAATTGATCTAGTCCGTATGGCAGGTTTTAAACCAGCAGGCGTTCTATGTGAATTAACCAATGATGATGGGACAATGTCAAGAGCACCAGAAGTCGTAAAGTTTGCCAAACAGCATAACATGCCGGTAGTAACCATTGAAGATATTGTTATCTATCGTCAACAAAAAAATAGATAGATTTTTAATAAGATAAGAAACATCCTTAATATTATTAAACCAATAATATTAAGGATAATCAGCAGAATCAGTTATTTATTCCGTATTAAGTTAAGTTATTTAATCAATAATTGATGGTCTTCGGTGAGTTCAATCATCTTAATGATAGTCACCATGCGTATATTTATATATTTGATGAGTGATCAAACCAATTTTCTAAAATAATTACCGCTGATGCCGCATCGACACGACCTTTTTGTAAAGCTTTATATCCCCCGTAAGCAAAGATATTGGCTTTAGCTTCGACAGTCGTGAGCCTTTCATCTTGCAAATGAACTTGATAACCAAACCGTCCATGTAGCCTAGCCGCAAATTTTTTTGCTCTGGCCGTTAATTCTTGCTCACTACCATCCATATTTAATGGTAGACCGACTACTAAGTAATCTGGTTGCCACTCTTTTAATACATTGGCAATTTTTTGCCAATCAGGTATCCCATCCCTTGCCTTAAAGGCGATTAAAGGGCTAGCGGTTTTGGTAATATCCTGACCTATAGCTGCACCAATACTACTTGTACCAAAATCAAATCCAATAACTGTTGCCATAATTATGCATTACCTACCCGCGTCGAAATCATTGAAATATTAATACCGTAACTTTTCGCTGCATTTTTCCAGCGACTTTCAATGGGTTCATCAAAAATAATTTTTGGATCCGCTTTGACTACTAGCCAATCATTATTCATAATCTCTTTTTCAAGTTGCTGTTTTTGCCAACCTGCATACCCTAATGCTAATAAAATATGCTTCGGCTGATGACTTGAACCTATTGTCCGTAGCAGATCAAGAGAAGTTGTCACCATAACATCTTTTGCTATTTGTACGCTTGAAGCGAAATTTTCTTCAGGGGTATGCAATATAAAACCTTGTTCATCAGCTAAAGGACCGCCAGTAAACACTGATTGTCCCAGTGCGGCACATTCACGTATAGGTATAATATCAAGCCGGTTTAATACCATTTCTACGCGCAGATCCATAATTGGCTTATTTATAATGATTCCCATCGCGCCTTCATTATTATGTTCACAAATATACACTACTGCATGCTCAAATAACGGATCCGTTAGACTCGGCATGGCGATCAAAAAATGATTTTTTAAATTCATAAGCATGTCAACTTTTATATTTAGCGTGAAGTTGCTGTTCGATAGCATTAAATAAGATACCAGTAATCGATAAATTAGCTACCGCTGCTTCGATTTGACAAAGACCTGTTGGGCTGGTGACGTTAATTTCTGTCAATTTATCGCCAATCACATCTAAGCCAACAAATAATAACCCTTTTTGTTTTAATATAGGAGCGACAGTATGAGCAATTATTTTATCTTGATCAGTTAATGGACGTACTTCTGCGTGTCCTCCCGCCGCTAAGTTGCCTCGCGTTTCGCCAAGTTTTGGTATACGCGCTAAACAATAAGGAACCACCTCACCATTCACAACTAGTATACGTTTATCACCATCTTTAATTGCTGGAATAAAATTTTGTGCCATGCAGTAGCGGGTATTGTGAGCTGTCAATGTTTCAATAATCACTGATAAATTAGCATCATCAGATTTGACTCTAAAGATAGACGCTCCTCCCATCCCATCTAAAGGTTTTAAGATAATATCACCATGTTTTTGATGAAATTGACGGATGAGATCCGTTTGTCTCGTTACCAGCGTAGTCGGCGTTAATTCGGAAAACCAAGCGGTAAACATCTTTTCATTACAATCTCTTAAACTTTGCGGCTTATTTACTACTAATGTTCCTTTACTTTCCGCGCGTTCTAAAATGTAAGTCGCATAAATAAATTCCATATCAAAAGGTGGATCTTTACGCATTAGAATAACATCTAACTCGTGTAAGGGAATGGTTTGTTGTTGATGAAAATCATACCAATGTTCACTATCATTTTGCACGGTTACTATTTTAGTATTGGCAAATGCTTCTCCAGCGTCAAGAAATAGATCCTTCATTTCTATATAATGAATTTCATAACCTCGCTGCTGCGCATCTAATAACATCGCAAAGCTGGTATCCTTCTTTATATTAATTTGCGCAATGGGATCCATTACGATGCCAAGTTTTATCATGTTAAACTCCTTAACCAAGATCACCAAATTTCACTTGTAAAGCGGTAATTGCTGTCAATGCAGCGGTTTCTGTTCGTAATATTCTAGGTCCTAACAATATATCCGTAAAATCATAATTGGCTGTCATAGCAATTTCACTATCAGATAATCCACCTTCAGGACCAATTAATAAATGGATGGTATTATTAGGCATTAGTGTATGCACAGAGTGTTTAGCTCGTGGATGTAAATTGAGCTTTAGTCCATCTTTTAATGTTGAGCACCATTGTTCCACATCCATTGCTGGTTTGACAACGGGTATTTGATTACGACCACACTGTTCACACGCCGAAATCACGACTTTTTGCCATTGTTGTATTTTTTTAGCTAAACGTTCGTTATCTAATTTTACACCACAGCGTTCTGAAAATAGTGGCGTAATGCTCGTCACGCCAAGTTCAACGGATTTTTGAATAGTGAAATCCATTTTATCGCCACGTGATATGACTTGCCCTAAATGAATATTGAGTGAAGATTCACGATTATCATATCGACCTTCTCCAACCGAAACGATAGCCGCATTTTTATTCACTTCAGTGAGTATGCTATCAAAAATATAATTACTACCATCAAATAAGGTTAATGGATCACCTACTTTCATACGTAATACACGCACAACATGGTGAAATGCCTCTTGATCTAATTGTAAGTGGCTGTTTGCTAAAATGGGGGAGTGATGAAAAATTCTAGTCATAATATATGTCGTGGTTATAGATAAATGTAATTACTGATTATTATAGCTTAATTTTATACATTTTCTTAATATAGTGAAGTAAGCCAATAACGATGAATAAGATAGCGCTTTTAGCGTATGACTATTTATTTTTATAATAATAGTTTTTATATAAACTATGCGTTAGTGTTGCGATTAACTTAATATTTTCTAAATAGTTTAATACGTTAATTGTTCCATTAAAAATTGAGCTTAACATTCAATATAAATGACAAATATTCGCTGAGTGTAAAAGGCGACTTTTTTAGCACAACTTATAATCGATAACAAAATAAAGGCTAGTCGTATTACAATAATTAGTTAAATTATCTATTTAGCTAATTAAACAGGATATCGTTTAATTATCCTAATCATATTATACTATATATGTCTATTATAATTGCTTTTGTTTAAAAATAGGAAATCGACATAATGAGCGATAAAGTATTTATTGAAGGTTTGACGGTATTCACGGTTATTGGTGTCTATGATTGGGAACAAACCATCAAGCAAAAATTAGTACTAGATATCGAAATGGATTGGGATCATCGTGTTGCTGCGTCAACCGATGACGTAAATTTTTGTTTGGATTATGCGCGAGTCACTCAGGGGATTATCGACCATTTAACCCAACATCGTTTTGCTTTAATTGAACGTGTAGCAGAAGAAGTCGCTAAGTTACTTATCGATACCTTTTCTGTACCAAAAGTAAAAGTAAAAGTGAGTAAACCGGATGCGATTGCCATGGCCAATAATGTTGCAGTACTCATTAAACGTCAGAAGAAAAAATAAGCTAGCTCCTATCAATTAGGATGATTATGACGATAATCAACAAGGATAAAAATAACAGATTAGATATAATTCGTTGCGCGTGATGACGCGCTCTATTTCTATAGTGACAAAGGTAAAAAGTAAAAATATCCTGATTTTATTTATGTGATGAACATAAAAATAATCAAATAATGGATGTGATAAAATATAATATTACTTAAAGAAACATCATTGAAGGTGAGTTCTATTTAACGGTTATATTAGCGTTATTATGGAGAAGCTTACTCTCATTTAGCTAAGTGCTAAATGAGAGTTGCATATTAATTAGTTATCTATAGTACGCCAGGAATAGTAAACTTCATGACAAGTAATAAAGTTGGCAAAATAAATATAGATAAAACCGTTGAAACAAAGAAAATACTTGAGGCTTGTTCTTGCTCCACATTCCAGTTATAAGCCAAAATAACTGCCGTTGAAGCAGTTGGCATTGCTAACAGAAAGACTAACTCTTCCGCTTCCATACCAGTGATACCGAATAGATGTACCGCAATAAGAGCGACAACGGGAGTCAGGAAACTTTTTAGGATAATATTAACAACCAATGGTTTAGATAAATTCAACTTAACACCATAAATACCTACCCCAACGGCAATAAGCGAGATAAAGTTACATGCATTGGACATAATATCAAAGGTATTAAATATAAAGTGTGGTAACCAAGTTTTACCATCAGTAGTACTGACAATCAAACCTAAAATAACCGCTAAAAACATCGGTTTCATGAGTGAATTTTTTACCGCACTAAATATCATCTCACCCGTTACTTTACCGCCCGACATTTTAGTATCGCATAACTCCAATAAGAAAATAGTCATCGGAATCAATGATAAAGCTACAACAAAGTTAGCGATCGCAACCGAAATAGTAGAAGAAGCACCTAACATCAACGTTAAGAATGGTACTCCCATTCCCCCCATATTAGGAAAACAACATAACATTGAATTCATAGCAGTTGATTTCAAATCTTTATGCAAAATGTATTTATTGACTAAAAAACAAATTATCCACAAAAATGACATAGTGCAGAAAAATGCAAACATCCAGATACCATTAAATATTTCTGATGGTTTTGCGTGGGAAGTATGAACAAAAAGCAATGCAGGGAATACAAAGTTTGATACTAATCCAGATAATAATTTCTTAGAATCTTTTGTAAATATCCCACGTTGTACACATAACCAGCCCAGAAAAATTAATAAAAAGACTGGAAGACAAGAGCTGACGACTTGCCCAATTGCAGACCAAATTAGATTCATTTTTTTAAAACTCCTAAAATAATACTACTTAAAATTCATTAATAATTGGTCGGTAACTTGGGTTTAAAATTATATTTATGGACCGATCTAAAATAATCCATTCGCAAGCTTGAATATACTCTATTAAGTATAAAATTACACTTTTATTTGCTGAAACTTAATATAAATGAACATTATTTAGCACATAATGTGCTTAAGTGAATACATTGTTACATTTATCAAGTATCCTGTCTTAATCATTATTATATCTCATTATTATCCATTCCAAGTTAGTCAAAACATGCTATGTTTATGATATTGATAAATAAATATTCATTAAAAGTAATGAATGATTTAAATTAAACATACTATTTTATCTCTATATAAAAAATAATGCTGTCAGATAAATACTGACAATTAAATTATAGTAAAAACTTATATAGGGATGATTTGGCTGCTGCTATCGATAAAAAGACGGATACATTAATCGATAATTTCTATTTATCAGATAACACTAATTTCATAATAATGAGTAATGACCAGATTAGATTCGTATATAGACGATATATTGCATTAATCAGCGTCTTTGAATATTTCGTTTTAAAAAATCATATCATGTTATTTTGATTTATTCAATAAAAACAGCATGTTACTAAAATTATCTCACAAGATAATCCATTAAACTCAACATCATACTAAATAGCTTAACTTTAGAATTAACTAAACTTTGAGTTAAAATAAGATCAATCAATTTAGATGATTTTTTTACAAAAATGTATTTACGCTAACTCATGCAAAGCCATGAAATTTTCTGAATAGAATCACTTATTAAATTTGAACTAGATAATGTTGATCAATTAATTGGTCCAAATATTTTTTTATAGTCTAATATAAAAATTATTAATAATATCTTCGACTAATACATTAAAGTTAATTAAATCAATATTGAAATGATTATCTTAAATAAACAACCATTGATGACAAGCAAAAATATCTAACAATATCTCTATAACAATAAGCTTGTATTCTAGCTATAATCAACCCGTTGATAGACAATGCCTTTAAATATCTTTTTATTCGATATTGGTTGTAATTTCCCTTAGGATCTACTTTATAAAACGTCATTTTTATTAATTTATATCACCTAATAAATCTGACAGGCAACCAAAATCATGTCTTAGGGTATCGATAATTGTTACAATATATATCAAGGTTATTATACGCTGTTTATAATAACCAATCTGCGATATCAATGATACTGATCATTGATCCTTATTACTTATAAATATGACGTTAAATGAATACGGTATCCATATTTAATTATTGACGAATCTTATTCATGTTATCTAATTTACTATAGTCATAGTGTCTCAGTAAAACAGAATTAAAACGACTTTAGTTAATAAACCAATTGAATTAGCATCTTCTATACCATATTTATAAGACATTCCCTGTAACATCTCTCTCCTATATAAGCTTATCCTCTTTATAATAGGACACTTATAACTAACTTATATGGTTAAACTTATTGGTTTTAACTAACCAGATAAATTAATATACTAATAATCGGTAATTTTATTGGATACATCGTCGATGATTAATTGATTCAATGGATTCCATAGGATGATAGCCAACATTACCGTGAAATGACCACGATTTCCGTTTATTTTAATTGTCTTTATCTAAATAAAAACGCTATCTCCATTTGCCAATAGAAATAGTCATAAAAAATGATAAAGATTTAATAATACAAACTGTTTTTATTTACAACAAATCGTGTAATTTTATGTTACTTTAATATTGATAATTAGCCGTGATAAATTAAAACAAGACGCTTATTACCAATTTAATCATTACTTATTGAAACCGTGAGTAATCTTATTTCATCATATTACTACGTGTGGATTTAACACTTTTTAAATAGATATAGTTATCTTTAATTGCAATTTTTAAAAACTGAGTTTAAATGTCATTAATGTTAGGAGTAAATAAATAATGAGTCAGGTTGAAAAAGCAACATTTGCAGGTGGGTGTTTCTGGTGTATGATCAAACCATTTGATCAATATTCTGGTGTCATAAGGGTTACTTCGGGTTATACGGGCGGGCATGTGATAAACCCAACTTATCAACAGGTATGTGCAGGTGATACTGGTCATGCCGAAGCAGTTGAAATTAGTTTTAATCCCGACATAATCAGTTACAATGAACTACTTGATATTTTTTGGCAACAAATTGATCCAACAGATAGTCAAGGACAGTTCGTTGATCGTGGCGATTCTTATCGACCTGCCATTTTTTATCATAGTGAAACACAAAAAAAACAAGCTATTGAATCTAAATTAAAATTAGAAAAAAGTGGACGATTTACTCAACCGATTGCGGTTTCAATCGAACCGGCTAAAACATTCTATCCCGCAGAGGATTACCATCAAAATTTCTATCAAAAACAGCCGGAACATTACGAGAAATACCGTAAGGCATCGGGACGAGATAATTTCATTTCAACATATTGGCAGAATAAAAAATAGCAAGATATAGAATAATTATATATAAACTATATCATAGATGAGAACTATTAGTTATTGATTAATCATAAGTATCTCTATGCAATGTTTTATTTTTAATTACCATGCTCTAGGAAACAAGTAAGATTACCTATTATTTATTACTGTTTCCTACTTCGTTTAATAAATAACAAGATAGCGATTCTATTATAAAGAAATTAAATTATACAATCAGGATAGTTATATGATGACCAAGTATAGAAAAAATCGTTATATTAAATCCTCTTATATTTGCTAATATAATAGTTATAAAAATATCGAATAAATATGATGTATTATCATTACCAACAAAGAAGAAAAAATATTTTATATTTGCTTAAATAACCGATAGATCCTTTTCTGTTTTAATTTAGTCTACGTCATGAAAGAGGGAAAAATAGCATAATCTAATTTAAAATAAGTCTATTTAAATAAGCAACATAAACCTATATATTATAATTTGCTTTATCTATAATTCACTATTACCCATCTAAAAACATCATGCCTTTAGTTGCAATAATACGATTACGCCCCATTGGACACCCACAGCTAACAAGACAATTATCGTAAGCAGCACCTTTACCATCTATAATAAAACTTTTAGCGCACTCGATAATAACACCTTGACCTTTATCACATTTAGGGCAAATAACTTTATCACCAAGTAAAGCGATAGGATACTGCCCATCAAAAGAGCTGCCTGATGCTGAAATGATAACGCCACCAGTCGTTGTTTTATCACCTAAAACTGCTATTCTTTTTGTCATTATTTATTATCCAATACATTAATTCTAGTTAGAAAAAAGATTTATATCAAAATAACCTAAACCATATTTTATATGGCAAAATTATGTATTAGATTACACTATTGATCAACTTATTTTTTAGCTACTTAAAGATGAAATAATAAAGATAAAATAAGATAACATTCAATATGGCTGATATTAATTTACTTAAATAAGAGAGAAGCGCCTACCTTATTATTGACTACACCTTAATTTGAATCGCATGGAAATTCATCAATTAAACTAAATTTTAGCTTTATAACTTGAAACAGAGAAAAAATGCGATTAGAATAATCTTCGTCTTATGTTAAGGCGCGTTAGCAGAGTGGTTATGCAGCGGATTGCAAATCCGTAGACCTCGGTTCGATTCCGGGACGCGCCTCCATTAAAATCAATGACTTACCTAACAATTTCTTAAGTAGATAACAACAAGTGGCGGTAAAATGGCGGTCGAAGTTTTAAAGAAATGGCGCCATATAAAAATTAAACGCCTTTAGCTCTTTAATTTAGAATTGTTCATAAATTTCAGTTTTATTATTTTATAATGAATTGATTTTTATAGGATTTTAAATTACTTGGAGTTTAGATAAAAAATATCATTGCTTACCAAAAATAAAAATATTATTATTTATCATAATATTACTTATTTACTCCGTTCTTCTTTATAAGATAAAAACTGTAAAATACTGGAAAGTATTTCATTTATTTCATTTTTATACGATCCTTTAAGATCCTTTTATCAATAAGCATTCAGGCTTTGCTTTGTAATAAAATCCAACTGAAAAAAATTTCATGCAAAAACCCTGTAGGCGGGTGCGGTGTAGCACGCCTTGGGTCACCCGATCGATTTTGTACCTGATTATTTATTTTTAAGTTATCGATTGAAGCTATAGAGATGATTGCAGAACTAAGCAAAACAACTGGAAAGACACAAGGAGCAATTATCGAGGAAGCAATAAAGTTATATAAAGGTTCACTATAAAAAAGTCCACAGTGCGGCCACAACATTTATTATTTTGCGATTACTGGTGAGTATTTTTTATGTAGATTTATTGCGTCCATTTTAACGCCAGTAGTTTCGCTGGCATTGGTTGGTTATCTGTCAGATTGTCATATTGCGTTTGCCAAGTAATGTTATAATTTGCATAAATTGCCGAGGTGCGTAGTTCGATGCCAGAGGCGATTAGCAGTAAACGTTTTTGGCCCGGCTTTAAATTGTTAAAAGCCGATCTGGCTAAGCTGCGCTTATTACTTAATATTTGGTGAAAATCACGCAATAGGCTGCGTGGTTCAATGGTTTGATTATTTTGCATTGTGTTCATGTAACCCCCCTGCAATGGCTAGGATTGAGTGCGCCTAGCCTCGCACTTCTTTTTTGTTCAACTTAATCACTTTACCGTTCGACTTTTCAACCCAGCCCTTTGGGTTGTGCATGTTGATTTGGATGTCGATCGGCGTTATTTGCTGCACTGATTTTTTTAAATAGAATGACAACGCCATTATTTAACCCTCAAAAATTAAATTGATTCTGGCTTTACTTTCCGATGCTGCACCTGCTGAGATATCAAACATATTAATTAGTGTTCAAGTACGACTGGCTTTTTCTGAAACAGGTTTCTTTTTGACTGGAAGCTCCCCTTTTTTGACATATTTTTTAACTGTTTCGATAGGCAGCCCTGAGATTTCAGCATAACGTTCGATAGTTACCCAAGGACCGAATTTTAAAGTGATTGAAATTGGTTCGCTCATAGTGCATTATGTCCTTTTTAAATTTATTGACCTTTATTAACCTTTATTGACACTCAAAATAACCTAATAGGTATTTTTTATAATGATAACCTTTAAGGTTTGTGTCAATACCTTATGGGTTTTATTTTTCTTTTCGGTATTTTAGGGAGTTAACATGGTTCAGTTTGATAGTGCTAAAAACATAATAGATAGAATGGTTAGCGCTTATAGATTAAAAACAATGAAAGCATTATGTGAGTATTTTGGTGTTGGCATTAGCGTTCTCTCTAATAGAGTGGTAAGAAATACCACTCCAGCAGAATACATAATACAGTGCGCATTAGATACGGGAGCTAATCTATTATGGCTTTGCACCGGCGAGGGCGAACCAAACATTGACGGCATTAAAACAGAAAAAAAATCAATTGAACTATCAAGCGATGCATTGGAAAAACTAGAACGAATTGCGGCACTAAAAAATAACGGTGCTATTACTGATGATGAGTATCAACTATTGAAGGGTAGTATTTTTAAGAACCAAATTTAATTTACAGAATAAAAAAAGGAAAGAGGATGACAATTTCAGAGTATTTATTAAAGGCAATTGAATCAGGTGAAGTACTTAATATTATTTATCATGGCGGATCAAAACCGGGCGGAATAAGAACGATCATACCTCGAAGCACTGAAGACGACGCACTCAAAGCAGTAGATACTGAACAAAATCGGGTAAAGTCATTCAGTATAAGCAAAATTGAAATACTCGACAAAAATAATGAAATAATCAAATTTGATATTGATGAAAAGCAAACAAATAAAGTTTATTTGTTTATATGATTCTTATAAAAATGGCAAACCCAAAAGCAAGCCATCAGTTGTTTTTTATACATCAACATCAAAATCTAGACCCTTCGGAGTTGGCAGCCTAAGAATGGAAACAAGAACATTTAAGAGTTTAGATAATGCTTTCAAATTGTTTTTAGAAGAAGCTCAAAATTGTGACATAAAGAACCCAAGAAAATAATAACTTTCAATAAAATATAGGAATATAAATAACATGAAAAAAAGAATTGCTATTGAACATGTATTTTTTGCTAGTTTTTTTATTTTTATTGTTTGTGCGATGATGCCACACAAAAGTGATGGCCAACCTTATGCATTAGTTGCTTTTGTAGGTTTTTCCTCCATTCTTGCCATACCTGTATCTTTTGTTTTATGGATTATTAAAGCAGTTAAAACAAGAAATAACCCACAACAACAAAATACCCAACCCATTGAAACAAATCCAGCAGAGAAAACTTCCTTTTTTGCGAAAATCAACCAAAAATTAGAAGAGCATAGACAGCAAAAAGCATTAGAGAGAACAGAGCGTCTTAAAATTATAGAGGAAGAAAAATACAAAGAGCAAAATTTTGAAAGCATGAATTATAAAATGATAGACGGCGTGGCGGTTATCTGGGAGGGAGAAACTAAGCCCGCTTCATTTAGAATTTATGATAATAAACAAAGGCTAGAGGGTGTCATTACAAAACTAACCTTAAATAAGGATGGGCGATTTTATATAACATTAACGGATCCAGAAAAAGGCACAAAAATCGTTACAGACGAAAGAGAGCTAGAAACGATGATACTTATAGGATCAACACGATACGAATTTATAGATTTATGCAGAAAAGTGTTAAAAATAGATCTTAGTGAAATGTTTGGGTTTGCAAACTTTGTAAGAGATGAATTATATAAACCTCGCCTTATGTTAGTATTTGAACCACCGCAACAAGTAACTTTTTCGCACCGTATATCAGGCGAAACGATAAGAGATTTGTTTACAGTTAGAGAATATTACAAAAGCAATAGCAACGAAGAATATTTAAAGGTAAATGTAACATCTAATAATAAAGAGTTAATGATACCAGTTAATAAAATAACAACAATGATTCAATTAGAAGATGGTAAAAAAATTAAGCTTGATGAATGGTTAAAAAACATTTGTAAAGCCAAAGAATCCAATTAGTGATTAATAATGACAGTAAGAAAAAAAAGTGACGGCAAATGGCTGTTTGAAAAATATTTAGTGGGCGATCGACGCATTCGTAAAACATTCGCAACAAAAGGCGAGGTGTTGGCGTATTAAATTTAAAACAAGCATATTGCAGCTAAGAGTGATTTGTTTTATAGTAGTCAAGTACTATTTTTTATCCTCTTACAATGGAGTCCAAAATGACGAAGAAAAATACATTAAATAAAGCAAACTTAAACAAGGAAGCTTTAGATTTATTTATTTCTGTCACAAAGGACATTGAAGAAACAGAAAAGCGTTTAGAACAAAAACGCAAAAAGTTTGAAGAGGTTAAAAAAAATGGAGCGTTCGGAACAACTCACCGATTCACTTTATGATTTTATCTATATAGACACTCACAAATCAAAAATCCTTTTAGCTCAAATTGAATCTAATGGGATTATTACTCAAATCAAAAACAGATACGAGCAACAAGAAACATCCGAAAGTAAAGCTGCTCTTAATACGGTCATTGGTTTTGAAAAAAATAGAGATAACTCAAACACGGAATCAACAGAGCAATCTTTTGATACAGCCTTATCTGTTCACTTGAGACTACTGCATAAATTAAGCGAACAACAAAGAATAAATAAAAATATCAATAAATCGAAAGTCGGCGATATCATTTTGTTTACCGGCTTGGTTGAGATTTTTGATATATCCACATTTCAACAGCTAATTAAGTCTGGTGCTTTGGGTGTGCTTAAAAAAGAGAAATACTGGAAAGAAATAGCTGGTTTTATCAAAGTTATTCCCGCAACAGTTCAATTCACGTTTAAAGATGAAAATGAAAACAGGGCATGGATGACATTACCCGATCATAACCTACTTATGCCTTCTAGTGAACTTCTATTGAAATACGGGAATAGTTTAGAAGGGGTTTGGTCTGTTATTGGAATATTAGATTCATTACCAGGTGAAGTGAATAGGAGTTTTGTTGAAAACAGGGAGCATATAGCTGGCTTAGGCGACATATCCAATCAATTTAAAGCAATGGTAGGGAAACATCGCGAAAATTTTGGTATTACGCCTTTAATGATATTTAGACAAATCGGCTAAATTAAGTCGTCACAGCTAGACATAGATCGCAATTTGTATTAGTATTATGTGCAATTGTACCCTGTCCTCTAATCTCGGATTCACGTGCTTAATTGAGCAAAGAGCAGTTATGGCAGGGCCTTCTAATCACATCAAACAAATCAACTAACCTAGCTGTATAACACTAAATCATCATTTATATAAATTTGATTACGAGTATTATGCATGTCTGTCAGAAAACAAAAAAAACAATAAATGGCTATTTGAAAAATATTTAGATGGCGGTCGACGCATTCGCAAAACATTTGCAACAAAAGGCGAAGCGCTTGCTTATGAACACTATATCGAAGAACAAGCAACAACCAAGCCTTGGATTGCTGAAAAGCAGGATTGGAGGCGTTTGTCGGATTTAGTGAATACGTGGTATTTATCACATGGAAAAACACTAGCAGACGGAGAAAGAGAAAAGCGGATACTGGATTTTATTTGTGAAAGCCTAGGGGATCCGCTTGCCGATAACTTCACTACAAAAGATTTTACAAATTATAGGCAAAAGCGATTAAGCGGTGAAATTTACAGAGTAAAATCTAAACAAGTAGTATCAAAAAGGACATTGAACCTAGAGCTTGTTTATTTGCGTTCTGTATTTAATGAATTAAAACGGCTGGGAGAATGGGACAAGCCAAATCCGTTAGAAAATATAAAGCAATTCAAAACAACAGAACAAGAAATGGCGTACTTTACAGCCGAGCAGATCGATGCTGTACTCGCTGAATCTGCATTAAGTACCGATAATGAATTGCTGTTAAAAGTAAAAATCGGGCTATCAACTGGGGCTCGCTGGTCTGAAATATGTGATCTAACCGCATCATAAATAAAAGACAGCCGAATAACATTTATTAAAACAAAAGGGCGACGTAATCGTTCAGTGCCGATAACGCAAGAGCTATTAAATGAATTACCCAGAACCAAGGGCAAGCTGTTTAAATGCACTATTAGTGATAAATACTTTCGTAAAATGATTGAAAAGTGCGGTATTGAATTACCAGACGGCCAATTAACGCACGTACTACGCCACACATTCGCCAGCCATTTTATGATGAACGGCGGCAATATACTGGTACTACAAAAAATATTAGGGCATACTGATATTAAAGTGACAATGCGTTATGCTCACTTTGCACCCGATCACTTGGAAGAAGCGGCTATATTAAACCCACTAATTAAACGCTAAAAAATGGCGGTAAAATGGCAGCGGAGTTGCCCCTTATTGACTATTAAAGACCTTTATTGACATTGTAAAATATTGATTTATTTGTAAGTTATTGTTTTTAAATATATAAGTTAAGGATTGCAAATCCGTAGACCTCGGTTCGATTCCGGGACGCGCCTCCATTTACTTACCTCATCACTTGTCCATAGAATCAATTATATCATTAAAATTATTGACAAGGCGCTTGCCCATAACACATTCTTCGCTATTATTGAACTAGTAACCCTATTCTATAGCACAAGTAACAACACTTTACATGACGAGTTGAAATAACCAGATAGGATTTATTATTTTCTGCTATATGTTATATCTACCTTATGAGATAAAACTAATTAAACGCTATAAAGGTTAATACCATTAATAATCTGAGATAACTATTACCTAATATCAGTAACAATAAATGAAAGGTATAATAAATTGCTTTAGTGAATTAATAATATTTTAAGTAAAAAATGGGCATAAAATTATACCCACCCTTAATGTCCTTTTATTCTTCGGCTTATAACCATTTTTTCTTTTTAAAATAAAGATATGGTGCAATCCCCGCGGCAATCATAAATAAAATAGCAAAAGGATAGCCATATTCCCAATGTGTTTCTGGCATGAAATCGAAGTTCATCCCATAGGCAGAAGCAACTACCGTTGGCGGTAAAAATACCACTGACATTACCGAGAATATTTTGATAATACGATTTTGCTCAATATCCATGAAACCCATCGCCGCTTGCATTAAAAAGTTAACTTTTTGAAAGAGAGACTCGTTATGAGGAATCAATGATTCAATATCACGAATGACTTCTCTTGCTTGCTCAAGTTGTTCAGCTGGCATTTTGGCACGTCTTACTAAATAATTGAGTGCACGCTGACTATCCATTAAACAGAGACGAACTTTCCAGCCGATATCTTCAAATTCAGCTAACGTTGAAATCGGTTCATCAAATCCATCTTTTACCGTACCTTTCATAACTACACGTCCCAACGCCTCTAACTGGCTATAAATATTTTCAATTTCATCCGCCAATTGTTCAACTTTAGTTTCAAAAAGATCGAGTAACACTTCATAGGCATTGCCATCATGCAGTTCTTGATTTCGTGAACGCATACGGTATAAACGGAAAGCTGGTAGTTCTCTTTCACGTAACGTATAAAGTCGATTATCACGAATAGTAAATGCTACTGTCGAGTTACCCGCGTGATCATCGGCATCTTCGTAAAAGAAAAATGAGTGTATATGTAAACCATCTTTATCTTCGAAAAAACGGGCTGAAGCTTCAATATCGTCAAGTTCCACACTGTCGGCTAAATTTTGTCCTAAATCATCGAGTACGCGTTGCCGCTCTTGCGCTTCAGGCTCAATAAGATCGATCCACTTAGCATTTTTTAGGCTATCGTCTTTACCTAAACGTAATAAATATTTATCTTTTAATTCAAATGCATTAAGCATATAACCACCTTTACTTACTTTTCCGTATTTGATCAGCCATGCAGTATACATCCCTCTGCATTATCTAAGCTGGTTGACCATCCTTATCAACAAATGGGAAATATTTTACTGTTAACTCAATTAACTAATCTTATGATTAATTAAAAAATCTCTTATTCTTCTTATGTTGACGCCAATGTATAGCATGATACCAGAAAAATCAATATTAACTTGTTTTAATCATACTGATATATTTAGAGGGATGACGCGCTACATGCTGACATCAACGATTTTGGCTACTATTGATGAAAAACCTCAACAATAACGATATGGTTAATATCGAGAAAAATCGGTACATTATGATAAAATTTTTCTTTATGGAGATAATGTCTTATCTCTGATAATTAAAGAATTTAATTGATGAGCAAATATAACGTATTGATAAGATCAAACTGACTTAAAGTCTATTAATAATTATTTAGCTGAAAAAATATGTATATATAGAATGTATAATCATTTGATTAGAAAAATATCTTATTTATTAAATTTAATCATAATTTAAACCGATAACACCTTTAAAACCTTATTGCTTAAAAACAATATTACTTCCATTTTTAAAGACTATGTGCTGTTGTACGTTATAATCGGTAGATAGTTACTCTAAATAACGTTCTACCGATAATTAAAAACGCTGTTAACTAAATTAAGTATTCTTAACGTTTACCCATTTTCCATCAACATAATGTAACATCCAACCTGTTGTTTTCCCATTTAGCTCTGAGCCAATATATTGTACTTTATTCTTACGGCTAAAACGGACTATCGTTTTATTGCCATCAGGATCTTCAGTAGGTGCCTGTGTAAGGTAAATAAATTTTTCTGGCAAACGATCTTTAAATCTTATCAACTCTTCAACCAACGGCGCTCTAGTTTCTCTAGATTTTGGAAAGGTGTTTGCTGCAAGAAAAATACCCGACGCGCCATCACGTAACACAAAGTAGGCATCAGATTTACTACATTTAAGTTCGGGTAATTCAATTGGATCTTCTTTAGGCGGTGCCACTTCGCCATTTTTTAAAATTTTACGCGTATTTTTACAATCTGGATTAGTGCATCCCATGTAAATACCAAAACGCCCCGATTTTAGATGCATGTCTGATCCGCATTTATCACATTCAATGATTGGGCCCTCGTAACCTTTAACTTTAAATTGACCTTCTTCAATTTCGAAACCTTCACAAATCGGATTGTTACCACAGATATGTAACTTACGTTGACTGTCGAGGATATAACTGTCCATAGCAGTATGGCAAATTTTACAACGATGACGAGCACGTAACGCCTCGGTTTCGGCTGAATCAGCATCTTCTAAAATATTTAGTGCCTCATGTTCAGGAATTAAATTGATAGTCTGTTTACACCGCTCTTTTGGTGGTAACGTATATCCAGTACAAGCTAAAAAGACACCGGAACTGGCAGTTTTAATTCCCATTGGACGCAGGCAGTTAGGACAGGTAATTTCTGGGGTGATGACTAATGGATTTAATCGCATTCCACCGATCTGTGGATCTTTTTCAGCTGATTCAAGATGTGCCGAAAAGTCACCGAAGAATTGATCGAGAACGGTTTTCCATTGAACTTCTTTATTGGCAATTTCGTCAAGTTCATCTTCCATACGAGCTGTAAAGTCATAACTCATTAAATCAACAAAATTTTCTGTTAATCTGTCTGTAACAATTTCACCAATTTTTTCAGCATAAAATCGACGATTTTCTAATCTTACATAACCACGATCTTGGATGGTCGAGATAATCGTAGCATACGTCGATGGACGCCCGATACCGCGTTTTTCAAGCTCTTTTACTAATGACGCTTCATTAAAACGGGCTGGTGGTTTTGTAAAATGCTGACTTGGCAATAGCGCGGCTAACGTTAATTGTTCATCGATCGCTACCATCGGTAGTATATTGTTTTCATCATTTTTTCTTAAAGCGGGTTGAACTTTTGTCCATCCATCAAAACGTAAAACTCTACCTTTTGCTTTAAGTTTAAATTCTCCTGCTTGCACCGTTATCGTTGTTAAATCATATTCAGCTTCCGTCATTTGGCAAGCAACAAACTGTTGCCAGATCAGTTGATATAATTTTTTTGCATCTGGTTCAATATCGCTAATTTGCTCTGAAAGTAAGTTAACATCTGATGGGCGAATTGCTTCATGTGCTTCTTGGGAGTTTTGTTTACTGGAATATAAATTAGCTGTCTTAGGTAAATATCGCTCTCCAAATTGCTCACCAATATAACTTCGCGCCATAGTAAGTGCATCTTGACTTAAATTAGTCGAATCGGTACGCATATAAGTAATATAACCAGCTTCATAAAGACGTTGCGCTAACATCATGGTTTTTTTCACACCATAACCAAGTCGAGTACTTGCCGCTTGTTGTAATGTCGAGGTGATAAATGGCGCAGAAGCACGGCTTTTAGTCGGTTTAAATTCTCGATCAATAACCTTATAAGCTTTATTTTCGAGTAAAGTCAACGCTAAATCGATGTCTTGCTTATTTTTCGGTTTATACGCCTCATCCTTAAAATGGGTGACCTGCATTGGTAATTTTGCTTGATTTGCGGTTAACAAATCAGCATGCAACTCCCAAAACTCCTCTGGAATAAATGCACGAATCTCGCGTTCGCGTTCGACAACTAATCGCACAGCAACGGATTGTACACGACCTGCTGATAAGCCTCTAGCAACTTTTTTCCATAGCAGCGGTGATAGCATAAAGCCGACCACTCGATCCATAAAGCGTCTAGCTTGCTGCGCATTTACCCGTTCAATATCTAATTTAGCTGGCGAATGAAACGCATTTTGAATAGCGGTTTTGGTTATTTCATTAAACACAACCCGCCGATATTTGTCATCATTACCGCCAATCACCTCTTTTAAATGCCAAGCGATGGCCTCCCCTTCTCTATCAAGGTCGGTTGCTAGGTAAATAGCATCGGCATCTTTAGCCAACTTTTGCAGTTCTGCCACTACCCGTTCTTTGCCTGGTAAAATTTCATAATTGGCTTGCCAATCATGATAGGGATCGACCCCCATACGATCAACTAACACCTGTTGAGGTGTCCGTTTAACTTTGGCTTTGACTTTTTTATCTTCAGTATCCTTTGCAAGTGTTGTTCGTTTACTACCACTAACGGGTAGATCGCGTATATGACCCACACTAGATTTAACAATAAATTCTTTACCTAGATACTTATTAATTGTTTTCGCTTTCGCTGGTGATTCGACAATAACAAGGGATTTACCCATATCTATACCTATAATCTTGTTAAATTTAATCAGCTAATATGATTAATTGATTTATCCCATTATGTAATTCGTTACTACGTTAATTAATCTGTTGCTCAGAAATAAAAGGCTGTGATTCTAGATCTTCTTCCAATGTTGTCATTTGATTTGCATATTGTTCTTTTTGTTCGGCATCTTCTAATAATTGTATGATCGTTTCAGATAAAGTAATTTCGCGTCGTTTAGCTAAATTAGCTAAACGTTGCCATACTAAAAACTCAAGATCAATTGACTTTTTTCGTAAGTGTTGCTGTTCAGCATTAAAATATCTTTTACGTCTAGCTCTAATAGTCTGTTTTAAACGATTATTCAAACTATCATTCATATGTTTATTAATCCAGTCAAGGACATCAACAGGATGACTTTGCAACGCCATTAATTCTGAAACAGCCTCTTCAGCAGCGGCACGATCTAGATGACGTGTGATGGTTTCACCTTCTCGATGCTTTTTTACTAAATAAGCCCACTTCCATCCACATTCCAGATTTTCTAATTGCTGATATTTCATAATTTTGTAGTGACGTTGTAACATGGACTGCATTTTAAACATGATTTAAAAATAAACACAATGCTTTTACCGTAAAAAAAATTTAATAAAATAAATAATAAGCAATTAGTTTTATCGCTGTTCAATCTTGGCTAAAAAACATTTTACCGTTACTTTATTAGTTTATTAGCCCAAATCATATTCATAAATATATGACCTTTTTATAGTAATAGTATTAATAGGCGTTAAAATCAACCAATAATAGCTTCTTACCATATCAATGTGTTACAGCTATAACTACTCCTTTTTCAGATAACTCACTAATTAATAACTAAATAGCAAAGTAAATTGATCATAGTTTTTACTTGCCAGAACGTAGAAATCTGCTATCTTTTGCTAACATAATTCAGGATAATGATCGGCTATTATTACATAATAGTTACTTATATTTTCTATAGAAGGAACACCACATTGAGTTTTAATCATACCTACGCAGATTCCGTTTTTATTAATGGTTATATTTATACTGCAAACACTAGTGATACCGTGTGTGAAGCGATAGCAATCGCTGATGGTTATATCATTGCCACCGGTAATACTCAAGAAATCCAGCAATACGTGAATCAAAATACATTAATAACGGATTTGCAAGGTAAAGCGATGATACCAGGAATTATTGATTCGCATTTGCACCCATTCTGGGGCGGACTACAATTATCGGGTTGTCACCTCAATTATGAAAGTCTAACTATTGAACAAACGCTAGAACGTGTACAAAATCATTTGGATAAAGATATGTTTATTGGCGAAAACGATTGGTTGCAAGTCAGAGCATGGTTAAGACAAGGTATGATACCAAGTGGTACAGATATTACACGTTCTGATTTAGATAGCTTACGTACTTGCCGTCCAGTTATTTTATTCTCCAATGACTGTCATACTTTAGTGGCGAATAGCCGGGCACTTGAACTATTTGGTCTTGATCATAATACACCAGAGCCCACTGACGGTAAAATAGGTCGTAATGCCGATGGTTCATTAAATGGCATACTAGAAGATGCGCCAGCAATGCGAGCTTTTGATAGCATACCTGGTATTAATCATCAACAAGCGGTAGTCATCGCTGAAAATGTTCAGAAAGTATTAAATCGTCAAGGTGTTACTACTGTAATGGATGCGCGAGCACTTAATATCCAATTTGACGCCTTTAGTGAGCTAAGCCAACAAGATAAATTAACCATGCGCGTATTAGGTGCACGCGAAATTACCCCTGATGATGCACCAACATTAGACGCTATCCCAAATGCAGTAGCGGCAATGAAAGCTTTTGCACAAAAATATACTGATACCACTTGGCAACCAAAACCGGGTATTGCAATCAAGCATACAAAATTCTTTATTGATGGTGTATTGCATATGCCAATCATGACTGCCTCATTGCTCAGTCCTTACTTAGAAAATAGAGGAACAGAAGAACAACCTAATTGGGTTGCTTCAGATCGGTATGGTGATCTTTATTATCCAAATGAAGTATTAACAGGATTAGTGACCGCGGTCAGTCAAGAAGGCTTCCATCCACATATGCATACTGTTGCCGAAGGTGCGATAGAGGTCTCACTCAATGCAATTGAAACGATGCGTAATCATTTAGGGGATAAAGATATCCGTCCCGCTTTAGTACATAATGAATTAGCTGCTCCACATCAATATAAGCGTTTTGCTGAATTAAAGACTATTGCCTCACTCTCATTCCAATGGGCAGGAATGACCCAAGAGTTAATGGATGATGATAAAAAAATTATTGGCGAGCAGCGTTTTGCTGAACTAGAGCCAATTGCTAAATTTATTGATGCTGGGGCTAAAGTTGCGTTTGGTAGTGATTGGCCTATTGATCCATTAAATGAATGGTATGATTTTAAAGTTGCGATGACACGTCAGATTAGCGCTAATTCGCCAAGACTAAATACTGATCGTAATTTAACGATAACTGAAGTATTACGAGCAGCGACGATTGATGCCGCCTATGCGGTAGGTTGTGAGGATTCAATTGGGTCTATTGAAGTCGGTAAATTTGCCGATGTCATTATTCTTGACCGCAATCCATTCCTAATTAACGCTGAACAAATTGAGCATGTCACGGTATTGTCAACAGTCGTTGGCGGTAAATGTGTCTTTAGTCGTTCAGAGTAACAGTAACTATTACAAAAATTCCTGTGTAAAAGCAGGAATTTTTATTTAATAGCAAATAAGTTAATCAAACACCTAAAATCATCATAATGCGCTTAAACACTGTAATATTATATTTACGTTAAGCCGTGTTGTTTGATTAGACTATTTTTTGTCATAAATTAGCAAATTTAACTTTTTATTCACCATTTTTAATAAAATTTAAGCTACATTTAAATAAAATGTTAAAAAAACTTGCATAATTACCCAATTATGGGACAATTCGCTGCCGCTTTTTTGGCTGATAACTGTAACGATAAACTCTGTTAGTCGTTTTTTATTGTCATTTTGGACTAAGGAGAGCAAAATTAATCATGTCCGCAATAAAAATGAAACGTGTTTTGACCACCCCAGCACTTGTTGCCTTCGGTCTTGCTTATATGGTTCCCCTAGGAATTTTCACTACGTACGGACAAGTAACCACGTTGAGTCAAGGTCATCTGCCTATTGCTTACGTTATTACCCTTGTTATGATATTTTTTACCGCTTTAAGCTATTGTCGTATGACCAATTTGCTCCCCCTTTCGGGTTCTGCATATTCTTATGTACAACATACGTTTGGTGGGCAAATGGGATTTCTAGTTGGTTGGGCACAAACGCTTGATTATTTATTCTTACCAATTTTAAATTATATTGTGCTAGGGCTTTATCTACATGAGTGCTTTGAATTTATTCCTGCATGGGTCTTTATCCTTGCCTCCCTTTCTGGGGTAAGTATTTTAAATTATCTAGGCATAAAATTGATTAACTCGGTCAACTTTACGTTAATTGTTTTACAATTAATCTTTATTGTGTTATTCATTATTTTAGCTTTTTCTGGTGCCGATTTAAGTCCTGAAAATTTAATCAAACCATTATTATTCCATCAAGGTGATATTGGTGGATTACTATCTGGCGCGGCCGTTTTATGTTTAGCATTCTTAGGTTTTGATGCAATTGCCACATTAGCTGAAGAGTCCAATAATGCAACAAAAACATTACCTAGAGCAATTTTATGGACAGTGGTTATTGCTGGCAGTATTTTCTTAATCGTATCTTATGCGGCTCATATTGCCTTTCCTCATTGGCAAACCTTTGTGGGTAAAGAAGATACAGCAAGTCTTGATGTTGTTCATCATGTTGGTGAAGTAAGTCAACTCAAACTTATTAGCGGAAATTTTCTTTCAAGTTTCTTTTTAGCTGCTTATTTAACAGGGGTTTTTGCTTCTGCCATGACAGCTCAAACAAGTATTTCAAGAATTTTATTTGCCATGGGACGTGAAGGCGTTTTACCAAGAAAAATCTTTTATCGGGTTCATAAACGTTTTCATACGCCTCACTTAGCCATTTTATTTGTTGCTATTTTTTCATCATTATCCTTAGTCCTACCACTAAGTTTGGTGGTCTCGATGATAAGCTTTGGCGCGCTGGTTGCTTTTACTTTTGTTAATTTATGTGTGATTAAGAGTTACTTAATTAACCGCAACAATTATACCGCAGCTAATATCTTTAAATATGGTTTATTGCCAACAATAGGTGTTATCTTATCAATATGGTTATGGACCAGTCTTGATAAAATGGCCATGACGATTGGTCTTGTTTGGTTAATTATTGGTTTTTGCTATCTGTTATTTTTAACCCGTTTATTTACCAAAAAAGTGCCATCTATGAGTGATGATGAATTAAAAAATATCATTAATTAATAGTGCATTAAGCTTACCCTTTATCTACCACAAGTTCAATAATGGATTTGTGGTAGTTTTTTATTATATTTATTTAATCAAACTAATCATATAATATTTAATAGGTTACCCATCATACGCTACAATTGTTAGTATAATCGATGCTAATATAGCGTTAACATTTTCTTTCCAACACTAATACCCAAAAAATCAAATAAAATATAAAATGATAAAAATGTGTTATTCCGTTTATTGTGAATTAAAACGTAATTTGATAAAAACCACGTACAGCAACAAAATTTCATATATCAATAGCATAGAATAACTTCTAACAGTTGAAAATCAGACTTGTTTTCATTGAAAGTATTTTATATTGGTATAGTAATCAGCTTTTCTGATGGTATAAATTAACTACTACTTAAAAAATAGTGGAATAAACCTTAACCTATCGACATTGTAACTTTATCTGCTCATTAACAAGTAATAATACAAAATATTAAGAATAATGGTCTATGCAAATCAATCTATATAAGACGATAAAGATTAAGAAAAGTTATGTTATTGACTTATGTAGCGACCGAATGAAATTAGTCAATCCTAAATCAGATCGTTGTCTACAGTTATAATCCTCTAGCTAACTCATTAATTCACTAACACTTTCTTTATCAATACAATGAACTAGCACAATTAACACAAGAAACCTTTGCTCTAATAAATAGTTCACGTAATACCCATTATAACGCGTATTTGCTTATCAACTCTGTTGTAAAAAATTTTGGTTAAACGTACTTAAAATAGTTAACCAATTAATTGAGAAAAAGTAAAAAATAACAATAAACTAGCAGCAAAGCGCCAAAAAGAAACTATTAAGTAATCCTGACCCACATTGTGTGCCAATGCTAAGTGAAATATTCATTACATAAGCTACAAATTTACTATAAGAAATAATAAAAAAACCGAATGTCTAATTCGGTTTTTTATAAAAATCGATTGTTGATTTATTGCTTAACTCGACGCATATATTGTAACTGTCGTCTCTCTTTTCTTCTAATCAATAACCAAGAAATAAAGCCAATAATACCAACAATTAATAAAATAATGGTGGCTAACGCATTAATCTGTGGATCCACCCCTAAGCGTACTTTAGAGAAAATAAGCATTGGTAAGGTCGTTGCGCCTGGTCCTGCCACAAAACTAGCAATAACTAAATCATCTAATGATAACGTAAATGCTAATAACCAACCCGATACTAAGGCTGGGGCAATCATTGGAATAGTGATAATAAAGAAAACTTTTAATGGATTAGCCCCTAAATCCATCGCCGCCTCTTCAAGAGATTTATCCAATTCACGTAATCTTGCGCTAATAACAACAGCAACGTAAGCAGCACAAAATGTGGTGTGAGCAAGCCATATAGTAATAGCACCACGATCTTTAGGCCAACCTAATGTTTGTCCCATAGCAACAAAGAGTAAAAGTAAGGCTAATCCAGTAATGACATCTGGCATAACTAAAGGTGCAGTTGTCATAAAGGAAAAGAGATTTGAGCCTTTAAAACGGCGAAAACGAACAATAGCTAATGACGCTAATGTCCCCAATACGATTGCACATGTTGCTGACGCTATGGCAATGCTTAGACTTAATAATACTGCTTTAATCAAAGCACTATTATTTAATAATTCATAATACCATTTAGTTGAAAATCCAGCCCATACGGTGACTAATCTTGAACTGTTAAATGAGTAGATAACAAGCATTAACATAGGGATATACAAAAATGAAAGTGCTATCATTAAAATAAATGCTTTTAAACATTTTAACTTTAATACTATAGTTACAATCACGGTAAATATAACAGAAAAGAGTAAAATACCTAACACTATTTCTTTATGTAGATTAACATCGCAATGAAAATCGAATATTGATATTAAATTTTCGTTAAAACTGCAGTGTAGTTCCATTATCGGAGTTGATGAAATAAATACCGTTAGCAAAAATGAGATAATCAAAGTACTAATAAATATACTTAATGCTGAACGTATAATAAGCGCATTATTCATTATTATTTTCCTCTCATTTCATCATTTTGGTATTTATTAAAATAAAATATTGGTACGATTAATATCAATAACATCACCGATGCTACCGCTGCTGCCGCTGGCCAATCCCGATTGTTGAAAAACTCTTGCCATAATACGCGGCCAATCATAATTGTATCAGAACCACCTAGCAATTCTGGAATTACATATTCCCCTACTGCAGGAATAAATACCAACATTCCTCCAGCGATCATACCGCTACGAGTTAAAGGAACGATAACCGAGAAAAAGGTTTTTATTGGTTTGCAACCCAAATCTAAAGCAGCTTCAACCAAAGAGTTATCTATTTTGATCAGTGAGTTATAGATAGGTAATACTACAAATGGAAGATAAGAGTAAACGATACCAATATAAACGGCTAAATTGGTATTTAACATAACTAATGGATGATCAATCACACCAAGCCAAATAAGAAAATTATTTAATAAGCCATTATTTTTCAAGATACCCATCCAAGCATACACACGAATGAGAAATGATGTCCATGATGGTAAAATAACTAATAATAATAGAATATTACGTACTGAAGGCTTACACTGTGATATCGCCCAGGCCAGCGGATATCCGATTAAAATACAGAGTATTGTTGATATACAAGCAATTTTGAGCGATTGTAAATAAGCACTAATATAGAGTGTATCATCAAACAAGTTGAAATAATTTTCAAAATTTAATGATATATTTAGTATCTTCTCTTGCCAATTAATTAAATGTGTATAAGGCGGTATCGCCCTAATCATTTCAGCAAAACTAATTTTAAACACAATTAAAAATGGCAATAAAAATAGCAATGTCATCCAGAGATAAGGAACGGCGATGACGAAAAATCGCCCATAAAGTGTCACTAAATCAGAATCGTCATGCAGTTTTTTTATTTTCTTGTATGAAAAATAAATTAATAATCCACCTACAGGTAAAAATAGGATACTGCCTAAAATCATCAATTTATAAGCAAACCGAGATGCCTTACATTGCGTTAGCAATAAACCTAATAATGAAATTAGGTAGCTAATAATCATTAAACTAAAAAATAAATCAATAAATACCACGTCAAAAAGTTGATGTGCCATCAATTTTTGATATACATAAAACAAAACAAGGGTATTTAATAAAAAACAAGACCCAATGGCGCGCATTGATAGCCTCCTATTATCAAAAACAGAACAAATTATTCAGTTAATACAACACAGCTATCAACATCCCAGCTTAGGTAGATATCATCTCCCCAAGTAGGCATTCCTTTTCGATACCGATCTTCATTTTGTAACTGTGCAATAAGAATTTGCCCGCTACGTAATTTGACATGATAAATAGAAAGATCGCCTAAATAAGCAATATTAACCACTTCCCCAACGGCATAGTTGTAACCTTGCGCTGGAATTTCTTCACATATTTTAATTTTCTCAGGACGAAGAGCCACCATCGCTGGCACACCTTCAACAACTGGCGAATCATAATCAACCTTAATCGGATGCTTTAACATCGGACAACTAATAATTAACCCATCTTCTAGTGTCTCTTGCAAAATCCCATCAAAAATATTGACAGATCCAATAAATTCAGCACTATAACGACTATTTGGGTGCTCATAAATTTCTTCTGGCTCCCCTATTTGAACAAATTGTCCTTTATTCATAATGGCAATACGTCCTGCCATTGTCATCGCTTCTTCCTGATCATGGGTCACCATCACACAAGTAGCCCCGACTTTTTCTAAAATATCGACCACTTCAAGCTGCATACGATCACGTAACTTTTTGTCTAATGCCCCCATTGGTTCATCAAGTAATAATAAACGTGGGCGTTTAGCTAAACTACGCGCCAAAGCAACGCGCTGACGTTGACCTCCCGAAAGTTGATGTGGTTTACGTCTGCCATATTCTTCCATATGTACCAACGCCAACATTTCATGCACTCGTGCTTTAATTTCCTCTTTATCTAATTTATCTTGTTTTAAACCAAAAGCAATATTCTCCTCGACCGTCATATGAGGAAATAGTGCATATGACTGAAACATCATATTAATTGGGCGTTGATAAGGAGGAACTTGGGACAATTCTTGACCATCTAGTACAATATGGCCTGATGTCGGTTGCTCAAAACCAGCCAGCATTCTTAATAATGTTGATTTACCACTACCTGAAGCCCCCAATAGCGCAAAAATCTCTCCCTCATAAATGGTCAGATTTACATCATCCACCGCATAATAATCACCAAATACTTTCGTTAAATTCTTTATTTCTAACAACGGCGTAATCATTTTCTTTTTATTTGGGTGAGTCTGAATTATATTTTCATTCATTTCGAGCATTCCTTACTAACATCATGCCACAAAAAAACGAGACGGTAGGTAATCACCTTCCGTCTTTTCATCTTTTTAATGGTTATAGGAGACCAATATAACGCGATAAATCACTATATGGTTGCCTACAACACTTATTTTATATTATTTACCCGTTCTAATTTTAGTCCAGGTACGGGTAATCACACGCTCTATCTTAGGATCCTGTACTTTTAGGGTGAATAATTTTTCCATTGTTTCAGGTAATGGATAAACAGCCGGATCACTACGAACATCTTGACGTATAAAAGCATCGGCAGCTTTATTGGCACTAGCAAAATTAACATCATTCGTCACTTGTGCGGCTATTTCAGGACGTAAAATAAAATTTAAAAACGCATGCGCTGCTTCTGGATCTTCTGCATCTTTTGGGATAGCAAACGTATCAAAGAACACTAATGCGCCCTCTTTTGGAATATAATAGCGAACTTTGACGCCATTTTTCGCTTCATTGGCACGATCGCGCGCTTGTAATATATCACCAGACCAGCCAAGCACCACGCAAATATCACCATTAGCAATATCGTTAATATATTGAGAAGAATGGAAATAGCGAATATGCGGTCTCAATTTATTTAGCAAGTCATAAGCCGGACCCGAATAATCACTAGCCTTGGTACTATTTGGATCAAGTCCTAAATAATTTAACGCAGTAGCAAACACCTCTGAAGGCGCATCAAGGAACGCAACCCCACAATCTTGTAGTTTGGCTAAATTTTCAGGTTTAAAGACTAAATCCCAGCTATCAACAGGCGCATCCTCTCCTAAACGGGCTTTAATCATATCAACATTGTAGCCAATCCCTGTCGTCATCCAAACATAAGGAATAGCATATTTATTATCCGGATCATGGGTAGACATTAATTTCATTAAATTCGGATCAAGATTGTTCCAATTGGTTAATTTACTTTTATCTAATGGAAGATAGATACCGGATAAAATCTGACGAGCTAAAAAACTATCTGACGGCGATACAACATCAAAACCAGAATGTCCTGCCATTAGTTTACTTTCTAATACTTCATTAGAATCAAACACATCATAAATGACATTAATATGGGTGGCTTTTTCGAAATCAGATATAGTTGAGGAGCCAATTTGGCCGGCCCAGTTATATACTTTAACTACATCCTCTTTCGCCATAACAGGCATTGATACTGATAATGTTGTACCAAAAACAATTGAAAGAACCGCTAGTAACGGCTTTTTAGAAAACCATTTTTTACGTTGAATAAACATCCGCACAACTCCCACTCTCTCGGGTGAAACACAGTGTTGAACATAATGTTTGATAGTAAATAGTTAATTTATATCAAACACCCAAATTTTGTTGGTTATACAAAATTGAAGTAATCGCGAGTCAGTTATCTTATCGTTAATCACCCACCTAATAATCGGTATAGAGTTATCTATATAACTGATTTATTATAACGCTTTTGTACTAGTAGAGATTACAGACAAAAACTTTTTATAATCAAGGACACCACCCTCGCTTTACGAACGAAAGAATACCTTAAATAGAAAATATGTCCATAGATAAAAGACGAACAAGCATAAATTTACAACAACTGAAGGAAAAACATTCAAAGCTAAAGGTTCAGTAAAAATTGATCATTAATTATAAATTAATTTATCTTAAATTTTGGGTGTATATGAATTGATTAAATCAAAATGGACCGTGCTAAAAAACACATTAACCCTAATTAATGAAAAATTTTTAACGATAACTCACTAGCATTATTATGTTTAGTAACAAGTATCTCGCTCTGTTTTAATTCACTTACTATTTGTAAGGCTTCTTCTTCCACTTGCTGCATAAATAGCAAAAACTGTGACCGAGACACGCCTTCGCCACAAAGCACACTATGCATTAACACTAAATTTGGATGACCTTCATCTTGAATATCAAGATAGATTTTTAAAATTGGAGAAGCCGCATTAATCGCACTCATTTCGGCGATAAGGTTAGTAATCATACTTGCCCGAACGGCAATACGAACATAATAGTAAAGAATATCATCTATCAAAGTTAACTTAGCATTAATAATGTCATTATTGCTGGTTAATCTTTTTATGTATAGCTCTTCCCCACTCTGACTGCGATAATATTCGGTATTGAGTTCCGTTAACCAATACATAATAGATTGCAGATCAAGTGACATCTTTATCATAGTTGATTTACCTGTTATAAAACTATACAAAAAGGGGCAAATTATAATGATTTATTCGGTAATAAACAATAAATGAAAATGGCGAAAAACTAACAGTAGTTTATAAGATTAGAATAGGATTAACGCATTTATATGAAAAAGAATCTAATTCGAAAATTGCCAACCGTTCTATAAGTCATCGATGATAACCCAATACTTTAATACTTATCATATTGAATTTTGGATTAAGAATTGTTCAATCCCCCTTAGGCATTATTAGCCTGATATTCTGTGCATAAATAACTTTAAAAATACAGTAACTATCGAACCAATAGCTTGTTAAAGCAAATAATCGCCCTATAGTATTATCACTATTATAGATTATTTTATTCACAACTTTTCAGGATTTGATCAGAGGCGAAATATGATAACCGTTCTTTCTCCAGCAAAAACGTTGGACTATACGACACCAATCACAACAAAAAAGTTTACACAACCACAATGTTTGGAACAGGCTTCAATTCTAATTGAACGATGCCGTCAGCTCAGCGAAGAGCAAATTGCTACGTTAATGAAAATTAGTTCAACGTTAGCTCAATTAAATCATGAACGTTTCGCAAATTGGCAACCGCCTTTTACGCCAAATAATGCCAGAGCGGCGGTGTTCGCATTTAAAGGTGATGTTTACGAAGGTTTGCACGTTGATGATTTTAGTGAGCAAGATTTAAATTTTGCACAAGCTCATATGTGTATATTATCAGGTCTTTATGGAATACTTCGTCCTTTGGATCTCATCCAGCCTTATCGGCTAGAAATGGGGATCCGGTTGGTTAATCCGTTAGGGAATAACCTTTATCAGTTTTGGCAAAATACCTTAACCACTATGCTAAATCAACAATTAGCTGAGCAAGCTACTCCTTACTTAATTAATTTAGCCTCCGATGAATACTTCAAATCAATTGATATTAAACGCTTAAATTTCCCTGTCATTAAACCCGTTTTTCTTGATCAGAAAGGAGCGGAATATAAAGTAATCAGTTTTTATGCCAAAAAAGCGCGTGGCTTAATGAGTCGTTTTATTATTAAAAATCAAATAACCACTCTAAACCAATTATCTGAATTTGATTTAGGCGGTTATCGATTTGATAAACATCGCTCAACCAAAACAGAACTAATTTTTACTCGCCCTCAACTTATCAATGTATAATCTATTATAGATGTAAATCAATATAAGCCGATAAGGTATTTTGAGTAAGATAAAATGTTGAGCGATAGAATTATGAGATTAATTAGAGGTAAGTATTTATTTTATTATCTTAATTTTTTCAAGGCAAAAAACGCTTTATAACTTATTGATTTATTATTACAAATAATCAAAAGCATAAATAAAATCAATCTGAGATAATATACGTTAACTGTGTTAGAATAGATAAAAAATATATCTAAGGAATGACTAAATGAGTATAACCATTAAAACGCCCGAACAAATTGAAAAGATGCGTATTGCAGGTAAATTAGCTGCAGACGTGCTTGAAATGATTGAATCTCATGTAAAACCAGGTATATCCACTGGCGAATTAGACCAAATTTGCTATGACTACATTGTTAATGTACAAAAAGCCATTCCAGCTAATATTGGCTACCATGGTTATCAACATACTAGTTGTATATCTATCAATGATGTCGTGTGCCATGGAATTCCTAGCTTCGATAAAAAACTAAAAGACGGCGATATTTTGAATATTGATGTTACCGTGATTAAAGATGGTTTCCATGGTGATACCTCTAAAATGTATATTGCTGGCAAACCAACTATCTTAGGACAACGCTTATGCCAAGTCGCTCAAGAGAGCTTATATCGTGCTATTCGTTTAGTGAAACCAGGATTACGTTTACGTGAAATAGGTAAAGTTATTCAACGTTACGTTGAATCCGAGGGCTATTCATCAGTACGAGAATACTGTGGGCATGGTATCGGTCAGGTTTACCACGAGGAGCCACAAGTATTACATTATGCCGCCGATGATGGAGGGGTAATTTTACAACCGGGCATGACATTTACTATTGAACCCATGATCAATGCTGGTGATTGGAAAACGCGGACCATGAAAGATGGTTGGACAGTAAAAACCAAAGATCGTAGTCTATCAGCGCAATATGAACATACGCTATTGGTCACCGAAACGGGCTGTGAAGTATTAACCTTGCGTAGTAATGAGGCGTTCCCACGTATTACGGAACATAACTAATCCTACCATTATGCACCAAATTATCTTTTATATTTGGTGCATAGTTATAGTTAATATATTACCACTTTGCATTTTTCGATTACTTCTATTACGCTACCCACTATTTTGATTATTACCAAATAGTTCACTAATGCAATACTATATCGAGCACAAAAAAGGCAAAAAAATAGCATCATAACTAATTTATGATGCTATCTGAACTAAAGACAAACTGTTATTTGTTAGGTTTTATCGCACTCATTGCGCGACGCACAAAGTTGAAACAGATCAATGCAAAAATAGCTAAACCTAAACATTGTGCAATAACACTCGTATTCTGACCAAATAGAGCTTGCATATACTTTTCTAATGATAATGGTGCCTCTTCGCCGCCATTACTGATACTTATCACAATAAATACAGCTAAAATAACACCAATTAGACTCTCACCAACAATAAATCCAGAAGAAATTAATGCTGCTTTACGATCGACTTTTTTATGTATTTCGGTAAATTCAGCTGGCGTCGTTTGTTTCTGTACTAATTTACGAATAACCCAAGATAAAATCGCACCAACAATTAATGGTGTCGTAATCGTTGGAGGTAAATAGATACCCATACCCACCGCAAGCGCTGGCAAACGAAATTTAGATTGACGTTTAGCTAAAATTAGATCAATAGCAATAATAACAGCACCAAGAATAAGACCAATAATAACCATATTCCATTCTAATTTATGGGAGAAAATCCCTTTAGCAATGGTGGTCATTAATGTTGCTTGTGGCGCTGGTAGTACTTGAGAAGGGTCCATATCCGCACGAGGTAAAGCACCCGAGAAACCATAAGCATGATATAGAATATCCAATACTGGTGCGATAACGATGGAACCAACAACGCAACCCACTAATAATGCAACTTGTTGACGCCATGGTGTTGCTTTAACTAAATAACCTGTTTTTAGATCTTGTAAATTATCATTCGAAATGGTGGCTATTGCCAATACGACACTCGTAGTAAACAGTGATAAAGCGGTAGCAAATTGGGTACCCTGAGCTGAACCTAACATGCCATCCAATTCACCTATTCCAAGTAAGATAAGGGAAATAATTGTAACAGCGATAATACCGATACCTGAAATCGGGCTAGCCGAAGAGCCAACTAATCCAGCCATATATCCGCAAGCAGCGGCAACTAAAAAACCAATAACAAAGGCAAAGATTACCGAGCTACCAATCAATATCCACCCAGTACTTGCGGAAAGTCCACTATCAGCAACAAAATGATGAAAAGTAAATACCAAGATAACTAACATGGCAAACATAATCATTAAAATGGTTTTTGGTGATAAATCTTGTTCAACCCGAGCAATTTTTTGAGAATTGTTATCCGCCTTTAATGAACGAAATGAAACCTTTAACCCTTCAATCACAGGTTTAATTAATGATAATAGCGTCCAAACCGCAGCAATAGCTAGTGTGCCAGCACCAATAAAACGAAGATCGTGAGACCATAATCCCATACCTATATCAGAAAGAGACGCATCGGATGAATACACCATGGAGGCACTTAAGATAGGCTCGATCACTCCCCAAGCGATAAGATTACCGATCAAAATAGCAATTCCTGACACAATACCGACCAAATAACCAGCACTTAATAAAGCTAGAGAAAAGCCCATTGGCAATTGAATAATCGCTTTACCTTGAGTAAACCAATAAGCGGTGCTATCAGAAATAACGCGAAAGCCATTAGTCAGAACACTAACAACAGCTGAAATGGCGCTACCAAATAAAATATCTTTTAATCCATTATTAGACTGTTTATTACTTGTTGTACCATCCTTATTTTCTTCATCAGAATGGCTAGCTTTTAAAATTTCAGCCGCAGCCACCCCTTCTGGATAAGGTAAATCACTTTTAACAACCATAACATGACGTAATGGAATCGAGAAAAGTACGCCTAACATTCCGCCAGCAGAGCAAATTGCCATGGTTGTCCATAATGGAAAATTTTGCCAATAACCGATCATCAATAAACCAGGTAATACAAAAATAATCGATGATAATGTCCCAGCTGCTGAAGCTTGCGTTTGTACCATATTATTTTCTAATATGGTAGAACCAGAAAATGACCGTAAAATAGCCATTGATATAACTGCCGCAGGAATAGCTGATGAGAATGTTAATCCTACCTTTAACCCTAAATAGACATTCGAGGCAGTAAAGACTACGGTTATTAGCGCACCGAGAATCATGCCTCTTAATGTCAACTCTTTAATATTATTCATAATAATTTATAACTCAGTATGATAAATTTGTTTATTATAACCTGATTTAACAATTTTTTTCATGAAAAATAAGCGCGAAAAGATTAAATAATATAAAAATTAATGAGGTACTTATCCACAATAAGGATGAATTAGCTATTTTTTTACTATTATGATATTTATCAACATAAAAAGATAATCCTTACAAGATAATCGTTATTGATTGAATTTATTTGCAAAACAAATTGATTGAGCTTACACTTGTTCGCTAAATTAACAAGCCAAATATCTAAGGTAAACTATGTCATTTGAAAAAAAATCTTCCTATACAAAAGAAGACCTGATCGCTTCAGGTAATAATCAATTATTTGGTCAGGATGGGCCACCATTACCGTCAGATCAAATGCTAATGATGGATCGTATTATAGAAATGAATGAAAATGGTGGTCATTTCAATAAAGGATTCATTGAGGCTGAATTAGATATCAATCCAAATTTATGGTTCTTTAAATGTCATTTTAAAAATGATCCTGTTATGCCTGGTTGTCTAGGATTAGATGCGATGTGGCAGTTAGTTGGTTTCTATCTAGGCTGGATGGGTGGTAAAGGAAAAGGTCGCGCATTGGGCGTTGGCGAAGTGAAATTTACAGGTCAAGTATTACCTACAGCAAAAAAAGTGACTTATAAAATTCATTTTAAACGTGTAATTAACCGTAAATTAGTTATGGGATTAGCCGATGGTGAAGTTTATGTCGACGGTAAGCTCATCTACCAAGCAACGGATCTTAAAGTAGGGCTGTTCCAAGATACACAGACATTCTAATTAACGATTGGGGCAAGTAGCCCCATTTGTTAATCATGACGCCTTAGATAAAGGCATCGAGTTTACTCGCTAAACTAAAAATTAATGAAAATAAATTAGTTATTTATCCTATGCTTATTATCATCGCATTACCGTATTTAATCAAACTGATGGCGTAATTTTTACTAACAGTATAACTTGCTCCTGCTTTATTAGGTTTCAGTATAAGTTAAAACCTATCCTATAGATATCCATAAGATAATGTCTGGTGATTAATGTCTTATTTGATAAATGACATTAAACCTTATGCGATAGACGAAAATTCATTATTTATCTATATCACGGTAGGTAGATAAGTTTTTATCAACTGAATTGAGTTTATTTAAGCTTTTTTAGCTGAGCTATCACTTAAAAATAAACAGAGCGGATTTAAGCCATCATTTTGTCGAAAATTTAATCCTATTATAGCGCTAAATCCGCTAGTTATGATTTATGACACTTGAATAAATTCTTCACGCAATTGTTTAATTTCATCACGTAAAGCCCCTGCTTTCTCAAATTCTAGATTTTTAGCGGCTTCGTACATTTGCGCTTCTAACTCACGAATTTTCTGCTGTACTTCACCTGCTGATAATAAATGATACTCGCGACCTTGCTCATACAAATGACGTTTATTCCCTGCTTTTTTATGGCTCATCGTGACTTCAAGAATATCTTTTACTTGTTTACGTACCGATGTTGGTGTAATACCATGAGTAAGATTATGCGCTTCTTGTTTTGCACGACGTCTGGCGGTTTCATCAATGGTTTTTTGCATGGCCGGCGTAATTTTATCTGCATATAAAATCGCTTTACCATTTGCATTACGTGCAGCACGCCCAACCGTTTGAATTAATGCACTTTCTGAACGTAAAAATCCTTCTTTATCGGCATCTAAAATAGCAACCAACGAGACTTCTGGAATATCCAACCCTTCACGTAACAAGTTAATACCAACTAAAACGTCAATTTCACCTAAACGCAAATCACGAATAATCTCCATTCGTTCCACGGTATTAATATCTGAATGCACATATTTCACATTGATATTGTGTTCAACCAAGTAATCGGTTAAATTTTCTGACATTCGTTTGGTTAAGGTTGTAACTAAAACGCGCTCATTTTTATCAATACGAGAAGTAATTTCCGATAATAAATCATCAACCTGCGTGGTGGCTGGTCTAACTTCAATAATGGGATCTAATAATCCTGTCGGCCTTACTACTTGCTCAACGATTTCTCCCCCTGACTTCTCAAGTTCATATTTAGCTGGGGTTGCAGAAACATAAATGGTCTGCGGCATGATATTTTCAAATTCACTGAATTTTAAAGGTCGATTATCCAACGCAGAAGGCAAACGAAAACCATATTCAACTAAATTTAATTTACGTGAGCGATCGCCATTATACATTGCACCAATTTGAGGAATTGCCACATGTGACTCATCAATAAAAAGTAGCCCATCTGCCGGTAAATAATCAAATAAAGTCGCTGGCGGTTCACCCGGTTGACGCTGGGAGAGATAACGTGAATAGTTTTCAATACCTGAGCAATATCCCAATTCATTAATCATTTCAATGTCAAACAGGGTGCGCTGAGTTAATCGCTGCTCCTCAAGTAAGCGATGATTATCCAGTAGTTCCTTTCGTCGGATAGCCAAATCTTGCTTAATTTGATCAACGGCTAGATCTAAGCGATCTCTAGGCGTAACATAATGCGTTTTAGGGTGAATTGTTATCCGTGGTACATCCGTTAATACTTGTCCCGTAAGCGGATCAAAAATTGAAATACGTTCAACTTCATCATCAAAAAGCGCGACTCTTACTGCATTAGCCTCAGAATCAGCTGGATAAATATCAATCACATCCCCCCGTACCCGAAAGGTGCCACGCGTTAAATCAAAATCATTACGTGTATACTGTAACTCAGCCAAACGAGTCAAAATCGCTCTTTGATCGGTAATGGTACCCCGGGCTAAATGCAAAATCATCGCCATATAGGTTTCGGGTGCGCCTAACCCATAAATAGCCGATACAGAGGCCACAATCACGACATCTCGACGTTCAAGTAATGATTTAGTCGCGGATAAACGCATTTGCTCAATATGCTCATTAACCGATGCATCTTTTTCAATAAAGGTATCAGTTGTTGGCACATAAGACTCTGGCTGATAATAATCATAATAAGAGACAAAATATTCTACGGCATTTTCAGGAAAAAATGCTTTCATTTCACCATATAACTGAGCGGCAAGCGTTTTGTTAGGCGCCAAAATAATCGTAGGTCGATTATGTTTAGCGATCACATTTGCCATGGTAAACGTTTTTCCCGATCCCGTGACGCCAAGTAATGTTTGATGTGCGATCCCATCTTCAAGATTTCGATTAATTTGATCAATTGCTTCTGGTTGGTCACCCGCTGGTTTAAAATCAGAACACAATTTAAACTTTTTCATGCCACTTCTTCCTACTATTAAATTTTGCCTATCAATAAAAATTATCCCCAAAAAAGCTTGACCTTTACCATTTTATTATTATCGATTTTTTAAATTGTTAACCTCATTAAATTTGTTTTTATATACGCTCTTGATTTGTTATAACTAATTGATTTTATTATATATCAACTTAAATGATGACATTATAGCCAAATTAACTCAAAACCTGTAGTCTCTAGTAATAACAAAGTTTGTAAATAATCTATTCACAGAGTTATCCACAACCAACGGGGATAACTTTTAAACGCCTTGCTACTATTGGAAAAATCAAATAAAATTGGTGAGTTATCGTATTTTTCTATTTTTGTTAAATGGTAAATTAATCGCCATTAACCAATTTTTTTTCCTATCTATTAAAAATTATTGATAGCTGTAATCTTAATCTTTTGCTAAAATTTCGTTTTTATATTGATAGTTATTTGCTTTCGTCGGTACAAAAATCAAACGATGAGTGATACAGCTTGGCGCATCGTCCTCATAGTGTGAAACGAACAATAATTGGCTATGACCTGCGGCCATGACAAAATCAATCCAACTTTTGATCAAATCACGACTATTTTGATCTAAACCTTGCAACGGTTCATCCAAAATCAGTAACGTGGGATGTTTGACTAAAGCTCGTGTAATTAATAACAAACGCTGCTGTCCCCATGACAAAGCGCTAAACGGTTGTTCTGCTTTATCCAAAAGATTAAGTAATTTTAGCCACTGATTAGCCAAAGTATATTGACGATCGCTGATTGTTGTGTAAATACCAATTGAATCCATGTAACCTGAAATTAAAACCTCTCGTACTGAACTTGATACCCGATAATCAAGGTGTAATTGATGACTAACATAGCCAATATGGCGTTTGATCTCCCAAATAGTCTCCCCGCTACCGCGTTTTCGCCCAAATAAAGTGAGATCATTACTATATCCTTGTGGATGATCACCTGTTACTAAACTTAACAATGTCGACTTACCAGCCCCATTAGGTCCTATAATTTGCCAATGTTGGCCTGCCTCAACTCGCCAATTTAATCCATCAATAATCGCTTTACCATTATAGTGAACATATCCTTGATTCAGTATAATGCGCGGCACATCATCATCTAATTGGATCATTTCCTCATCTAACAAAGGTAATTGATTAACAGAAGATAATGCTGGATTTAGCGATGGTTTGATCATTTTATCTTCTAACATAGACGGTTTAAGACCACATTCAACCAGTTGCTTATCACGTAATATTCCCAGATATTGGACAAATTGAGGAATATCACTAAAACGATTTAATATTAATATTGTTGTTATGCCTTTTTTAGCAAAATTTGCTAATATCATGGTTAATTGTTTACGCGATAAGGCATCCAATCCATCAAAAGGTTCATCAAAGACAAAGAGATCGGCAGGTAACATAAATAAACGGCACAGTAATACTTTACGCATCTCGCCTGTCGATAAATATTTAAAATGCCTATCTAGTAAATCTTCTATACCAAACTGTTTAGCTAACAAGCGACAGCGATCGATGTCAATAATACTATCTTGAATAATATCAATAACTTTACGACCATGATTACCTTCTCCCTCAAGATATAGATCAGTATTATTATATTGCCATTCCTGATCTATCCATTTTTGTAGTCGTTCTAATGACAAATAAGCAATGGATTTAAATTGATTAATCTGCTGACCTTGCTGTAGTATAAGTTCACCAATTAAGGCTTTTGCTAATGATGATTTGCCACTCCCATTGCGTCCAATAAACGCCCAGTTTTCACCTTGTTTGATGGTTAACGAAGGAATGGAAAGAAGTTGAAAATCACTAATACGGTAAATCCCATTATTGACTATTATCATAATCACATCACTGTTTAGCTAATTGTATAGAGTTGCTACTATACCTCACTAAACGATTTAACATAAATGATAATAAGATAAAAAATAGTTAAACGTAATGGATAAACAATGCGTTGATTAACCATGATTGATGGATACCAATAACCTGTCTCTGATGAGCATCAATATTCATGATGAGTAATATGGTGACAATACGTGTTTATATCAAGATGATTTATAAATAATTTTTTGATCGATTAAATCGTTCATAACCACCCATTTTAGGCTATAATGAATAACGTTAGTACATATATGTCACATATAACACCATTAATGTTTTAAGCTGCTCAGTTCTAACTAATTGCTATGATGGAAACGATTTGGTATAGGGTGCAAAAAATGAAAAAATTCCTTGTTGCTATTGGTTTATTATCTGTATTTACAGTTAATGCAACGCAAAAAATTACTGTCTTTGCCGCTGCGTCCTTAACAAATGCCTTACAAGAGATTAGCCATATTTATCAGCAACAACATAATGATCAACAGATTATTTTCTCTTTTGCCTCTTCCTCAACGCTGGCGAAACAAATTGCGCAAGGCGCACCGGCAGATATTTTTATCTCAGCAGATCAACCATCGATGGATTATCTAATTGATCATCATGTTATTAAACATCAACAACTACTGCTACGCAATTCTCTTGTATTAATTACCCAAACTAATTCAACGTTACCCCAAATCAAGATTGATTCTGCAACAGATTGGAACGTTTTATTACCAGCAGGGGAAAGAATGGCTATAGGTGATCCGGACTATGTCCCTGCTGGAAAATATGCAAAACAGTCGCTAACAAATTTAAACAGTTATCATCGACTTGAACCGCAACTTGCTCGAGCCAATAATGTTAGAAGCGCATTAATGTTAGTCGAAATGGGTGAAGCCAAATTAGGGATAGTTTACAGCACCGACGCGAAAATTAGCCAGAAAGTCAAAGTGATTGGTCAATTTCCTAGCCAAAGTTTCGCGCCAATTGAATATCCGATCACCTTAATAAATAATTCTGCTAACGCTTTTTATAACTTTATACTTTCAGATCAAGCTAATGTTATCTTTAAAAAATATGGATTTATCACTGAATGATATTAAGTCAGTATGAATGGCAAGTAATCTGTCTCAGTATAAAAATTGCGGGAGCAGCTATTTTTTTTAGCTTGCCATTGGGTGTTTTTATCGCTTGGTTATTAGCTCGCCGGCAATTTATTGGCAAATCATTATTAGACAGTCTTATTCATCTGCCTTTAGTTTTACCGCCTGTCGTTTTAGGTTATTTATTATTGCTAACGATGGGTAAACAAGGCGTGATTGGACAATGGCTTTATATTTTATTTGGTATCAGCTTTAGTTTTAATTGGAAAGGTGCCGCCTTAGCCTCTGCTGTAGTAGCATTTCCCCTTTTAGTTCGTTCAATTCGATTGGCGATAGAGGCTATCGATCCGCGTTTAGAAAACGTGGCAAGAACCTTAGGCGCTAGCCCATTGCGCGTCTTTTATACCATCACTTTACCACTGGCTTTACCAGGTATTTTTACGGGGATGGTATTGGCTTTTGCGCGTTCGTTAGGTGAATTTGGTGCGACGATTACTTTTGTATCGAATATCCCCGATCAAACTCGAACGCTACCATTAGCAATGTACAGCTTAATAGAAACCCCAGGATCAGAATATGAAACCATGCGTTTATGTATTATTGCCATTTTACTTTCAATGACGGCATTACTTCTTTCCGAATGGTTAATGCGCTGGCATAAAAAAAAACTAATGAGTTAATATGCTATACGTTAATGTTAAAAAAAGATTGCCCTATTTTTGCTTCGATATTGAGCACCAATTTGCGTGCCAAGCTATTACGGCGATATTAGGGGTTTCTGGAGCAGGTAAATCAACATTTATCCATTTAATTAATGGGTTAAAAAAACCAGATCACGGTACTATTGTATTACATTCCACACCACTGATAGATACACAACGTCATATATTCATCCCGCCTGAGAAACGTAATATTGGTACCGTTTTTCAGGAGGCGTTACTTTTTCCTCATTATAAGGTTATCAAAAATCTTACTTATGCCATACATAATAGTATGCATCAAAAATTTAATGAAATTATTACTGTTTTAAATATTGGTCATTTATTAGATCGCTATCCGTCAATGTTATCTGGCGGAGAGAAACAACGCATCGCGATCGCTAGAGCTTTATTAACTAATCCCCAGTTATTACTTATGGATGAACCGCTTTCAGCATTAGATATGCCACGACGCCAAGAGTTACTTAATTACATTAACAAATTAAGTCACGAAATTAACATACCTATCATCTATGTTACCCACAATATCAACGAAGCAAAGCAAATAGCTAATTATGTTGCTATTTTGGAGCAGGGTCGTTTAATTGACTATGGAAAAACCGACAATATATTGCGTAGTCCATATTTAACAAATTGGTTATAAACTTAAATCTCCCTTAGTGTCATACTTTTACTTTCTACCACAATCATCACATTTATTTACATAATTAATAATTTACTGGATAAAAATTCAAATTAATTAACTATGTAAGTTGCGGAAAAAGATATCTAAAAGCGCATTGCTTAATGAATAAGCGACAGATAAGATTCCTCCATAACCGTCGTGTGCAATGATGAATAGATAATGAATGACTATCCATCATTGGTAGTAAAACACAACGCTATTACTAAAGCACTTTAATGCCAAACATAAATGCTAATAATAACTTACATGAAATAAAAGGATATTTAACATGTTGAAAAATGGGCGTCAAGCGCCAAATTTCACCCTAAACGCAACACCGGATCAACAATTATCACTGAGTGAATTCATTGGGAAAAAAGTTATTTTAGTTTTTTACCCTGCTGATTGGAGTGCCGTATGTGGCAGTGAACTGGCAATTATTAATACGTCAGTAGCATTATTAGAAAAATATAATGCCGTAGTATTAGGTATATCTGTTGATAGTAAATGGTCACATAAAGCATTTAGTGAAAAACAGCAGTTACGTTTTCCCTTATTATCCGATTTTGAACCTAAAGGTGCTGTATCCCAATTATATGATGTCTATAATCAACAACAAGGATATAGTAAAAGAGCTATTTATATTATTGATGAAAATGGTGTCATACAGTGGAGTTATCTTCCCCCCGATGAAATTAATCCTGGCGTGGATGGTGTATTGGAAGCCTTAGACAAATTAGCAACGGAGTCATAACATGTCATTAAAACCCCCTGTGTCCGACCATGATCATATTCAAGGTCATTCTCAAGCCCATATTAGTTTAGTTGAATATGGCGATTACCAATGTGGTTATTGTGGTCAATTCTATTATATTGTCAAAAAATTACAGCAACATTTTGGTGATAAAATTAGATTTGTCTTTAGGCATTTTCCATTAGAAGCCCATCCTAACGCTTTACATGCTGCCTTAGCGGCCGAGGCCATGACTAAATATAATAAGTTTTGGCCAATGCATGATATCTTATATGAACATCAACAATCACTGGATGATTTTAGTTTAATTGAGTACGCTAACATGTTGGGAATAAGTGAACAACAATTTAGAAACGATTATAATGATCCCGCTTTAATGGAAAAGATACAGCAAGACATAGAAAGTGGCCTAAGAAGTGGGGTTAACGGCACGCCATCCATCTATATTAATGGCAAAAAGTATGAACAAGATTATTCTTATGAATATTTAGTCAAATATATAGAAAAATTGCTGTAACTTATTTTATAAAACACGGTTATCACAGTTTAATAAACCAGTATTTTGGAACAGGACTGGTTTATTTTTTTATCTTTTCCACTTTAATATAATAGCCATCCTATAGGCTATTATATTAGCGGTCAGTATAATTATTATGTGACAAAGTAGCTGCTAAATGTGCAATTAATCGTTGCCTTTTTTCATCATGCAATTTAACGTCATTATTTAATACGGACCATTCAGGATGTACTCTTGCCGATTGCAATGGTTTAGGGAGCTTACCTAATACCCAACTATCTTGTTCGGGTTTAGTTATAGTTAATCTTTCCCTATTAGCATGACCGCGTATATCTAATTGATCACGTAATAATTGTAATCTGAGTGCCATAAAACAGATCACTGGCGTATCAACACGCAATGCCACCTGTCCCGAAAATTGGTTAATCACTTTTTGTTTATAATGTTTAACTGTCTGCGATAAACCACCAATAGTCGCCCCTATCATCGTTGCGGCACCTAATGTGATTCCGCCTACCGCTAAATCAACACCAATACCAGCTAATGCGCCAGATACCATGCCTTTACCTAAACGTATGCCCATTAATTTCATGGCCTCAACATTAAAAAGATCTTGGTCTAAATGACCTTGTAATAATGGAAGATCAGCTAATGAAAGCGCATTTTGTTCAAATTGATAAAGCTGTAATAAACGTTTAATCGTTTTTTCTTCATATCGCCTAACTTGATGTTGTAGTTGTTCTAGTTCAGTTATATGTTGATGATCTCCCCATTTAATATAAGCCGCCACGTTGACTAATGCTTCTGCAATAATGTTATTGGCATTATGATAACGTTGTTGACGTTGCTGAGATAAGGTCTGCTGCAAATTAGATATAAGCGCGTTTGCTGGTTCAATCAACAGTGCTAAAGATTGGTAAAGCCGTACTTCACCATCAATAGGCGGCAGGACTGCATCGAATCGAATCATAGAATGTATTCCGACTCGAGAAAGTAATTCTCGCCAAGCTTGCTCTTGACTAACAGGACTTGCGGTAAAATTTAAAATCGCTAGTAGCGGTTTATTACTTTCCGCTAAAATAGCTAATTCATCATGATATTTTCCCAACACGGGTTCCGTGACATCTACCACATATAATCCCGCATCACTAGCTAATAACTGTCTAATGACTTTCGCTTCTTGATCAAAACGTTGTTCGGCTTCAGGACTACCCAGAAATCGCTGTAAGCGATCAATACCATCTAACCGTAAATCGGGTGCAATAGTTGTATAAACGTAATCATATAAAGCAGTACTGTCTTCAAGACCGGGCGTATCATAAAAAATAACGGATTGACGATGATCGATAAACAAACTAATTTTTTCTACATGACGCGTGGAGCCAGGTTTATTTGACACATGCCCAAATTCACTATTGCGTGTTAATGTACGTAAAAAGGAGGTTTTACCCGCATTGGCATGCCCAATAATAGCTAGATTAAGTTTATTCATCATGTTGACACTCAAGCAACCAATCCAATTGAGTAGGTATCATCGATAATGAGTGAAGAGATTCACACCAATTTTGATACTGCTTACCGTCATTAATTAGCCAAATAGCGGTTTGTTGAGACAGAGCAGCAAGTTCCGTAATTAAATGAAGAAATCCACGATCGGGGGCGCGTTGACTATCAATCGCAATCAATAATTTTTGTGCTGGTTTAGCTTGTAAAAAATCTAGAATAGCGACTCTTTGCTGACGATCATTAATAAAGCCCAAAAAACAGACATTATTATCATCGGAATAATGCCAATCAGGGGCAATGTCAATTGCAATCAAGTAATGTCCTATACCCTTCTTATACTTTTCATTAATTAAATTGGGTTGATAGTTAACGTAATCAGGATCAATAACTTCTGCTTCAGAATATCTTGGCATAAGACGCGTGGCTAAAGATTGATATTCCGGTAGATCGAGATTAAGTTGTAAAGATTGTTGATAGCGATACCAATTAATACCACAAAACAACATTAGTATAAAACGAACACAGAAACCATAGACAAAAAAGACACCCAAAAGCCAAATAGCCCAACCAGCCCGAACAGTGTTTTCAGCCATCGGAATAAAGCCACTTTGCCTAATCATCGTAATATCAGGGATAGAAAAACCAAACCAATTCGGGATCTTACCTAAATGCTGAATTATACCAACGATATCATCGTTGCTTAACAATGTGGTTTGCCACACAAAACTATAATATTTCCATGAAAAAAGTAGAATAAGGACGAGCAATGCAGACAAAAGAATCATTGTCCAAAAGAAATTGACGACAAAACCAATTCCCCAACGAAGATGAGTACCACATAAAGAAATCAGAGCGGGTATAAATTGCTGATGGGTCCGTTTCTGCGTTATACTCTTAGTTAATCCAATCCAAATTGGTACAACTAAACTCCCTGCTTCTTTTGGTAAAAACAGAAAGCTAAAAAACCAGATAACTAAAGTAACTAGATGTAAACCTAATAAACTAATTAACGCCCAAAATAGATTAATTGGCTGCTGACTAAGCGCAGTAAAAGCCATCCCCGCCCCAATAAAAAGGGCACAAACCACGAGGAATGCTAATACCACATATAACGTTTTTATATAATATTGCAAAGTAGTAGCCAAACCAGTTTGTTGACCAATAACTTGCGCTCTAGCTAAAATCCGCCCAGATAATGTATCTTGAGCGGATTGAGCTTGTCGATTAGCTTGGTTATCAGCAAAACTATCAGTCTGTTCAATCAAACGTATCGTTTCTGCTAACCACAAAGCTTGAAAAGACGACCTTAATGCCATGATTAGCTAAGATCAGCCATCCGACCTAACAAACTTTGTAAACGTTCTTGCCATACAACTTGTTCTTGTTTTAAACGCTGATTTTCTTCTTGTAGCGTGACTAAAATAGCGTTAGCTCCGGCTAATTGATGCTCTAATAACTGTTTTTGTTCTTTTAATTCCTCAATTTCCAATTGTAATAAACCGATTGTATCGATTGCTTGCTGAATTTTACTTTCTAATTGATTTAAAATTTCTGAAGACATACTTCATCCCTAATTTATGGTGGTTATTTATTTACAATACTATTATTATATCTAATTAAATACAATTCATAAAATATTATTGGAGAAATAATCATGCGTGAACCGTTAGTTATGGGTAATTGGAAGTTAAATGGTAGTAAAGAAATGGCAAAAACGTTAATCACTGAATTAACACAAGAGCTTAGTGATGTTAAAGGCTGCCGTGTGGCTATTGCTCCCCCTGTGATGTATCTGGATTTTGTTAACCAATTATTAATTAATAATGGCATTATTCATCTTGGCGCACAAAATGTAGACGTTCAGTTATCTGGCGCGTTTACGGGTGATATTTCAGCAGCTATGTTGAAAGAGGTGGGTGCAAAGTACATCATTATTGGTCATTCAGAGCGTCGAACTTACCATAAAGAAAGCGATGCTATCATTGCTAAAAAGTTTGCGGTATTGAAAGAAAATGGTTTAACCCCAGTATTATGTATTGGTGAAACAGAAAGTGAAAATGAGGCAGGCCAAACCGAAGCCGTATGTGCACGACAAATCGATGCCGTACTCACAATCTTAGGGGTTTCTGCATTTAAAGATGCTGTGATTGCTTATGAGCCAGTATGGGCCATCGGCACAGGAAAATCAGCCACGCCAGCGCAAGCTCAAGCTGTGCACAAATTTATCCGTGATCATATCGCTAAACAAGATAAAGCGATTGCAGAACAAGTAATCATTCAATACGGCGGTTCAGTCAATGATAGCAATGCCGCAGAATTGTTTACCCAACCTGATATTGATGGGGCGTTAGTCGGTGGAGCATCACTAAAAGCGAATGCGTTTGCCGCAATCGTCAAAGCAGCGGCCAATGCTAAAAATTAATTAGTTTTTAATAACGCTTATTGACCTTAGTTTAAGTAATAGATAAAAAATCCGTAATTATTCTGTATAATCAGCATACATTACGGATTTTTTATTTTGCTTATATTATTTTACATATTTTTATCCCGCTTTCCCTCGCGATGGAACCAATCTCTGTTAATTTATACAATAACTAAAATAACTTATGTCTATACGCTATTGCCTAAAATAGGTCAACAAGCAGGCTATTTGCTATAAATCCATTTTTTCATCTTTTCACTGAATGCCATTAAATGCATTTATAAGACACAATTATCGTTTTTTACACACTTTAGTAATTAATAACAATATAATCGTACTATTTTGTTCAATTTTAATACTGACTCACATTGACAACTAAAAACAGCATTAATTGATACGTTTTTAAAATGGGTGAAAGGAGAATAACAATAGCAAAATAACTCGGGGGTTGATTAACAGGATATCAAAAGAGATAGTCAATAATATCAAATGAACAAATAAATACCACGAATCCGTCATATAAATACAAGAAGCTTTTTAAGTGTCAATGATTTAAATTCAGATAAAGAAAGCGAAGAAAAATTAGGTTCTATAACAGTGATTTTACTTTATAGATAGTATTAATAATTTTAAATAAATTTGAGCCAATTCAAATAGTTATTCGGATTAGCTCAAAATTTATTACTTAGTCAATTACTTTTTATAACGACTAGGCCAAATTTTCTCTACTGGCACATTTAAGTATTCAGAAATGATCTTTTCATACTTAGGGCAATGGCGATATAAAGCATTTCTTAATGTGTCTGCTTGTAAACCGCTTTTACGTGATAAATCACGTAAACTACCGCCTCTAATTTTAATTTCACCAACAACTCTAGATGGTAACCAGTCTTGCTCTTGTGCTCTCATTATGAGATCCTCTTTGTTCATATTGTACAGATAATCGGTCCTAAAAAAGTTGCGCACGATATAAACGCGAACTTTAGTAATATAATACCACACAAAAATACGAATTCAAGTTAACTTACTATTTTTATGTGAAAAAATCATTACTTACAGATTGGATAAGGCAATCAAATGGGGCTCAATAACGCGGATCATTTAGATAATATCGACGCTGATAACGGCATAAAGTACAATAAAAGTCGTCACACTATCCTCAAAAATCACTGATTCAACATCGATGAAATAGATAATGATTTAGCTATTTCTAAACCAGTCAGTTAGACATCACAAATAACGTTACTCTTTTAGCTAATAATGACTCATCATAGAAATTGCCTAATAACAAGTAAATGTTCCATATTGCTAAAACAGTTAAGCTAAAGGCAAACGTTGCCAAATAGCGCATAGCAATAAGCATTCATCATCACTGATCATTTATGTTGAAATATATTAATAGCGTTGAACGTTACGATAAGCGGAATACAACTGTCGAACACATACTCCACAAGAGTTTAATTCTCATGCGATCAAATAGTTTGAAATGCCGATCGCGATATTGAGAACCCTTAAAAGGGTTATTTAGCTAAAAAATGCCATAATGATACTCATAATCAATACACAAATAGCTTAATCATCAATAATCAGATATAAATTATTTTTTATTACTATTATATTTTAAGCAAAAACCAACAATGGCTACTAATTAGCGATAATCTATGATCACGATCAATAAATATTGATTATCCTATTATTTATTGAGCAATATTTATTATTAACACCTCATTTAAACCAAAATCCATTAAATCATGGAAATAAGATAACATGTTGATCCTCAAGTAATCGCCAACGGAATAACTTAAACGACCATACCTATTTATTATTTCTTATGTTAAAATGACATTTTACTTAAAAAATTATGCGTAACGTTAAAGTTATCCTTAAAATTATGCATAAAATGAGATATTACTGATTTCATTTTGCTAACTGAATATTTATATTGATTCTACCAATGCTAGGTTAGCAACGGCATAACAAATAATGGTGCTCGGTAATCGTTAACACCGCTTTATTGTTGGTAAGCCATAACATAAATGAGATCAAATCGTTATATCAATAGTAAGATTAAATAGCACCAACTCACTAAGTTGTTGATTGAATTTTCCTGATAAAGTGATAGAAATATTATTATGCTTGACTCTAAACATAGCCCATTAAAAACAGCCAATCTTTCAGACCAAAAAGTGATTGTTGGTATGTCCGGAGGGGTTGACTCATCAGTATCCGCCTACTTATTGCAACAGCAAGGTTATCAAGTAACGGGGCTTTTTATGAAAAATTGGGAAGAAGATGATGATCAAGAATATTGTAGTGCGGCTTCCGATCTCGCTGATGCGCAAGCAGTCTGTGATAAGCTAGGGATTGAATTATTAACCATTAACTTTGCCGCAGAATATTGGGATAATGTATTTGAACATTTCCTTTCCGAATATAAAGCTGGTCGTACCCCTAATCCTGATATTTTATGTAATAAAGAGATCAAATTTAAAGCTTTTTTAGATTATGCTGCCGAAGATTTAGGCGCAGATTATATTGCTACTGGACACTATGTTCGACGTAGAGACAGTGGTTCACATACTCAATTATTACGCGGATTAGATAATAATAAAGATCAAAGCTATTTTCTCTACACATTAAGTGAAGCACAAATTAGTAAAAGTTTATTTCCAGTCGGTGAACTAGAAAAGCCACAGGTACGAAAAATAGCCGCAGAATTACAATTAATTACCGCCCAGAAAAAAGATTCAACTGGTATCTGTTTCATTGGTGAGCGTAAATTCCGTGAATTCTTAGCAAGATACCTACCCGCACAACCTGGACATATACGTACTGTTGATGGACATATTATTGGTGAACATCAGGGACTCATGTATCATACGCTTGGGCAAAGAAAAGGATTAGGGATTGGCGGATTAAAAAATACGCCAGAAACACCTTGGTACGTTGTGGATAAAGACTTAATTAATAATGAATTAATTGTTGCTCAGGGACACGATCATCCTGCTTTATTCTCAAACGGATTAATTGCCCAGCAATTGCATTGGGTAAATAGACAACCACTTACGCAGCCATTACGATGTACGGTCAAAACCCGTTATCGGCAGCAAGATATCGCTTGTACTATTAACCCTATAGATAATGACAAAATAGAAGTCCTATTTGATTCACCTGTTGCAGCAGTAACCCCTGGACAATCGGCGGTATTCTATATGGATGAGATTTGTCTTGGTGGTGGCATTATTGAACAACGTGTATAGAATAGAAATAAAACAATCATACGGTGAAACATGAGCAAATATCATGATATTGTTATTGCTTTGGCAGGTGCTTGCCAAAGCGCATCTTTAGTACCAGAATTGAGTCATAATGGTACCACTGAACCAAAAGATTACATTACGGCAATAAAAAGTATTTTTAATACTAATCCCGTTTCAGCAACAGATGTCTTTGGCGATATAAATAATATTAAACGAGGTTTAAAAATACTCATTCAAATATTAAATACGCAAAAACAACAAGACGTAATGGAGACGACACGTTATCTATTCGCTACATTAACTATTGCGAATCATTTACGTAAAAACCAAACTGCACTAAATGAATTATCACAACGTCTATCGCGATTAAGTACTTTATATACCTTTACCAATGATGATGATTTAGCCCAGTCTATAGATACCATATCGTATTCACTTGCTGGAATTTATACCGATATCATTAGCCCTTTAACCACTAAAGTCAAAGTAATGGGTAAAATGGAATACTTACAAAATACATTAATCCAAGCTAAAGTACGTACAACACTATTTGCTTGTGTCCGCGCAAGCATATTATGGTTTCAAATGGGCGGTACGCGCTGGCAATTTATTTTATCCCGTAAAAAATTGTTACAAACAGCAGAAGAATTATTAACAAACATTTAATCATTAATCTTTGGAGCCTAAAACAATGCAATTATCTACGCTTACTGCAATTTCCCCTATCGATGGACGTTATGGCGACAAAACTGCACCATTACGATCACTATTTAGCGAATATGGTTTACTGAAATACCGCGTAAAAGTTGAAATAAAATGGCTACAAAAATTGGCTGAATGTCCGTTAATCAAAGAAGTACCTGCATTTAATGATGAAACCAACCAACTTCTTGAACACATTATCCATAACTTCAATGAACAAGACGCATTGCACATAAAAACGATTGAAAAAACGACTAACCATGATGTAAAAGCCGTTGAATATTATCTAAAAGAAAAAATCGCACATCACCAGCCATTAGCCTCGGTATCGGAATTTATTCATTTTGCCTGCACGTCAGAAGATATCAATAATTTATCACATGCATTAATGTTAACTGAGGCAAGAGAAACGATATTAATTCCTTATTGGCAACAATTAATTGAAACAATTAAACAGCAAGCACAACAATATAGCGATATTCCACTTTTATCAAGAACACATGGACAACCAGCAACGCCTTCCACCATCGGTAAAGAATTTGCTAATGTTGCCTATCGTCTTGAGCGACAATTAATCCAACTTAAACAGATTGATATTCTGGGGAAAATTAATGGAGCTACTGGCAATTATAGTGCCCATAGTGTTGCCTATCCAGATGTTGATTGGCAGCAATTTAGCCAAGAATTTGTGACCTCTTTGGGGATCAAATGGAATCCTTATACCACCCAAATTGAGCCTCACGATTACATCGCCGAATTATTTGATTGTATTGCGCGTTTTAATACGATTGTTATCGATTTTGATCGCGATATCTGGGGTTACATTGCCCTTAATCATTTCAAACAAAAAATGGTGGAAGGTGAAATCGGTTCATCGACAATGCCACATAAAATTAACCCAATTGATTTTGAAAATTCAGAAGGAAACCTTGGTCTAGCCAACGCCGTGCTTCATCACCTAGCAAGTAAATTACCAATTTCAAGATGGCAACGTGATCTAACGGATTCTACCGTGTTACGTAACTTAGGCGTGGGGCTTAGTTATGCGATTATTGCTTATCAATCGACATTAAAAGGAATGAAAAAGTTAGAGGTAAATCAGTCGCATTTACTTGATGAACTTGATCAAAATTGGGAAGTCCTTGCCGAGCCAATTCAAACTGTCATGCGTCGTTATGGCATTGAAAAACCTTATGAGAAATTAAAACAACTTACACGAGGTAAGCGCGTTAATGCCGAAGGCATGCAACAGTTTATTGACTCACTGCCATTGCCAGAAGAAGAGAAAAGACGTTTAAAACAAATGACACCAACAAACTATATTGGTTATGCTGTCACCTTAGTTAATCAATTAAAATAATTTTGATATAAAAACATCAAATAATGAACTTTATTATTGCTCATAAAATAATATGCAAAAAATAATTCGTATTGCTACTCGCCAAAGTCCACTAGCACTTTGGCAAGCTAATTTTATTAAACAACAGCTTACCTATTTTCATCCACGATTAACGGTAGAATTGATACCGATCATGACGCAGGGTGATATTATTTTAGATACACCATTAGCTAAAATTGGTGGCAAAGGGCTATTTGTTAAACAATTAGAACATGCCCTATTAAATGATCAGGCGGATATTGCGGTACACTCCATGAAAGATATACCCGTGGAATTCCCAAAAGGATTAGCATTAACCACTATTTGTTGCCGTGAAGACCCTCGCGATGCGTTTGTATCAAACAACTATCAATCTTTAGCGCAATTACCTGCTAATGCGATAGTTGGAACATCAAGCTTACGTAGGCAGAGCCAATTAAGAGCAACTTATCCCCACCTAACTATCCGTGACCTACGCGGTAATGTAGGGACACGATTACAAAAACTAGATAATGGCGAGTATGACGCAATCATTCTCGCTGCCGCAGGCTTGACTCGTTTAGGATTAACAGCGCGGATCACTCAGGCACTAGAGATAACCGACATGTTACCTGCCGTTGGGCAAGGTGCGATCGGTATAGAAAGTCGACTCAATGATAGCGCTATATCAACATTACTTGCACCATTAGATGATCCCTCAACACGCTTTTGTATTGTTGCCGAACGGGCATTTAATGAGACCTTACAAGGAGGATGCCAAGTCCCAATTGGCTGTCATGCTACATTAAATCAAGACACACTCCATATTAGAGGGTTAATTAGCTGCCTTGATGGCTCAAAGACGATTAAAGCAGAAATAACGGGTAAAGCTAATGATGCCGACCAATTAGGTCGAAAGTTAGCTACGTTATTGCTTAATGATGGTGCAGACGCTATTTTAAACGAGATATATGCCACACAATGATCATTGTTACCCGCCCTACACCTTATGGAGAACAGTTAGTCAAACAGCTTAATGCGGTAGGTTTAGCGGCAAAACACATCCCATTATTTAACATTGTACCAAAGGTCGATCCTATTGATTTGCAATTAAAACTCGACCAGCTCGCTTCGGGTGATATGGTTATTGTCGTCTCCCCACAAGTGCTAAATGTCATAGCGCAATTTGAACATCAGCTTCACTTTCCTAAATCATTACACTATGCAGCCATAGGGCAAAAGACGGCCAAGTTATTACAGCACTACACAGCAACCTCTGTGATCTATCCTTTAACCGAAGAAAATAGTGAGGCTTTACTCTCATTACCGCGATTACAGCATATTGGACAACGACGTATTTTAATCTTAAGAGGAGATAAAGGGCGAGAATTATTGGCAACAACGTTACAAGCGCGTGGAGCCATCACCGAATATTACACTTGTTATCAAAGACAACCTATCAAACCAATATTAAGTGTTATTCAAGATAATTCAATTGATAAAATCATCATCATTACCAATACCGAAAGCTTGTTATACTTAGAACAATTTATCAATGAAACTCAGAAGAGAACCAATACTTTATTAGTTAGCAGTGCTAGAATTGGCGAAAAAGCAAATGCGTTAGGTTGGCATAAAATTATTACCATCAATTCAGCAGATAATCGAAAATTGTTTAAAACCTTAATAACACTATGCCATAATGGACAGTAATAATATATAAACTTGCAAAGGAATCATTCATGACTGAACAACTATCATCATCGGAAAATGAAAATATTCAGCAATCAAATACCAATAAAAAAACAAAAGCTAAGGCGGCAGCGGTTAATATGGAATCAGCGCTAAAAGAGACGAAATCAACAAACAATGCTGATCAATCAACCAACAAGAAAAAAAACACCACACAACAAACACAAACAGAGAAAGCCTCTAAAAGTCAAACACCTATATCTAAATTAACACTATTATCGATTCTATTAACATTGGGTCTTGGTGGAGGTATTTACTATTACGAGCGTCAACAAAACCATTTACAGCAACAAACCATAAATCATTTACAAGCACAGCTTGATACATTGAGTGCTAATCTACAAAAAAGTCTCAATGAAAATACTCAGTCATATAATCAACAGTTAGAACAGTTACAACAACAAATAAAACAACAATCAACAGCACAACAACAATTTATTGCTCAAGTAACAAAAATTAATAAAACGACTGAACATGGTTTATATCAACTTCAAGAACAGCTATCTGCTCTTTCTACTAGTAACTACAATAATTGGTTAATTTCACAAGCTAATTATTTAGTTAATTTAGCGGGCAGAAAAATATGGAATGAACAGGATTTTGTTACTGCTAGCCTATTACTTAAAAGTGCTGACCACAGCTTAGCCGAAACCAATGATCCAAGTTTATTACCCGCAAGACAAGCGATTAATAAAGATATTTCATCATTGTTATTAGTAAGTCATATTGATGTTGATGGTGTCATTATGTCATTAATGGAATTAGCTAATCAAGCCAACGAATTACCGTTAATTAATAATTACCAATTAGTCGATATCGCACTTAACGATCACGATGACTCTTTTGTAGATCCAACGAATGATGCACCACAACAGAGCGAATCAAACCGTTTTAAAGCGCGTTTAAAACGTTGGGGTGATAATTTATTAGCTTCATCTAAATCACTGCTGAAAAACTTTATCTCTATCGAGAAATATAATGAGTATGAGGATTGTATCGCTAGAGCAAAAGCAAAAAAACAAGCCTTTAATCAATGTCAGGTATATAAAGCGTTGATTATGCCTGATCAAGCTTTATATATCAGAGAAAATATACGACAACAGCTTTATATCGCCGCACAAGCCGTACCTCGTCATCAGGATAAAATTTATCAACAAGCATTAAAAGATGTTTCCAGCTGGGTTTATGCTTACTTTAATACAGATGCACCAATAACGATAGGTTTTATCGATCAACTGGATCGGCTCCAAGAACAAACTATTAATCAACGTCATCTTCCCGAACAATTGGAGAGCGCGGCAATATTAGAACGTCTTATGCAAACGCGTGTCCGCTCACTATTAAGCGAACAATAGGAGATAAACCATGTTTAAAATGTTACTATTATTTCTTATTATTGGTGTAGGTATTATCATTGGTCCCTCTCTCGCTGGACAACAAGGCGTGGCTTTATTTAAAATTGCTGGTTATCGATTAACCATGAGTTTTACTACTTTTGTTATTATCGATCTATTATTATTTTTAATCGTTTATTGGTGTTACTGGCTATTACGTGAAATACTTCATGCTCACAATATTTTTAGCCGTTTATCACAATGGTTGTTCCCAAATCAATCCGCGAAGAAACTGGAAAAGGGACAACTACGATTATTAGAGGGAAATTATCCAAAAGCAGAAAAACTATTCTCTCAAGCAGCTAAAACCGCAAACAATAAGACATTAATCTACTTATTCGCCGCCCAAGCCGCGATTGATGATAATCAGCTTATTACTGCCAATCAATTATTAGAACAAGCCGCATTAACTTGTACTGATAACGAAAAATTAGCCTTTTATATTGTACAAATTCGGTTACAAATTAAAAATAACGAATTAAATGTGGCTAAGCAACAGGTTGAGACACTATTAGCTAAATATCCAAAAAATGCCGAAATACTTAGACTTGCTTATCAAATTAATTTTAAGTTAGAAAATTATCAAGCAATTATTGATTACATTCCTATGATGCATAAAGCGCATGCTTATGAAGAAAATAAGTTAGATCAATATTTACAAGCCTCATACATTGCCCGTATTCAACAACTGGCAAGGGATGCGAATCCAAGAGCACTACAACAATGGTGGCAAGCACAATCTAAAGCAGTTAAACATAATCTACTTTGTCAAAAACAGGTGGCGTTTCATTTTACTGAATTAGGCCAATATGATGAAGCAGAGGAAGTTAATCGTTTAATCGCAAAAAATAAAAAGCATTAGAATTCATTATCTTTTAAGTACCATTAATCTTATTACTTTGATAATGCTTTCAACATACTGATATACTAGATAAGTCAATCACAGTAAAATAATTTTAACTGATGATGTAAAAACTGTTTATAACGGCTTTTACATCATCGTTTTATATTTATCACAATATATAAAGAGCGCTTTTTTATCGAAACAGAGCAGCAAATAGATAAGATAAACAGAAAACCATCACAGCACTATTAGTATAAACAGCAAAAGAGTTGATATTGATCCTTTAATATTTATCTAAACCATTAATAAATGGTGGCATAGTAATAATAGAAAATTTATTCAGCAGCATAATTAAAGCAACCTATAAACATAGCTAGATGGATGAATACTCTTTGATATTTTATTATTTAAACTAGCTAAAATGACAAACAGTGGTTTAAAATTAAACATATACCTAAGTAAGCATGTTTAAAAGGTATAAACTGATTTTGAGATATTGCTATATTTTTATCGAAAAAACATATAGCGAATAAATCCAAAGCAGAGATGACAACACAAACAACTTAATTGATCACGATAATTTCATAACATTATTTTGGTATTGGCGTTTATTTATTATGACGATGACCCTTTCACAGCTATCCATTTACCCTATTAAATCCATGCAAGGTTTAAATCTGATGCAAGCCAAGGTAAATGAAAGTGGTTTTGAATTTGACCGACAATTTATGCTTAGCCAGTTAGATGGGACGTTTATTACCGCGAGACAATACCCACAGCTATTATTGTTAACCCCCAAACTTACTCACACTGGATTAATTGTTACCGCGCCGAATAAATCGGCTATTGTGGTTAATTATAATGAATTTTCAAGCCAGTTAGAATTGACAAATGTTTGGGGAAACTATTTTTATTCACATATTGCTTCCATTAACGTTAATCGTTGGTTTAGTGATTATTTACAGCGTGATGTCCAATTACGCTGGCTAGGACATGCGTCAACCCGCCGGGTTAAACATTATCCAACCTTACCGCTTTCCTTTGCCGATGGCTACCCTTATCTCCTATTAAATCGATCTTCCTTTGATGAAGTGGATCGGCGTTGTCGTCAATCACTCGCTATATCTCAATTCCGTGGAAACATTATTATTGATGGCGCACCCGCTTTCGCTGAAGATAGTTGGAAAACAATTAAAATAGGTAAGATCATATTTGAAGTCACTAAACCTTGTTCGCGCTGTGTTCTTACTACGGTTAACGTTAAAACGGCTCAGCCAGAACCAAATAAAGAACCCCTTAGTGTACTATCAACCTTTCGTCGTGATGAACAAGGAGAGATTGATTTTGGTATTAATATGGTTGCGCTCAATGAAGGTATTTTACATGTTGGTGATAAAGTGGAACTATTAGCAACAAAACCCGCTAAACCATATATTATTAAAACGGAGACAGCCCCAATAAAAACACCACAGGGACAACCTTCACAACCAATAACAATTGAGTACCATCAACAAGCATTTATAGGCAATACCGAACAAACATTACTAGAACAATTAGAACATCACAATATAAGTATACCTTATTCATGCCGTGTCGGTTTATGTGGCAAATGTCGCATTCGATTAATCGCCGGTAAAATAAAACCGTTAACCAGCAATGCTATCCAAAGCAACCAGCAGATTTTAGCTTGTAGCTGTATTCCTGAAGGGGATATAAAAATTGATTGAAAATAGAAGAAGACAACCTCAACCATAGTCGTTGGCATAGTTGTTAGAAAACGTGGCTTACACTATCGTTTACTATCCAATTATCTTCCTCTTTAGCCTGACGATTGAATATATCAGAAACATAGCGTTTAGGGATTAATCTGTCATGCATAATTTTAATGACATCACCTAAGATCACTGTTTTCCCCGCTAAAGGCGCACTTTTCTGTGCAATAACACACAATGTAGCGTTATCGCTGATATCGATAGTTAGTAGATCAATAAATTGATGATTCTCACATAATTGTACACAAACCGCTTCGCCGATGTCGGGCATATAGGGGGTCGCTTGCGGCAAGAAGTACCAACTCTTTGGCATTTGGGGCTTGAGGTAATTACGTGCAGCAATGGCATTAAGAACTAGCTGAACCTTATACGGCTCTGGTAATAAAAATGAGTCACAGTTTTCATAAAATTGGTAATAAGTAGCGGCATCAGCAATAGAAAAACGAGTCTCAATAAACCCATCATCAACTAACATTTTTTTTGTAAAACGAGAACGAAACACCATATCCTGCGAAAGATTCAACATTAGTGAATCGAGGTTATGATCAAAATACCAATACCAATTTTCCGTTGGTCTCACATTCATTATTATTCTTATTACTCTATGTATAGGATTAGTTTTTGGCGCAATTTACCACATACCACAGAAAAAATAAAGATCCAGACTATTTATTGAACATTTAATTATGTTAATAAACCATCATTACTAAATCAATCAATAAGTTAGATTTATATATTATGCCTTATGCTTCTGTTTATTACAAAAAATTAACATCGCTATTTTTAGCTGGACGTCGACTTTTTTATCACTTATTTGATTAAAATAAAAACCTATTTAAGCGGATATGAATATCGGGTGCGATCCCCATAAAATGGGGGATGATGTCGATTCATCGCTGTACCCAACTGATGATTGCTATTACCGAATTCCATTAAAAAGGCGCTTAAACGCGCCTTTTTAATGCAATAACATATTAACTTGCAACATTGATACGTTTCATTGCTGTCATATAACGACGTAATTTTCGTCCTACTTGTTCAATTGGATGATGACTAATAGCTTCATTAACGATACGCAATTGCGTATTATCAATCTGAGTTTGCGTAAGTGCTTTACCTAAGTCACCTTGTTGTAATAAGGGCATAAATTTTTCACGTAATAATGGAATTGCGGCATTTGCAAATAAATAATTACCATATTCTGCGGTATCAGAAATAACGACATTCATTTCATATAAACGTTTACGCGCAATGGTATTCGCGATTAGTGGCAACTCATGTAATGATTCATAATAAGCAGATTCCGCTAAAATACCTGACTCTAACATGGTTTCAAATGCCAGCTCAACACCCGCTTTCACCATTGCAACCATCACTACACCTTGATCAAAATAGGTCTGTTCATCAATTTTCCCATGGTATTGCGGTGCCTTTTCAAAGGCGGTCTCTTGAGTTTGCTTACGCCAATTTAATAGATTAGCATCATTATTAGCCCAATCCGCCATCATTGTCGCGGAAAATTCACCAGAAATAATGTCATCCATATGTTTACGGAACAGATCACGTAAAATAACTTTTAATTTTTCCGCCAACGCATTGGCCCGTAATTTAGCAGGATTAGAAAGACGATCCATCATTAAAGTAATACCGCCTTGTTTTAGCGCTTCGGTAATGGTTTCCCATCCAAATTGCAACAATTTACCCGCATAAGCCGGATCAATATCATCAGCAACTAACTTTTCAAAACATAATATTGAACCAGCTTGCAGCATACCACATAAAATAGTTTGCTCGCCCATAAGATCAGATTTGACTTCGGCAATAAAAGACGATTCTAATACGCCAGCCCGATCGCCACCTGTTGCGGATGCCCAAGCTTTAGCTATTGCTAGACCTTCCCCTTTTGGATCATTTTCAGCATGAACTGCGATTAAAGTAGGTACGCCAAAACCGCGTTTATACTCTTCACGCACTTCGGTTCCCGGACATTTTGGCGCCACCATGACCACCGTAATATCTTTACGTATTGTTTCGCCGACTTCAACAATATTAAATCCATGAGAATAACCTAAAGCGGCACCTTGTTTCATTAAAGGTTGTATCGCTTGTATTACAGCTGAATGCTGTTTATCTGGCGTAAGATTAATCACTAAATCAGCCGTTGGAATCAATTCCTCATAAGTGCCGACGTTAAAACCGTTTTCTGTCGCTTGACGCCAAGATAAACGTTTTTCACTTATTGCCTCTGGTCGTAAAGCATAAGCGATATCTAGACCAGAATCGCGCATATTTAACCCTTGGTTAAGCCCTTGGGCACCACAACCAATAATGACAATTTTTTTTCCTTTAAGATAGTCTGCGCCCGCGGTAAATTCATCACGCGCCATAAATCGACATTTACCCAATTGCGCCAATTGTTGACGTAAATTTAATGTATTGAAATAGTTAGACATTTTTTCCCCTTCCTGCAATAAAAAAGAGGTTATGGTGATTAACCTCCACTTTTGAAACTCATTACCATCATACACACAATTTAATATTGCTTAAATTGATATATTTAGCATACTATGTTGCAAAAAATGCACTACTTCTTACCGAATTAAGGGGCTATAGAATGAAGATACGTGATTTACACCTCTTTTTACACTTATGTGAAACTCATAATTTCAATACAACAGCAAAAGCAAACTATATAAGCCCTTCTACCTTGTCGCGGCAAATCCAACGTTTAGAACAGAAATTAGGACAAAGCTTATTTATTCGTGATAATCGAACAGTACAAATTACCGAAGCAGGGATGATTTTCAAGCTGTTTGCGAATCAAACCATACAAAGTTATAAACAACTGGAACAGACGTTTAAAGCTAACGCAACACATTTAGTCGGAGAGTTACGGCTTTTCTGTTCAGTTACTGCTGCTTATAGTCATCTGCCTGAAATTTTAGATTCATTTCGTGCTAGTTATCCAGCCGTCGACATCACATTAACAACCGGTGATGCCGCTGATGCGGTGATGAAAATCCAAAATAATGAAGCAGATTTAGTGATTGCTGGTCGTCCTAAACAGTTACCGGCAGGAATTGAATTTACCAAGATTGGCGAAATAGAAATGGCCCTTTATATTCCCAAATTACGAACCTATTTTAGTGAACGGCTCCATCACCCTAAACCTGATTGGAAACACATCCCGTTTATTTTGCCGCAACATGGTCCAAGTCGCCGTAAAATCGATCGTTGGTTTACGCAACAAAAATTGTATCAACCTTATATCTATGCAACGGTCGCTGGTCATGAAGCGATTGCACCAATGGTGGCATTAGGTTGTGGTGTTGCTTTTTTACCTAAAGTAGTGGTTGAGAATTGTCCAGAACGTATTCAGCAAAGAATAATTGAATGGCCAACCAATGCGATTACTTGTTTTGATATTGGGGTTTGTGTACAAAAAAAACAACTTGCTAATAAAATTATTGCCGCGTTTTGGCAAAAATTAGACTGCGTGGATTGATATTATCGAGACTTACATCAACCGATCATCATTAATATTTTACTATCCACTATAAGCCCTACTTACAAAATAAGAAAATAGTGCTGAAAAAAGAAGCTAGATTAAATACATATGCGATATATAACCGCAGCGTTAATATAACTGTTGATATAAATTAATCACCATTATTAAAATGGTACTCTAGTATATACGTATTGTTTTAAGTAGATAAAGTGATTATTTTTTCAATCTGCTATAGCAACAACCTTGGTTAACGCTTAATGAAGGTCAATAGTAGATTGTTAGCGGGTAAAATCAGTTAACGTAATTTAAGCATAATAATGGTATCATCAGCGACAACATAATCGGCTTTATCATGCCAAGCCCCCAGCACAAACCGCTCTACGTTTTTCGCCTCTAATAACGATTGAATATGTGCAGGTCGATGCGTATGCCCGTGAATTAAAATATCCGCTTGGTAATGAAGCATTATTTCATCTACTGTTTTCTGATTGACATCCATAATTTGCAAACTTTTATTGGCATTAGATCGTTGACTGCGCTCACGCATACGCGCCGCAATTTTATTACGAACCCAAACGGGTAAAAAACCAAATAACTTTTGTAATAACCCACAATGTAAAATACGACGTAATCGCTGATAACCTTTATCATCCGTACAGAGCAGATCGCCGTGCATAATCATAAGACGTTTATGTTGATGGGTAATAATATGAATGTCAGGTAATAGCGTCATCCCACTCAGCTTCGCATAATTCTTACCTAACAAAAAATCGCGATTACCCACCATAAAAAAAGTGCGAATACCGCGACGGGTAAGTGATTTTATCTGGTTGGCAATACTGATATGAAGATCAGTGATGGCATCATCACCGATCCAATAATCAAATAAATCCCCTAAGATGTAAAGCTCGCAATGATCCGGTAATTGTTGCAAAAAACGCTCAAAATAAGCTAAGATTTCTGGCTCAGACTCATTAAGATGGATATCAGCAATAAAATAACGTAACATCGCGTTGGGCCTACCTTAAACAATGGTTACATTTTCAATAATAATATCTTCAACAGGTACATCGGCATGCATACCACTGCGACCAGTTTTGACACCTTTAATCGTGTCAACCACATCCATACCTTCAATAACTTTAGCAAAGACACAATAGCCCCAACCATGCATATCAGGTGAACGGTAATCAAGAAAATCATTATCTTTTACATTGATAAAAAATTGTGCCGTTGCTGAATGCGGATCCATCGTACGCGCCATCGCTAATGTGCCACGTTCATTTTTCAAACCATTATCCGCTTCATTTTTAATAGGCGCTTTGGTTTTCTTCTGTTTCATACCAGGTTCAAACCCTCCGCCTTGAATCATAAAACCATCAATAACACGATGAAAAATAGTATTGTTATAAAAACCTTCCTGACAGTAGTCAATAAAGTTTTTCACCGTTTGTGGTGCTTTGTCATCAAAGGTTTCAATTTTAATATCGCCTTTATTGGTATGAAAAATGATCATATTTTCCTCTATTTGCTTTGTTTATCTAAATCGCTAATATTATATACATAAACCAATTTAAAAACATTGTTTTATGCGTCTTACCACGTTGTTTGCTTATTTAACCGTTAATTGATATAAACTTGCACCAATGGTGTTTAATGGTGAAATTTTTCACACGCCTCTAATGTATTACTAATTAGCGTCGCAACGGTCATTGGCCCAACGCCGCCTGGTACTGGTGTAATCCAACTTGCACGCAAAGCGGCTGAGTCAAATTCTACGTCGCCAACAACTTTACCTGAAGGTAAACGGTTAATGCCAACATCAATGACAATAGCACCAGATTTAATCCATTCACCTTTAACGAAATGAGGTATTCCAACCGCAGCAATCACAATATCAGCGTTAGCAATATGTGCGGCCAAATCTACCGTACGGCTATGAGTAACGGTTGTGGTACAGCCTAACAATAACAATTCTAATGCCATTGGTCGCCCAACGATATTGGATGCACCTACCACTACCGCATTTAAACCAGAGAGTTCAATCCCCGTAGAAGCTAACATTTTTACAATACCATATGGTGTGCATGGTCGTAATTTAGGATCGCGTTGACATAAATGGCCAATATTATAAGGATGAAAACCATCCACATCTTTATTGGGATCAATGTGTTCTAGGACGCTTGTTTTATCAATATTATCAGGCAACGGAAGTTGCACTAAGATCCCATCAATATGCGGATCGGTATTTAATTGGGTAATGAGCTCGATGAGTTGCTCTGTCGTCGCTTGTTCAAAATCATAGGCATAGGAAATAAATCCAACTTCTTCACAAGCGCGGCGTTTATTTCTAACATAGATTTCGGATGCAGGATCAGCACCGACTTGGATCACCGCCAGACCAGGTGCACGTAAACCTTGTGATAAACGTTGCTCAACCCGTTGTTTTACTTGGAGGCGTATCTGTTGTGCTAATGCTTTACCGTCAATAATTTTTGCTGTCATATTTATCGTTGCCCTTATGAAAAAAGTAATTAGTTAAATTGGAGGTATTCATCCTAATTAAAAATATAAATTACCCATTAGTTATGATAAGCATAGGCTGCTTGTTCATATTATGGCTAGCGAGTAATGCCGGTTTACTTAATATAGCTAATCGCGGCTAATTGTTTATATTGCTTATCAATTTCTTCAATCATTTTACATACTTGTAGATTAAATGCTTTTAATTCTGGTTTTTGTTTTTTCCATTCATTAGCACTAATTTTTTTAATCGCTGAATAATCTTTAAAAACTTTAAAATGAAAAAAGCTGTCAGCTAATGCCGATTTAAAAATTCGTACTGCACTGCTTCTGCCTTTTTCTTTAAGCGAATTAAATGCCGTATGTTTAAAAATTAGTTGATTATTATCGCTATGAATCACGTCTTCCAACATTAGATTTAGTTCAGTATATAATTGATTAAGAGAGGTCAATAAATGCGCATCATTACCTAATTGTTTTTCAATAGCCACGGCAAAATTATTATGCACGCTATTTAATTGTTGATGTGACAGTTGTTTAAATGCTGGTAATTCGGTACGTAAATACGTTAAAAATGTCATCACTTTCTGCTTATTATCATTGTCGATAAGATAGTATTGATCATCCATTTTTATTTTGCCATTATTCATTAATGTCATGATATGATCATGTACAATAAATTCAATGGACGAATCCATAACAATAATGTCATAATTAGGCTGAATCGAACAGGTCTGTTGGTTTTCTTTGGCCAGAAGGCTGCAACTAAAACAGCCTAATACCCAATAAAATACTATCTTTTTAAACATACTCTCTTTATCCCATCAAAAGAATATTATTTTCAGTAATTATGAAGGATAACGCATAAAAGAAAATATTGATTTTATGCATAATACTGAAAAATAATTGTTAACTTAGTAAATAAATTTAATCTTTTAGATTATTTTTAGTGCTAAAATAACTTATTATAAACCATTTTTAATATTACAATACACTGATTATTTTTAACTTAGTATAGGTTAATTAGATGTAATCCTATTTTTCTATTATTTATAAAATAAAATTTGCTTATACAGGCTACTGATTTAAGCAAATTAAGGGTGATATGAAATGAAACTACGCTATATTATTATTGCACTATTATTAATATTCAGATTTATCTCTACAGCACAAGCGACTATAGTTGAAAATGAAGATTACATAGTATTAGACCATCCGGTTAAACAAAAAAATTCTGCCATTGTCGTTGTAGAATTTTTCTCCTATGGCTGCCCTTATGCCTATAAATTGGAACCAGCCATACAGAAATGGTTAGCCCAAAAGCCAAAAGATGTTATCTTTCAACGAATTCCTGTTAAAAGTAAAAGTAAAAGAAGTTGGCTGGCCTATGCCAAAACCTATTATGCATTACAACAACTCAGTCACAAACGAGCAGAAAAACTAACACCACTTATTTTTGAAGCTGTTCACAAACATAACCAACGACTTTATGATACTGATACATTTTTAGCATGGGCTAGTAAACACGGGGTAAATCAAGATAGCTTGGCTAAAGCCTTAAATTCACAAGCGGCAATAAATAAACGATTACAAGATGGGGAAAATTTGGGCGCTCAGTATGGTGTCACAGGTGTACCAATCATTTTTGTAGATGGTCGTTATGAAGTTATTTATGGCAGAAACACCCCTATTCATAATATTGCTGAAATAATTGATCAATTAATTGATAAAGCAAGATTGGAACGAACAGCTAAAAGAAAGTATAAAAGGTAACTTAGATAAACTAAATGTTAGTTTAAACAGCTAAAAAGCGTTATAAATAACGCTTTTTAGCTAGTAAAAATCATTTCGTTATTTAGCCTGTTCGAGCTGTAACAATTTATAAAAGTTAGCTAGTTCCGCTTTTGCGGTATCCAGTTCAGCCTGTTTCTCTTGTAATTTATGTTGTTTTTTTATGATTTTCTTCTCATTTTTATTGATTTTAGCTTCATTGAGCTGTTTTTGATATTTAGCGACTTCTTTTACTTTTTTAGAAACATTATCTAGATACTTTTTTTCTAACTCAACATTGCTACAGTGAGAATCTATTGTATTAAGGGCTGTAACTAAATGGGCTATTTCATATTGATTATTCGCTTGCTTTGCATAATCTAACTTTTTTGCTAATACGGCTTTTTTACTCGCACAAGTATACCCGTCTTCAGCCGCGTATATATTTAGCGATGAAAAGAAACAAACCACCGCAATAACAAATTTTATTAATGTGATTTTCATTATATCATCTCAATTCACTACTTTCTTAAATAAACGTTTTTTACTTTATGACTATCACCCTTCGTTAAAATTAAATTAGCTCGCTCACGCGTAGGTAATATATTTTCCACAAGGTTACACTCATTAATCTCTTTCCAAAGTTTATTGGCGATCGCGATAGCTTCATCTTCAGGCAACGTCGCATAATGATGAAAATAGGAGTTCGGATCGCTAAACGCACCATGCCTAAATTTTAGAAAACGGCTAATATACCAGTTATGTAATAACTCGGTTTCGGCATCAACATAGATAGAAAAATCAACATAATCTGAGACAAAAACGCGCTTTTCAGGAAGTGAACAGTTGGTCGCCCCCTGTAACACATTAAGCCCCTCTAAAATAAGGATATCGGGACATTCGATAGTTAATGTCTCATCTTCAACAATATCATAAACAAGATGAGAATAGACGGGCGCTTTAATATGCGGTTTTCCTGATTTAACATCGGCAACAAATTGTAATAACTTTTTGATATCATAAGATTGCGGAAAGCCTTTCTTGTTCATAATACCGCGCTCTTTTAATACCTTATTCGGATATAAAAAACCGTCAGTAGTGACTAAAGCAACATTACGATGTTCCGGCCAACAACTTAATAATGCTTGCATCACTCTGGCTGTGGTACTTTTCCCAACGGCAACAGAACCAGCAATCCCAATAATATAAGGCACTTTTTGCGTTCGACCTAAAAATTTATCTAATACTGTCTGTCGACTAATGTTGGCACTGATATAATAATTAATTAAACGAGAAAGTGGGAGATAAATATCACTTACTTCTTCAATAGACAGATCGTCATTAATCCCTTGTAATGCTTCAATATCTGCTGAGGTTAATGTCATAGGCAGGTAATTGCGTAAAATAGCCCATTGCTCTCGATTAAATTGCATATAGGGACTGCTAGGCATTGTCATATCTCTTATTTCGCTGGTTAGTAACAGTAACTGTGCCACTTCTTTTACCAATTATCGAATAAAATCGCAAGCTTTTTCCAATCATCCTATACTTTTTTTCTGCTTTCTGTTACATTTCGTACTAAATATCAACATGATAACTTTATAAGTTATTAATTCTATATAAGTTGTAGATAAGTATGACAAAATTAAATACCCGTAAAAAAAAGAAAACTCGCCAAGAAATCAATGATGAGTGTCGTTTATTAAAAAAGAAACGTAAACATAAAGGTTTACCAAGTGGTCATCGCCAAGTCGCGGATGAAAATCAGCAACGTAAACCGAATCAATTACCTAAGTCAGATAGGCGTATTGGTAGTAAGAAACCTATTCCATTAATTGTTGATAACATAGCAACCATATCATCGATCAATACCAATAAATCGGCTAAAATAGCGTTGCCCCCAGAGCAAGAATTAGAAAAATTAGAAAATGATCCTAAACTTGAACAGCTATTAGATCGCGTTGATTTAGGCGAAACGCTTACTAAGCAAGAACAACACTATCTTGAGCGTAACTTAGCCCGTATTGATGAATTAATGAATTTATTAGGCTATGAGTATGATGATCAATCAGAAGAAAGCGAACATGAAGATATAATGAAATTATTAAGGCAATAACGTTTTATTATGTTACTACTTATTATGCTAGGATTTTATTGTGGCTTAATTGTAGCCACATTTCTCGTTATCAATAAGCTAAACAGATTAAGATATAAAATCAATAAAACGAATAACAATAGAATGTCATCTCATAAGAAGCAATAATAACTTCACAAACCGGAAACGCTATGTCAGATAATCATCCTTTTAGTCGAATCGAATGGGATCAATCACTGATTGAAAAGTATAACTATTCCGGACCACGTTATACTTCATATCCAACGGCGCTAGAATTTAATGAACAATTTACTGAAGTTGATTTCAGACAGGCTGCAGAATGCTATCCTGAACGTAATCTTTCTTTATATGTACATATTCCTTTTTGTCACAAACTTTGTTATTTCTGTGGCTGTAATAAAATTATTACTCGACAAAGAGATAAAGTTGCTCGTTACTTAAATAGTTTAGAACAAGAAATAATTGCCCGCAGTGCCTACTTTAAAACACGCCAAGTCACGCAATTACACTGGGGGGGCGGTACGCCTACTTTTTTAAATGAAGAAGAAATTAGCCAACTCATGGCTATGTTAAAAAAACATTTCACGTTTGCCAAACAAGCCGAAATGTCGATTGAAATTGATCCACGTGAGATTGAATTAAGCACCATCGATCACTTAGCCAAGGAGGGATTTAATCGTTTAAGTATCGGGATTCAAGATTTTGATAAACAAGTACAGAAACTTATTAATCGTGAGCAAGATGAGCAATTTATTACCGATTTAATTAAACGAGCTAAAGCTAACCATTTTCAGTCGATTAATCTCGATCTTATTTATGGCTTGCCTACTCAAACTGTAGATAGCTTTATTTATACCTTAGACAAAATTATTGAACTCGCTCCTGATCGTTTAAGTATTTTTAATTACGCGCATTTACCGCAACGCTTTGCCGCTCAGCGTAAAATTAAAGATCAAGATCTGCCAAATGCCAAGACGAAATTAGCAATTTTACAAAAAACGATTGAAACCTTGATCCATGCAGATTATCGCTATATAGGGATGGATCATTTTGCCAAGCCTACGGATGAATTGGCTATTGCTCAAGAACAAGGGCTATTACATAGGAATTTCCAAGGGTATACCACCTTAGCCGAAAATGATTTATTAGGCTTAGGGGTGTCCGCTATTAGTATGTTAGGCAATAGCTATGCTCAAAATCATAAGGATCTTAGCACTTATACCAATTCTGTCGGTCAACATACGCCTTGGAAAGGGCTTGTTATGACTCGAGATGATCTTATTCGACGGGATGTTATTAAACAATTAATTTGCCATTTCACTTTAGATAAAATGTCCATTGCGGCACGTTATCAAATTCATTTTGATGACTATTTTGCTGAAGATATCGCTTTACTCACGCCATTTATTCAAGATAATCTGGTCAATATCGAACAGCAGACAATAGTCGTTACCGCTAAAGGACGGCTGCTTATTCGCAATATTTGTATGTGTTTTGATCGTTATATGCGTAATTTAGCAAGACAACAACAGTTTTCTAGAGTGATCTAACCGTTTACCGTTAAAATTAATTCAACAAATAGGAAAGTCAATATAAGATCATTTATTGATTTTCCTATCTATTTTAATCCTACAACAAAATAATGCTATAATTGATGCAAATTTAGGACATCGCGCATATCGTATAAACCAACTGGCTGTTGTGCAATCCATATCGCGGCGCGTACCGCACCATTGGCAAATGTCATACGATTTGATGCCTTATGCGTGATCTCAATTCGTTCACCAATATCTGCAAAAATAGCCGTATGTTCACCAATAATATCAGCGGCACGGATAGTGGCAAAACCAATCGCGTCTTTTGGTCGCTCCCCAGTTTGTCCTTGACGACAATAGACAGCACAATGTTTTAGATCACGATCTAACGTATTAGCAATCGTTTCTCCCATCGCTAAGGCGGTACCAGAGGGGGCATCGACTTTATGCCGATGGTGAGCTTCAATAATTTCAATATCGCTATAATCGCCCATAACGGTTGCGGCTTTTTCAAGTAGCTTTAATAATAAGTTGACACCAACACTAAAATTAGCGGCAAAAACAATACTTATTTGGTTGGCGGCCTGATTAATTTTTTCTTTGCCTTGCTCGTCAAATCCTGTCGTACCAATAATCATTTTTTTTCGATATTGACAACAAATAGCCAGATGATTTAACGTCGCTTCTGGACGCGTAAAATCAATTAGCACATCAAATTTATCGCGTTGCGCATGAATATCACTGACAATAGTAATACCATTATTACCAATACCAGCGACCTCGCCCGCATCAGCACCAATTAATGAAGAGCCCTCACGTTCAAACGCAGCCCCTAAGATAACACCCTCAAGTTCCGCTGTCGCTTGAATTAATTGTCGTCCCATGCGCCCACCAGCGCCAGCAATCGCAACGATAATCGGATTTTTAGTCATCATTTTGCTTATCCATAAAATAAAATTCAGTGCATGATATTGTAAACAAAAAATGGATATAGTACTAATCAGTTATCCTGATAATAAAACCATCGTCATTATGCTACGTTATTGAAAATAGATAAATATAGGTAGAACAGCATGGCAAATTTAAAATAGTGCATATGTTAATGTAATCCATCACAATATGCACTTACACTATCAAAACTAATTACACTATATCTAATAATTCGACTTCAAAGATTAATGCACTATAAGGAGGAATGCTGCTACCAGCCCCACGTTCGCCATAAGCTAACTCTTGTGGAATATAGAGTTCCCATTTTGAACCTACTGGCATTAATTGTAACGCTTCAATCCAACCGGCAATAACCCCATTCACAGGGAATTCTGCTGGTTGTCCACGTTCGACCGAACTATCAAATACGGTACCATCAATTAAGCGTCCAGTATAATGAACTCGTACACGATCACTGGCACTGGCAAGTTTGCCCTCACCTTGTTTAATTATCTTATATTGCAATCCAGATTCGGTACTTTTAACACCATCTTGCGTAAGATTATTCGCTAAATAATCTTTCCCTGCTTGTGCTGCTGCTTGTGCTTGCGACTGGCGCTGTTGTTCCGCTTCTTCATGCATTTTACGCAATGCGTTATGTAATACTTCTAATGAAACAGCGGGCGGATTACCAGCCAACACATCATGAATGCCAGCAGCCAACGCTTGCGCATCTAAATCTTTTAAACCAGAACTTTGCAATTGTTGACCAATTTGTAAACCGATCCCATAACTTGCCTGCGCCTGTTGAGTTTCAAGTTGAATTTTTGCCATAGCTTTTGTTTCTCTCTTTTTAATAAATTTGATCGCTGTTTATTAAGCATAGATTAAACACCCTGCTTAACCACAAATGACAACAGCAAATAGTTGATATTCAAAACCACTAATAATAAAAAACCCGCCTAAGCGGGTTTTACATAAATAAAAATCAATTAAGCTTCAGCAATAATATTAACAATGATTTTTGCAAATACTTCGCTGTGAAGTTGTAACATCACTTCATGTTCACCAACAACACGTAAAACACCGTTAGGTAAACGTACTTGGCTTTTAACAACATCAATATTTTTTGCTTTAAGCGCATCAGCAATATCACGAGTACCGATAGAACCGAATAATTTACCTTCGTCACCCGCTTTAGTTGCGATAGTAACTTGAGCTAATTCAGCAATTTCAGCCGCTTTCGCTTCAGCCGCTTTTAATACGTCAACTAATTTAGCTTCTAATTCAGAACGACGTGCTTCAAAAAACGCGATGTTATGTTTAGTCGCAGGTACAGCTTTACCCTGAGGGATTAAGAAGTTACGTGCATAACCGGCTTTAACCTGTACTTGGTCACCTAAGCTGCCTAAATTAGCAACTTTATCGAGTAGAATAACTTGCATTATATTTTCCTCTTGTTACTAATTAGTGTTGGTTGTCAGTATAAGGCAATAATGCTAAATAACGAGCGCGTTTAATTGCGCGCGCTAGCTGACGCTGATATTTAGCACTTGTACCAGTAATACGGCTAGGTACAATTTTACCACTTTCTGTGATATAACTTTTTAACGTAGAAATATCTTTATAATCAATTTCTTGAACGCCTTCTGCAGTAAAACGGCAGAATTTACGACGACGGAAATAACGTGCCATGTGGCTACTCTCCTAAAAATTCAATATGGTCAGCATGTAAAATCAATTGATTAATATTATTTTGCCTTCGATGCAAACTAATAAACCCACTTACACAGATCTTACTGCCTTTTTCAATGCTGTTTGTTAATTCATTGTGTCCACTAATGACAACAGGGATAGTACACCATGCGTGCCTTTTTAATCCCGCTTCCATTTGTTCTGAAACATGTTCCAGATAAAATTGACAATGTGGAATGCCATTTGGACTTACCTTTCGGATGGGCGTTTTATACACGATTCCCGCGAGCACCATACGATTAGTCATAATGAATTAATCTTCTGATTCCTCAGCAGCCACTTCTTCATCACCCTGCACGTCATTATTCACGTCAGCGTCATCAGCAAAACTGTCATGAGATTTACGCTCATCTTTTGCTTTTAACATTGGAGATGCTTCAGTAACAGCGTGTTTTGTACGCATAATTAAACTACGAATCACTGCGTCGTTAAAGCGGAAGCTGTCTTCTAACTCGTCAACCGCTTCTTGCTTCGCTTCTACGTTCATAAGAACATAATGCGCTTTATGCAATTTTTCGATAGGATAAGCCAACTGGCGACGACCCCAGTCTTCTAAACGATGGATAGTACCACCGGCATTGGTTAATATACCGGTATAACGTTCAATCATACCAGCGACTTGTTCGCTCTGGTCTGGATGAACCATAAAAACAATTTCGTAATGACGCATTATAGCTCCCTACGGATTAATCAGCTTTCTGTCTGGGTCAACCGCAGCCCAATGAAAGCAAGGAACGTGAAAAGTGGCGGTTGAAATTGACGGCGTATTATAGCTTATCTAAAATTATTATGCTAGGTGGATCATGGATTATTTAATAGCGTTGATCAACTCAATTAGAAGCGCTAAATAGAATGTTTACTACACCACAGCGTAGCAAATAAAGTTAATCGTTTTGAGGTGAACAAAACCAACGTTGTTGACGAAGAAGCTGCCCATATTGAAATTGACAACTTACTTCAATTAACGCGCAATTACCTTGGTGGTTTACGGTATAGGTTTGGCAAGACCAATGCTGCTTATCATAAGGAATAGTGAGCGGATAATTATCAAGCTGTTCAAAAATCAAGCGCTCTGTCTCAAGAATATAGGTGTGTTGCGCTAATCGCAATACAATTTGTTGGTGAAAACGCAATAAAATAGTAATAGTAATCGATAATAAAAGAGCGGCACATAAAAATTCAATGGTGCTACTACCTGATTGAGTGAATAGGCGTTTATGATTCACAATCGACCTCATTCGGCTCTGGACAAAAATCTAGCCATTGCCCTTTAGTAAAATATAAGCGTCCATCTGGATAGTATATGACTAAAGCATATAAGGGCAGTGAAGCACTGATGCCCTTAATCACTGTAAATCCAGTGTGTTTTGATTGTTTTATACAACTCATAATTTGAGAATCAGTAAACGCTTGGCAATACCAATGCTGGGATGGCGATGGCCAGCGTTGTTGTAATCCCCAATTTAATGCCGATCTCGCTTGATTAAAATGGTGATAATAACGTTTTTCATAAAACAGTTGTTGTTGCCATTGCGTCTCTAAGCGTAGAAAGAAGACCATAAATAATGAACTTAATATTAGAAAGCTTAAGACCATAGCCAATAATATGGCCCCTGATTGCGCATTAGTATTATCGATTTTCATATCGAATCATTCGTGATAATGAGTAACTAATATTCGGTGCGGTAACTAAAGTCCCCATTATTTTTATTTCCAAATATAACTGATGATCAAATAACTGAAACTGTATAATATTTATCTCTTTGTTATCAAAGAGTTTTTCCCATCCTATACCGCCACAATTTGGTACGCCAGAACGATATTCCACATTATTTTTAGCATAACGATAAACAAAAGTATTGACTTTGGATGGATCTTTTTCATCTATTACCCAGATTCCTTTGCGGTTAAGATCATAATGGATAATAATACAGTCCCCTTTTGGATTAACCTGTAAAGCAGCTACTATCGGTTGCGAATTGATTTTAGCCATAAATCCAGCGCGTTTAATATCTTTATAAAACGGTAATAAGGTATTATTTACTATATGCATGATGTACTGTTTTTGATATAAAGATAACCATTGTCGCTGAAAAATAGGAAAGAACTGGATAATCGTCAGTATCAAAATAGATGATAAAGCTAAAACGAGTAGCATTTCGAATAAACTAAATCCCTGTTGTTTTAACATTGCGGTATACCCATAAAAAAAATATTTTGGCTGCAATAACGAATACGCCCACGCCAAGAAACAATGATTTTAGCTATTCCCTGATTATTGCTTAATTGAATAGTACCTGCTTGCGCCATCCCTCTTTTTCCATAAAATACAATAGGTTTTTCCTCAGTTAAACCTATCGCTTGTACTGAAGGCGAAAGTGGAGTGAATGATAACATGGCCAAATGACAATCAGTGGGGAAAATGGGGGCTTCTGTCGCCACCACGCACCATGATTGATCTTTCTTTATCAACCAAACTATCATGGCTTTATTTTGCCAATTTGCTTGTGCATAGAGTTGCTGCATAAACTTTGCCAATAATAATGTCGTTGCTTTAAGTTCGGAGCGTTGTTTGATATTTTGCCAATAACTGACTCCGGTTGTTGATATGATAGCTAATATCGCCATAGCGATGGCTAATTCAATCAATGTAAAGCCTTGGCAGTTTTTTATATTAAAAAATAATTTCTTGATCATACCTTGTTGCCCTACTCAGATTAATCATATAGTACTTTAGCCTATACTATCGTTAGGGAAACATAAAAAAACTTCAATTGTGAGAAATCACGAAAATTGTTAGAATCGGTTACATTTATTAAATGTTAAAATGCATAAATATAATAACTAAAAAAGACATCATTATATTTAGATCTATTTAGTTGCGATAATAGATCAGCTATTTGCATGCTTTTTATGAGTAACCACAGGGTTTAAAGATTTCATGACTAATACGGAAAATTGGCAGTCTAACGCGCCAATCACTAATTTATTAAAAAGAACAAAAATTATTAATCAGATTAGGCAATTTTTTGCTGATCGGGGTATTCTTGAAGTAGAAACACCGATATTGAGCCATGCCGCCGTGACCGATGTTCACCTCAATTCCTTTCATACTGACTATTACGCGCCTGGAGATAGTGCTCATCAGCAAGGGCAAACGTTATCATTGATTACAAGTCCCGAATATCATATGAAGCGCTTACTCGCGATAGGCAGTGGACCCATTTATCAAATCACTAAATGTTTTCGTAATGAAGAGGCTGGACGTTACCATAATCCTGAGTTTACCATGCTTGAATGGTACCGGATCCAATTTGATATGATTCAGATGATGAATGAGGTAGATGATTTACTCCAAATTATTTTAGACACTGAACCCGCTGAACAAATTAGCTATCAAAAGGCGTTTCAACGCCATTTAAATATTGATCCATTAACCGCCGATCGTGATACGCTTTGTAAAGCTGTCGATACATTAAACTTAGGTTTTAATACAGATACTGCCGATCATGATACACTGCTTCAATTTTTATTTACCTTTGGTGTTGAACCTCATATAGGACTTGATCGACCTACTGCCATCTACTATTTTCCTGCTTCCCAAGCAGCGCTAGCAGAAATCTGTGGTGAAGATCATAGGGTAGCAAAACGGTTTGAATTTTATTATAAAGGCGTCGAATTAGCTAACGGGTTTAAAGAACTTACTAATGCTGAAGAACAATATGCACGTTTTGAATCAGATAATCAAATAAGAAAAAGTAAACAACTTCCACCACAAGTGATTGATACCCTATTTTTAGATGCCCTGAAAGCAGGCTTACCTGATTGTGCCGGCGTCGCTTTAGGGCTTGATCGTCTAATTATGTTAGCATTAAATGCAGAAAGTTTAAGTGAGGTCATCTCTTTTACTGTTGAACGAGCTTAGGTACTTTCTTAATAACCCAAAATGGATTATGGTATAGCAGTATCAATCATCTTGTTACTGCTTATTATAGCGTTAATCAAACGGGTAATAATGAAAACGTATCAAGTTTAAACTTTTTTATTTAAGCAATAAGCATAATAACAGTATAGACTCAACAATATTTAGGTAATACGTTAACTTTAAAGGGAACCTATAAAGTAATATTAATGTATTGTGCTGCAAATAATGAATTAACAAAACATGACATTATATAATTCCGTTTTATTAGTCTCTTTCTTATCTACGCTTTTTAAATAAATGATAGAATAAAAGCCCCTATTTAAATCAAATAAAATTCAAATAGGGGGGTATTTTATTTACCTAAAACGTGGTTAACCAGCTCAATCCAATAAGTTGCCCCATAAATTAAGAGGTCATCATTAAAATTATAGGCAGGATGATGCAAATTCGCGCCCTCGCCTGCGCCTAACCAAATATATGCACCCACTTGTTTTTGCAACATAAAGGCAAAATCCTCTGAGCCCATTTGGGGTGCTGGATTTGTGATAACATTTTCTTTGCCTACAATAGACTGTGCAACTTTAACTGCGATGTCTGTTTCCTTTTCATGATTAACCGTTGCTGGGTAACGACGTTGGTATTCAACGTTAATATCAACATTAAGTGCTTCACCAATACCTAAAGCAATCGTTTTAATACGCTGCTCAATCTTATCTTGAACGTTTTCTTTGAACGTTCTCACCGTGCCGCATAAAATAGCTTCTTGCGGTAAAACATTCCAAGTGTCACCACTATGGACTTGAGTAATACTCACCACGGCTGAATCAAGAGGATCAATATTACGACTTACAATAGATTGTAATGCCGTAATAAGCTGACCTGTTGCCACAATCGTATCATGCCCTAAATGGGGCGCAGCACCATGCGAGCCTTTACCCGTTAAAGTGATCTGGAAAATATCATATGCCGCCATTAGTGGACCTGATTTAATTGAAAATTGCCCTAAAGGCATATTTGGCCAATTATGCATACCATAAACAGAGGCAATAGGTAATTGCTCAAATAAACCATTTTCAACCATCACACGACCGCCACCTTCATTTTCTTCGGCAGGTTGAAAAATTAAAGCAACCGTACCAGCAAAATCGCGATGTTTAGCTAAATAGCTTGCCGCACCCAATAGCATGGCAGTGTGACCATCATGACCACAGCCATGCATCTTACCTGGAATGGTAGAACAGTAACTATGATTAGTTTGTTCGAGCATGTCGAGTGCATCAATATCAGCGCGTAAACCAACCCAAGGACCACTTTTGTTACCGGTAATCGTTGCGACTAATCCTGTAGGAGCAAAATTTTTATAAATTTTATCCACACCAAATTCAAGTAGTCGTTGTTCTATATAGTCGGTCGTATTATATTCATTAAATGCCGTTTCAGGGTGGGCATGTAAATGATGGCGCCACATTGCCATATCATTATAAAGTGCTTTAATTTCTGGAAGAATATTCAGCTTATCCATTGAATTAACCTCTTGGTGTATTATTTTTACTCATTATACTAACTACATATTAAATGACAAACGCCATAATAAATGCTAACAATATATCACTTTAATCAATATTCGCCGTCATTCATTTAGCCTTTTTTATTTCTACATAATCGAACAAAAAGAACGTTTATTTATGAGTACTTTAATAGATAAATGAAATAATCACATCATTTTTTAAATAAATGGTGAGTAATCGATTAATTATAATTAAGTCATTGTTATTATTTTGACATTTTTAACTTAAGTTTAAATCATAGAAAACAAATGATAAAAATGTAACAAAATCACAATTATTTTTTACATTCTTTTATAGTTAACTTAACCTTTAGCCAAACAAATAACTTGAATTAACCAATAAAAAGTCTATACTTAAAACCACATCAACATGATAAAGAGATTTTTCATGGATAAAATAATAGTAGGTGCTAAATTAATAACAAGCCCGTTTATTATTTTAACGGAGAGCAGTACATATGGATATTAAAGCAAATGAAAATAATGCGGGAAAATCGATCACCCTTACCATTTCAGCAATTACTATTACATTTATTTTGCTTATTGTGATGCTCTACTCAATAAAATCAATATTTAATTATTTTAATCATGCTCATAAGCATAACTTACTCTATTTTTGGCCAACATCACTAATACAAACACCGTTGCCGAGAGATAATTATACCAATTTGCTGGTGGTTGATAGTAATACCAAACCAGAGATTAATGGAAGTAATTGGCGAAATCATTTAGATAAGACCATTGCGAGTCTGGAGTATAATATAGTAACTTTCATGCATTCTATAAGAACATCTATGTTATTTCAGCCTTCTTATGTAATTGGTGAATCATTAATGATGTCTAGGAATAACAATCTGTCCAATTTCAATCTAATTAATCATGATATGTATATTGATTTTGATGAATTGTTTATAAAAGAGTTGTCAGCTGATAATAACGATAATGACACGTTTAATTTTACTGATTTGCACTAATCTTTTTATCATAGTATTTAATAGTAAATTTCGTTTGCCCCTTTAGCGCCGTATGGCGCTTTTTTTTATTATCTGCAATCTTTTATTACTTAACAATCAATAATGTGATCTTCCCAACAAATGACATCTTTTTCATAAACTACACGATTCCGTATTGAAATCAATTGCTGGTGCATTTTATCTTTATTTCCAGCTAATAGCGGATGCCAATCTGGCAAAGGTTGATGATTTAAAATAAGCCCATAAGCACAACTTTTAGGTAACCATGGAATTTCTGTCACATTTTCTTTTGTCAATTTAATACAATCAGGTTCGTAACTAAACCGATCGTGATAATGGTTACATTGACAAGTTTCACTATTAAGCTGGTCACAAGCGACATTCGTATAAAGAATTTCATCCGTATTCTCGTCGATCAATTTATTTAGGCAACATAATCCACAACCATCACATAACTGTTCCCACTCTTCTTCGGTCATTTCATTTAATGTTTTATTAAGCCAAAAAGGTCTATTTATATCATTTGCTGCCATTATTTCTCCATTAGGTTGTCTGCTAGCGTACCAATAGCAATTGCAAAAAAGTAAGATCGATTCCAATGCATTAAGGTTTTAAAATTGTGATAAACAATATATCCGCTGGTGTAATTTTGCTCATCAGGTAAGATAATCCATGCTTGATTACTGTTTGTTGGTTTCGCTTTTTTATCATCGAAACTAACACCCAATGCCTGCCATTCAGAAATAGTTCTCGCTTTATTATTATCTAATCCAATCAGCGACCGATCGAACTGTTCTGGTAACTTAACTTTATTACCCCAATATCCATTAGATTCCCATCCAACCATAACTAAATAATTAGCAATTGATGAAATAACATCATTAGGATTATTCCAGATATCAATAATACCATCACCATCACCATCTTTACCAAAGTTGAGCAACGATGATGGCATAAATTGACAATGACCCATCGCGCCAGCCCAAGAACCTTTAAATTTATCTTTGGTAATATAACCTTTTTGTAACACGTTTAATGCTGCAATCAATTCTCGACTAAAAAAAGCTTCTCGTCGTCCCTCAAAAGCCAGTGTCGCTAAAGCAGAAATAACATCTTCTTTTCCTTGGTAAACCCCATAACCACTTTCCACTCCCCATAAAGCGACAATATATTCTAAGGGCACCCCTGTTACTTGCTGTGTATGTAGTAGAGGTTTAAAGTATTGATTTTTCTTCTGTTTAGCCAACTTTATTCGATTGTCAGACACAATACGGGTCAAATATTGTGACAAGGTGATTTTTTTTTCAGGTTGATTCTTATCCGCTGTGACCACATGATTCAGGAAATAGATATGATTAAATCCTATTTCGATAATTTTGTCACTAATACCATTTAGTCGAGCAAACTGTTTCAATGCTTCCGTATAGGCTGGAAAATTTTCTGGCGTACGAGGCAAATCAAAAATTGGTACTTTCGGACTTTTTGGTTCCGCTTGTACGGAAATACCTATAATATTATCTGAGTTATTTTTATCGCTACAACTTAATATCACCATCACGAATAACAGGAGTGACAATAATCTAAATAACGTTTTATTCATAATAAGTCGCCTATTTTATCTGAAAATCACTATCATTTAACATCTGTAAGAAATAACCATTTTCACTGATTGTCTTACGAATTTCGGCGGGCGACGCTGCCATCATTTTTCTTTCATCATTTAACCATAGCCGCATCACAAAGATCGGGGCCCCGAACACTTTCATTAATGCTTCAGGCACGACTGAAAAATCATTTTGTTTATCAATATATAAATAACTATCTGATTTTTTTTGACTACGATAAATAAAACACCACATATATGACTTGTTTCCCTTGCCTATAAAGAGCGCTAATTATAACATAGGGTTTATATTTTGAATAATGACTAAAAGATAGTAATCATGCAAACAGAATCTGTTATCGAATTTAAAGGTAGTTCATTTACGTTGCCTGTTATATATCTTAATAGCACTGAACCTAAAGCAATACAATCAGCATTACAAGCTAAAATTCAGCAAGCACCTAATCTACTAACTAAAGCGGCAGTAGTCATTAATGTTTCTTTACTGGATGATAATTTTGATATTATGGCTATTAGTAAAGCCGTTCGTTTAACGGGGATAAATATTATTGGGTTTAGTGGTTGTAACACTATTAAGAAAAAGAGGCTAACTAATACAGGCTTTACCATTCTCAATGAAGGTAAAATACCACCTCGGCTTGCGACTAAGCTGAAACCAGCTTGGCAACCACCACTTTACTTAACGACACCTCTTCGCTCTGGGCAACAAGTGTATGCTAAAGATCGTGACTTAGTTGTGTATAATTTAGTCAATACAGGTGCTGAAATTATTGCTGATGGAAACATCTATATTTTTAATAGCTTACGAGGGAAGGCGATTGCGGGTGCCAGCGGCAGACAAGATGCGAAAATTTTCTGTACGCATATTGAAGCAGAATTAGTCTCCATCGCCGGTAATTATTGGATTAGCGAGCAAATTCCATTAAAATTTTATAAAAACGCAGTTATCATAAGCTTATCTGACAACAAATTACAATTTGAAGAATTAACAAAAGTTATAAATTATAAATGAGGGATATATGACAAAAATTATCGTCGTGACGTCTGGTAAAGGTGGGGTCGGTAAAACCACGACAAGTGCATCCATCGCAACAGGGCTTGCCCAAAATGGGAAAAAAACAGTCGTTATTGATTTTGATGTAGGCTTACGTAATCTAGATTTAGTCATGGGATGTGAACGCAGAGTCGTGTACGATTTTGTTAATGTTATTCAAGGTGAAACCACATTAAATCAAGCATTAATAAAAGATAAACGCACTGATAATTTATATATCTTGCCAACATCACAAACTCGAGATAAAGATGTATTAACTATTGAAGCAGTAGAAAACGTATTTAATGAATTAAAAGCGATGGCGTTTGATTTTATTATTTGCGATTCACCGGCTGGAATAGAAACAGGGGCCTTAATGGCACTCTATTTTGCGGATGAAGCAGTGATTGTTACCAATCCTGAAGTCTCGTCAGTACGTGACTCGGATCGGATTATTGGTATCCTTAGTTCAAAATCTAAACGTGCTATTGAAGGTTTAGAACCGATTAAAGAACATCTACTTATTGCACGTTACAATCCTAAAAGAGTGAATATCGGTGATATGTTAAGTGTCGAAGATATTATTGAGTTATTACGTATTCCTTTACTTGGTATCATTCCAGAAAGTCAAGCAGTATTAAAGGCCTCAAATCAGGGTGAGCCAGTGATACTTGACAAACAGTCTGATGCGGGACAAGCTTATAGTGATGCGGTTTCACGTCTCCTTGGCGAGCAGAAACCTTATCGTTTTATTAATGAAGAAAAGAAAGGAATTTTCAAACGGATATTTGGAGGCTAATATATGGCATTGCTAGATGTATTCCTATCTCCTAAGAAGAGTACAGCGAATATAGCAAAAGAACGTTTACAAATTATTGTTGCTGAGCGACGTCGTTATGATAGTGAACCAAGTTACCTACCAGAACTACGTCGTGATTTATTAAATGTAATTAGCAAATATATCAAGGTAGATCCATCAACGATGTCGTTACAATTTGAACAAAAAAGTGACGACATTACGGTACTGGAACTTAATGTAACCTTACCGGATGATGAAATAGAATATAAACCATAATAAAAAAGCGATTATAATAGATCGCTTTTCTATATTTAACTTTAGGGTATTAACTAAATCAATGTGTCACCATAAAACGACGGTTCGAGGTGACAAGTTGTAAGAATGTTGCTAAATCTAATTTTTGCTGTTTAAACGCATGATTATCTACATCATAGATCTTATAGTGTCCAAAAGCATCAATCACCACCGTTTTATCTATGTATAAGGCAGCTAAATGAGTTTCATTACCTGCGATTAACCAGTTACGCATTGCTGGCAATGCAAATAAATTAGCACCCTGCGAATATCGTTCTGCTGGCGTTGTGACATGCAATAGATTTTGCATGAGCGTGCGGGTTATATCCGTATGAGAAGTTCCTTGCGCAATGACTGCTGCTGGTTTCTGCGGCCAAGCTATAACTAAAGGAACATGTAACAATTCACGTCCAAAATCATTTTTAGCGTGTCCTACACTTACTTTACCATTGACGGATTCAATACCTTGCGCCGCTGTGATCACAATCACGGTACTATCTGCTATCTCCTTCTCTTCAAGGTAATTAATTACTCGCGATAACTGTTTGTCAAAACGTTGCAATGCATGTTGATAATTTTGTACGGTTAAGGGCTTAGTTGAATCTAATTTATAATCTTTATCAAACAGTTGATAATTAATCAATGAAAACCAAGGGGTATTAACAGGAGCTTGTTCTAAATTATTTAGCCATTGTCGCCAATGATCCGTAGTTTCTTTATTGGTATAAGATTCTGTTGTTGGTAGACTAAAATTAGACAATAAACTATTACGATAAAATGGTAAATTAAACCCATCCGAGGAAAAAAGTCCAAGGCTATATTGCTGCTTAGTGATGGTATCTAATAATACCGATGACTCATGACTAGCCATAATACTATTATAATAATTTGAATCAATACCATAGAAAAGAGAAAATAACCCTAAATAAGAGACATTACTTGCACTATAATGGTGAGTAAATAACTGGTTGCTCGCGGCAAAATTGCTTAAAAATGGCGTATTATCACTGGATAATGAAGCCGCAGCCATATTATCAATGGTAATAATCAATAAATTATATGGTGATTTGTCTTTATTAAATTCAATTTTTGCTAGCGGATATTCAATCGGCATGGCAAATGGATTTCCTTGATTTATATCACGATAATTAGCCTCTTCTGATGAAATAAATCCATACTTAGCTAAAAAATGACGGGCAGTCATAGGATAAGAGAGAGGCAAACTTGTGCGCTGCATGGTAATTGGGCGATAAAAATTAGCATCCGCCCAAATATGAATAAAATGCGATGAAAAAAAGCTAGCAATTAAAACCGTAACAACTGGCTTAGTATAGCGGCGCCGTTTAGTTAAACTACGTAATTTTTTCCAAATTAAAAACGAAGAAAATATTTCGACCAAAAAAATTAATGGCACAAAGATAAATAGCTTCTGCCATTCGCGAGATAAAATATTATCCTTACCCGCGGTCACAATCTCCCAAATCGTCAGATTTAAATGCATCCTAAATCGGGAAAAAATCTCAATATCAATTAATAATAATGTAATACCAATCGTCGCAATAAAAGTTGCAATCAGTCGCGTATAACGCGCAGAACGAATAACAAAGCTTAAAGGAAATAATAAAACGACATAAAACGCAAAACACAAGAAACTGAATTGACCTATACTACTTATAATGGCATAAAACCGCCCCCAAAAAGTGGCTGGCCAATCAGCAATAAACACATAGCGACTACCTAAAATAGTGACGATGACGATATTAAAAAGGGTAAACCAGTGCCCCCAACTAATAATTTGAGAGGTATCGTCGCGGTGTTTATGATAACTTTTAATATTGAGTTGCATATTATTTTGACTATTTCACTTATATTGGTTATAACCGTAATCTAAATTACCTAAAACAATAAACTATCGCTATTGATTTTATCGCCATTAAAAAATCGCCTGATGACGTTTATTTGATTAAATTAAATAATTTAGTAGCTAACATAGTGTAACTGATTACGACGAATTTTTCTGTAAAATTTTGATCAGTTGTCATAATAAATCCTGTATAATTAGCCAAATTATTCACTTAGATTAAAGAAAATACTTTGACAATTCATCAATTATCTTCGCAACAAATTCAACCTCATATAGAAAATGCAGAGACGATCTTTAATGCTGCTCAACCGGTTTCGAATCTATTATCATTACAGCCGCGTTTAGCTTCAGCTTTGGCGCGTTTTTGTCCACAAAATCGTCAGCATTTTGATCCCCGCTTTATGTTAATTAAGTCATCTGAAAGCCATTTATTATTTTCACTGTATCATCAAGCGGTAAAAAGGGTGTTGCCTAGTGATAATGATTTAGTTGGATATACTTATCATATAAACAACAATAAAATAATTTTGCGTAAATCACAAAACCGCCAAGAAAATTTTGGTACCAATGACAACTGTTTATATGCACAATGGTTTGATAGTGAAATGTTATTTGGCTGTGTACGACACCCTGAGGGCGAAGAGATCAAACTTCAAACTGGTTTAGTACATAACGCTAATGGTGGCATACTTATTTTAGGTTTACGTACGTTATTAAATAAACCCGAGTTATGGTTTAAACTAAAAAGTATGGTAATAAAAGGGGAATTTAATTGGTTATCTGGCGATGATAATACACCTTTACCCTATAATGTTCCTTCTCTACCATTAGATTTGCGAATTATGTTAATTGGTGATCGGTTAAGCCTTTCTGATCTACAAGAGTTTGATCCTGAATTTTATCAATCATCACTTTATGCCGAATTTGAAAATGAATTACTTTGGAAATCTGATCACGAATTAGCTACTTGGGCAGGGTACCTTAAATTTATACAACAATCTCAACAATTACCTGAACTGACCTCATCTGCCTATTTTCCTATACTAAAAGCGGCAGTGCGTCACACTGAAGATCAGCAATATTTACCTCTTTCACCTGATTGGATTTACGGCTTATTAACTAATGCGGCACAATTGGCAGTCGATAAAATCGATCAGCACTGTATTGAACAAGCATTACAACAAAAACAGTGGCGTGAAAGTTATTTAATCGATCGTTTTAAACATGAAATTTTTTCTAATATGATAACGATTGATACGCAAGGCGAAATCATAGGTCAAATCAACGGATTATCGGTGATCGAATATCCTGGTTATCCGCATGCCATTGGTCAACCCGCTCGCTTAAGTGGTTTAGTACACTTTGGTGATGGTGAATTTATTGATATTGAAAGAAAAAGCGAACTAGCTGGAAATCTACATTCAAAAGGCATGATGATTATGCAAGCCTTTATTACTGCTGAATTTGCCCTTTATAATCAATTACCTTTTTCTGTCTCTTTAGTTTTTGAGCAATCCTATAATGAAATTGATGGCGATAGCGCCTCACTGGCTGGATTATGTGTGTTGATTAGCGCTTTGGCGATGCAACCTATTGATCAACAAGTTGCCGTAACCGGATCAGTGGATCAATTTGGTCATGTACAAGCTATTGGTGGTGTGAATGAAAAAATTGAAAGTTTCTTTGCCGTTTGTCAACATCGAGGATTAACGGGTCAGCAAGGTGTGATTATTCCATCGGCAAATCAAAGCCATCTTTGCTTAAATGATGACATTGTTATGGCGGTAACCAACAAGCAATTTCATATCTGGACAGTGGAACATGTCGCAGAAGCATTATATTTATTGACAGGAATACCTTATAAAGATAATAATCACGCGCTTAATTTGTATCATATGGTACAAAGTCGTATTCAACAAGCCTTGTTGCAAGATAAACGACCAACATCTAATCATTGGCTAACGCGTCTATTTAAAAGATAAGCTAGCGATAAGGCTTTATTAAATAAAAAAGGCGTATCATACGCCTTTTTTATAAAAAATAGCTTACTAATACAGTAATGAATAGAGTTTACGACGATATGTATTGGCTAATGGATTATTGGTACCAATAGCAGAGAGCATATCTAATAACACCTTCTTCACCTGCCCGTCACCCACATTTAAATCGAGCATTAAAGGAGCAAATAACATTGCTAATGCTTCTTCATTACGCCCAACTTGATGTAACTGTGACGCTAACTGAATCATTAAATCCGTATTCTGTGGCTGTTGTGTAAGTTGCTCTTGTAGTTGCTGAATCTCAGGCGAATTTGCCGCCTGTTCTAACAATTCAATTTGTGCAACTAATCCATGATATTCTGAATTTTGATCTTGAATTGGAATAGAACTTAATAGCTGCTGCGCATCATCTAATTGCTTAAGTTCAATATAACTATGAGCTAATAATAAGCTAATATCTGAGCGATGCTTACCTGTTGGGGTTAATAAATGTTGCCACGCTTGTTTTAATAAAGGCAATGCTTGATTGTAATCACCTTCATTGACTAATCGTTTAGCTTCATTTAATTTTTGTTCATCTTCATTTGGCAATACAGGTTCAAGTAATTGTTTGATCGCCGCTTCAGATTGGGGACCTTGTAAACCATCAATCGGTTGGCCATTTTGGAATAAATATATGGTCGGTATGGCACGTAAACCAAATTGCCCAGCTAACATTGGTTGTTCATCACAATTGACTTTCGCTAAAATAAATTGTCCTGCAAATTGATTAGCCAATTTAGTTAACGTTGCTGTCAATTCTTGACACTGTGGACTACGCTCAGACCAAAAGTAAAAAAGTATTGGTAACGGATTAGATGGGGCTAATACGTCTTGTATATTCTGTTCAGTTATATCCATAATTGATGAATTTTGCATAATCTATCCTATGTTTAAGCGAATTAGCTATTATTTCATAATAGGTATTATTATCTCAATTTTAAATGTGGCAACTGATTAAAATTTAATTGAATATTACTTATTTTTTAAGATTAAATCCATAAGCTTATCTGGAAGTAGACGCTTAAGGAAGGCTGATACCTTGGTTACCAAAGTAATTCTATAGCGAATCTTAGGCGATGGGCTCTCTAATGCATGATATAAACAAGGTAAAATCGCCTCAGGTGGTAAAGCAAAACGTTTGGCAATCGGCGGATTTTCGACCTTTTGGTGCTGTTCGGTCTGATTGACATTACGAGTAAATGCTGTATTGATAGGACCGGGCTCAATTAAACATACCTTTATCCCTGTGCTACGTAATTCTAAACGCAAAGCATCAGACCATGCTTCTAATGCATATTTACTAGCGGCATAAGCACCACGTCCTGGAGTAGAAATAAATCCCATAATGGAGCTAGTTTGAATAATACGGCCACAACCATGGGGTAGCATAACAGGCAATAAGAGTTGTGTTAATTGATGTACCCCAAATACGTTAGTCGAAAATTGTGATTCTAATTGAGCTCGGCTAATACTCATTAACGAACCATATACACCAAATCCAGCATTATTAAACAAAGCAAATAATGTTCCATTACATAATGATAGTACCTGTTTTGCCGCCTGCTCAATTGAATTTGCATCATCCAAATCAATTAAAACCGTATCAAAACCAAGTTGCACCAACCGCTCATAGTCCGCTGGTTTTCGGCACCCAGCAATAACCCGATAGCCTCTATCACGCAGCCCTTTTGCAGCAACCAACCCAATGCCACTTGAACAGCCCGTAATAAATATCGTTTTTATTTTGCTATTCACATGCTACCTCTTTGCCATTTATCCCCTAATTTAACCATGCTCAATGGTAACATATCAAAGATAGGAAGTTAAAAGTTAATTAATCAGAACTCTTTATTGTTATTCTAGCAACGGTTATTATAAGCACTGTCATTTTGAAACTTAAAGGTAAAATATGAAAATTGCTATTATTGCCGCAATGGAAGAAGAAGTCCAAATCCTACGTAGTAAAATTATTAATTGTCAAACCGATAACCACTATGATTTTGAATTTTATTCAGGCCAATTAGGGGGTCAAGATGTTATCTTACTTAAATCAGGCATTGGTAAAGTGGCAGCTGCAACCGGTGCCACATTATTATTAAGTAAATATCACGTTGATATGGTAATTAATACGGGTTCTGCGGGTGGTTTACATAGTAATCTAAACATTGGGGATATATTAGTATCCAGTAATGTTGCTTATCATGATGCAAATTTAACACCTTTTGGCTATAAAATGGGACAAATGGCTGGATGTCCTGTTACCTTCCCAGCAGATAAACAGCTTCAGCAATTAGCGTTAGAAAGTATTAAACATCATCAGCTTAATGCGGTAACTGGATTAATTTGTAGCGGTGACGCATTTATTAATGGTGACAAACTCCTTAATGAAATTCGCCATAACTTCCCTGATGCTATAGCGGTTGAAATGGAAGCTGCGGCGATCGGTCATGTTTGTTGGTTGTTTGGTCTGCCTTTTGTTGTTGTTCGTGCGGTGTCCGATGTCGCTGATAAGAAATCAGCCATGAGTTTCGAAGAGTTTTTACCTATCGCAGCCAAACAATCTTCGCTAGTTGTAGAAACGATGCTAGAACATTTTAATTGATGGCATAAGTAAAAATGAGTTATCTATTTTGGCTTGATATTTTAGGTACAGCGGTTTTTGCTATCTCTGGCGTATTACTCGCCGTTCGTACCCAAATGGATCCCATCGGTGCGTTGGTACTAGGTGTCATTACCGCCATTGGTGGTGGTACTATACGTGATATCATACTAAATAATGGCCCTATTTTTTGGATCGCCGACTCAACAGATTTGGTTATAGCACTGGTTTTTTCCTGTTTATCCATTCTATTTATCCGTTTTACCTCATTTAATTATCCACGATACTCATTGTCAATTTTAGACGCCATCGGGCTTGCTGTGTTTGTGGGTATTGGTGTTAATAAAACCTTGAACAGTGATGCAAATGAACTGATTGCTGTCTGTATGGGCGTATTAACGGGCGTTGGTGGCGGAATTATTCGCGATGTATTAGCGCGTGAAATCCCAATGGTATTTCGCGTTGATATCTATGCAACAGCCTGTATTATCGGCGGTATGTGCCACGTAATAAGCCATAAAATTTTATTGTTTAATTTAGAAATCGCAACGCTATTGGGTATTGTAGTGACATTATCAATTCGCTTAATGGCCATATTTTTGCATTTGAAGTTACCTATCGTCAGTGCTAAAAAATCGGTTCCCATAAAGCAACCTAAAACAGATTAATGCTGTTTTAGGTTATTTAATGTCATTATTATTTTTGTTTAGTCTGAGTTTACAATGCGACGCGTTTAAGCAATGCATTCTCAATACGACATATTTCATCTGCCATTTTTAAATGACAACCAACCTTAGGCTTACGTCTAAAGATGATAAAAACCATATAGCAACGATTCAATAATAATCATATTGCTTAATCGTCACTTAACTCACGAATTGATTGCGCCGAAGATATATCTAGAAAATGTTTTAAGTTTAATTACTATGTCTGTCAAGCTACCACTATTTCTTTCGCTTTTCAGTTTTACCAAGATAATAATACTAAAAATAGTTAACTTATTATTAGTCAGGTAAATGATAACACGTTAAAATAACGCCTTATTTTACCTATAATTATTTTTTAGCAAAAAAGAGATTTTCATGAAAACGTATATTCCTGGCAAAGATGCTGCCCTTGAGGATTCGATCAATTATTTTCAACAACAACTTGAGCACTATAATTTAGAAATAAAAGAAGCATCGTGGCTCAATCCTGTTCCGAATGTCTGGTCTGTTCATATTCAAAATAAAGCCTGTCCATCTTGTTTTACTAATGGTAAAGGGGCGACCCAAAAAGCCGCCTTAGCCTCGGCGCTTGGTGAATATTTTGAACGCTTATCAACCAATTATTTTTTCTCTGATTTTTATCTTGGTAAGCATGCTGCACAAGGTGAGTTCGTTCATTATCCCAATGAAAAATGGTTTGCTATTGATAGTGAAGATCATCTACCTAATGGTTTGCTAAATGAACAATTATTAGATTTCTATGATCCTGATCGCGAATTAACAGGTTCTAATTTAGTTGATTTACAATCAAGTAATACTCAGCGCGGTGTTTGTGCTTTGCCATTTATCCAACAATCAACTCAACAAACTGTTTATGTCCCTGTTAACTTGATTGCTAATCTTTATGCCTCGAACGGTATGGCTGCGGGTAACTCCAAATATGAAGCACGTGTTCAAGGATTATCCGAAATCTTTGAGCGTTATGTTAAAAATAAAATTATTGCTGAGGCGATTAGTCTACCTGAAATCCCACAAACGGTATTACAACGTTATCCCAGCGTGCAAGAATCTATTACCACGCTTGAGCAACAAGGTTTTCCTATCTTCTGTTATGACGCTTCATTAGGTGGGGTTTATCCTGTCATTTGTGTAGTGTTATTTAATCCCGTTAACGGCACTTGCTTTGCGTCATTTGGTGCACACCCGCGTTTTGAAGTTGCATTAGAACGCACCGTGACCGAACTATTACAAGGTCGAAGCCTTAACGATTTAGATGTTTTTTCACCACCAAGTTTTGATAACGATGATGTTGCAGACTTAACTAATTTAGAAACGCATTTTATTGATTCGAGTGGTCTGATTTCATGGGATTTATTTAACCGTAATGCTGACTACGCCTTTGTTGATTGGGACTTCAGTGGCACCACTGAGCAAGAATACACCAATTTAATGCAAATATTGGCTAATCAACAGATAGAAACGTTAATCATGGATTATCAACATCTTGGCGTCTATGTATGCCGTATTATCGCGGTAGGTATGTCAGAAATTTATCCACCCGAAGATTTACTTATTGCAAATAATAATATGGCTATTGATTGGCGTGAGACTATTTTAAATTTACCGAATTCTTCATTAACACAACAGCAATATCTAGAGTTAATTGAAAAATTAGATGAAGAAGACCTAGATGATTTTGCCAGAGTTAGAGAGTTACTCGGATTAGCAACAGGTATGGATAATGCGTGGTATACCTTACGTATTGGTGAATTAAAAGCCATGTTAGCCTTAGCGGGTGGGGATTTAGAACAAGCATTATCTTGGATTGAATGGACGATTGAGTTCAACGCCTCTATTTTTAGTCCTGAACGAATGCATGCTTATCGTTGTTTACAGACCTTAGTTAATTTTGCCTTAACCAGAGATCTTGATCAATTTATTGATTACCAATCAGCATTCAATAAGATGTACGGGAAAGAATATGTCGATACATTATGGCAAATTACCTTAGGTGAACGCCGGTTTTATGACTTATTTGCCATTGATGAGGATTTAACTGCCCTACCTGCACATCAATCGCTATTAAAGGTCTATCATAAATTACATGCAAGTTTAGAAAACGCTTAATCTTTGCGGCAAAGTAGGTGTGATAAATACTCTACTTTGCCTACTTTATTTTAAGCTTAGCCACTATATTCAATATCACCCCTTATCTTTTGATAATTCATTCCGTTAAAAAAATAAAATTAAATATCGTGCTATTAAGTCGTACGTTATGAACTTTTTGTGCTACATTCAATCGGAGGTCATTTACTATAACTTATTATGTTATATACATAATTTGTTGGATTACTCTATTTAAAATGGCAACATTTTGTAAAATTAATTATTTTTTTACAAAAAAAGATGATCTAGTTCAAATTTTGAGTATACTAATAACCCTATAATATTTATGTTTTTTCGAGAGTGTTAGTTTGAATACTGATAAATTTGTAGATGCGTTATCGCCAGCTCAAATGACTAAAGTTGCAGAAGACTTAGCCATTTACAAAGTAGGCAAGCGTCCACTATCAACTATCTTTTCAGCTATTACCGCTGGTGTTTTTATTTCAATTGCCTTTGTTTTCTATATCACTGTAACAACAGGAACAGCCAATGTCGCCTATGGATTAGGAAAACTGGTTGGTGGAATCTGTTTTTCTTTAGGTTTAATGTTAGTTGTTGCCTGTGGTGCTGATCTATTTACGTCAACCATATTAACGGCGATCCCTAAAGCCACCAAGAAAATTACTTGGTTACAGATGTTAAGAAATTGGTTATTCGTTTATATTGGTAATTTTATCGGCGCAATGTTATTTATTGCGTTGATGTGGTTCTCTGGACAATATCTGGTCGCTAATGGTCAATGGGGATTAAATGTGTTAAATACCGCAGATCATAAAGTGCATCATACATTTATTGAAGCGGTTTGTTTAGGTATTTTAGCCAATTTAATGGTCTGTTTAGCCGCTTGGTTAAGTTATGCTGGACGTAGCCTATTAGATAAAATGCTGGTTATGATTTTACCCGTAGCAATGTTTGTTGCTAGTGGTTTTGAACATAGTATTGCCAATATGTTTATGATACCGATGGGAATTATTATCCATCAGTTTGCCACACCTGAATTTTGGGGAATGATCGGTCTCCCAGCAGACACTTTTAACTCCCTTACTGTTTCACATTTTATTTTCAACAATCTTATTCCTGTCACAATTGGTAATATTATTGGAGGACTCATCGTTGGTATGACCTATTGGGGACTATACCTACGTAAGAGCCATTGATTTCTAGGAATCTACTGTTATATAGAAATATAGATGTAGATGACTAAAAATATCATAAATCTGAGGTAACAAATATGAGTAATCTAAACGAACAACAAGCATTAGCTTGGAAAGGCTTTAAAGATGGCGATTGGCAGCAAAATGTCAATGTGCGTGACTTCATTCAAAAAAACTATGCTCCATATGAAGGCGATGAGTCTTTTTTAGCTGGTGCAACTGAAGCGACCACAAAATTATGGGATAAAGTCATGGAAGGCATTAAAATTGAAAATGCTACCCATGCGCCTGTTGATTTTGATACAAGTGTTATTTCAACTATTACTGCTCATGATGCGGGTTATATTGAAAAAGATTTAGAAAAAATTGTTGGTTTACAAACTGAAAAACCATTAAAAAGAGCGATTATCCCTTTTGGTGGTATCAAAATGATCGAGAATTCATGCAAAGCTTATAGCCGTGAACTTGATCCTTTAGTTAAAAAAATCTTTACCGATTATCGTAAAACTCATAACCAAGGTGTATTTGATATCTACACACCAGATATCCTTCGTTGCCGTAAATCAGGTGTCATCACAGGTTTACCTGATGCTTATGGTCGTGGTCGTATCATTGGTGACTACCGTCGTGTTGCCCTTTATGGTATCGATTACTTAATGAAAGATAAATTTGCCCAATTCAACTCTTTACAAGAAGATTTTGAAAATGGTGTTGATTTACAGATGACAATGCAACGTCGTGAAGAAATTGCAGAACAACATCGTGCTTTAGGACAAATTAAAGAAATGGCAGCTAAATATGGCTTTGACATTTCAGGTCCAGCAACAACAGCACAAGAAGCGGTACAGTGGACTTACTTTGGTTATTTAGCAGCAGTAAAATCACAAAATGGTGCGGCGATGTCTTTAGGTCGTACTTCAACATTCTTTGATATTTATTTCGAACGTGATATCAAAGCAGGTGTGATTACTGAAACTGAAGCACAAGAAATTGTTGACCACTTCGTCATGAAATTACGTATGGTTCGTTTCTTACGTACCCCAGAATATGATGAATTATTCTCTGGTGACCCAATTTGGGCAACCGAATCCTTAGCAGGTATGGGTGTAGATGGACGTACGTTAGTCACTAAAACGACGTTCCGTTTCTTAAATACACTTTATACAATGGGACCTTCTCCAGAACCAAATATGACAATTCTTTGGTCTGAAAAATTACCAACTGCATTTAAAGAGTATGCGGCTAAAGTATCTATCGATACCTCATCATTACAGTACGAAAATGATGACTTAATGCGCCCTGACTTCAACAATGACGATTATGCTATCGCATGTTGTGTAAGCCCGATGATTGTAGGTAAACAAATGCAATTCTTTGGTGCACGTGCTAACCTAGCAAAAACATTATTGTATGCAATCAATGGTGGTGTAGACGAAAAACTGAAAATGCAAGTAGGTCCAAAAACAGCACCGATTATGGATGAGTACTTAGATTTTGATACCGTCTTTACTCGTTTAGATCAGTTCATGGATTGGTTAGCAAAACAATATGTTACTGCATTAAATGCTATCCACTATATGCATGACAAATATAGCTATGAAGCGTCATTAATGGCATTACATGATCGCGATATTATCCGTACTATGGCATGTGGTATCGCTGGTCTTTCAGTTGCAGCTGACTCACTTTCTGCCATTAAATATGCAAAAGTGAAAACGATTCGTGATGAAGATGGCTTAGCGGTTGATTTTGAAATCGAAGGCGATTATCCACAATTCGGTAACAATGATGCGCGTGTTGATGACATTGCTGTTGATTTGGTTGAACGTTTTATGAAGAAAATTCAAAAACTTAAAACTTATCGCAATGCAATCCCAACTCAATCTGTGTTAACCATTACCTCAAACGTAGTCTATGGTAAGAAAACAGGTAACACCCCAGATGGTCGTCGTGCTGGTGCACCATTTGGACCAGGCGCAAACCCAATGCATGGTCGTGACCAAAAAGGAGCGGTAGCGTCATTGACATCTGTTGCTAAACTACCATTTGCTTATGCTAAAGACGGTATTTCTTATACTTTCTCTATCGTACCAAATGCGCTAGGTAAAGATGATAATGTCCGTAAAGCTAACCTTGCAGGTCTAATGGACGGTTATTTCCATCATGAAGCGACAGTTGAAGGTGGTCAGCACCTTAATGTTAACGTATTAAATCGTGAAACATTATTAGATGCAATGGAAAATCCTGAAAAGTATCCACAATTAACTATTCGTGTTTCTGGTTATGCCGTACGTTTTAACTCTTTAACTAAAGAGCAACAAAAAGACGTCATTACTCGGACGTTTACTCAATCAATGTAATAACTGTTGATTGATAAAAATAGCGCCGCTTGGCGCTATTTTTTTATTTAAATGAATGGTGATTGATGTTGATGATCTGTCGCAAAATCATAAACGACAATAAAATGGCTATTGATGCTCCAAACAGAGATTTGATTTAAACTGACCCATCATTTTTTACCTGATATCTCTCTATTAAAATGTAAAAATGATTTGCTTCTATCGCTTTTAAATGATCACTGTTTTTAATAAAAATTTTTTCATTTAGAATGATAATGCTATCAAATAATACATTTAACAATTATTAGAATAACGTTATGATTAACATTAGGTTTTTAATTATATTGATGAGGTTAAATATGCCTATTTAATCAATCATTGGATGAAAAAAATCCTTAATTAAGATAGAATAGTATGGCAAACTTACATTGGAGCAACAGTTAATGTCAGCACAAGAAGCAGTCAAAGGACGTATCCACTCATTTGAATCTTTTGGTACCGTTGATGGTCCTGGAATTCGATTTATTGTTTTCTTTCAAGGGTGTATGATGCGTTGTCTATATTGCCATAACCGCGACACGTGGGATCTAAAAGGTGGCACTGAGGTCACGGTCGATGATTTAATGAAAGAACTCGTAACTTACAAACATTTTATTATGCCTACGGGCGGCGTGACGGCCTCTGGTGGTGAAGCAATTTTGCAAGCGCCTTTTATCAAACAATGGTTTAGAGAATGTCATAATCAGGGGATTCATACTTGTTTAGATACCAATGGCTATGTACGCGTTTACAATCAAGATATCCATGATTTAATCGATACCACTGATTTGGTGATGCTAGATATTAAGCAGATGAATGATGAAATACACCAAAAATTAGTCGGAGTATCCAATTCTCGTGTATTAGAATTTGCACACTATCTACAACAACGTAATCAACGTACTTGGATCCGTTATGTTGTGGTACCTGGATGGAGTGATGATGATGATTCGGTGCACCGCTTAGGTCGTTTCCTTAAAGATATGAACAATGTAGAGAAAGTAGAGTTACTTCCTTATCATAAATTAGGCGAGCATAAATGGGTCACAATGGGCGAAAAATATGAATTAGTGGGCGTAGAGCCTCCATCAAAAGAAACGATTGAGCATATTAAAGCGATCCTCACCAATTACGGTTTAGTCGTCACGTCTTAATAAGCAAAATGGCACCGATTATCAATACCTAAAAACAATCATATTGTGCTAGGTATTGATCTCAATATAAGTTTATCCTATCAATTTAAATCGATTTGAATTAATCAATTTTAGACGTAATCTCTGCGATATATTTTCTTCGACGAATGCTACGTATAACATGAACAACACCTTCTAGAATTAATAAGCAAACGGCACCCCAAATCATGACATAAGTCAATATATGCTCTGCTAATAATTTTTCGTGTAGAAGCAAAAGAGAGACCAATACCAATAACACTGGTTCAATATAACCAAGTAAACCAAATAAACCTAATGGTAAACATTTCGCAGAAGTAAAATAGGCGGCAAAGGCTAATGCGGTAATCATCCCTAGCATAGGAATGGCAAGCGGATGATAAAAGAATTGGGTTGAAATTTCGGTAGGCGTATATCGACAACACATATAAATGGCACAGCCAATGGCCATACAAAAAAAATCACTAAACGTTCCTTCAATCCCATCTAAACGCATTTCACGTCTAAATATGAGATAGATCGGATATCCCACTGCCACAACGATCGTTTCCCATGAAAATGCACCATTCATAAATATTTCATAGATAACACCGATAATAGCTAATGTAATGGCTATCTTTTGATAAATACTAAACTTTTCTTTATAAACAAAGCGACCGGCAATAACCATTGCTAATGGCAAGATAAAATAGCCTAATGATGTCGATAAAGCCTTACCATTTAAAGGTGCCCAAATAAATATTAACATTTGCACCGATAACATCGCCGCGCTAAATAAGATGGCAAGAATAAAAAGTGGCTGTTTTTTAATTCGTTTTAGTAAATTACCCATCGCATCCCAACGCTTTTCTGCTGTAATTAAAATAACAATAGCAGGGAAAGACATCAATAGACGCCAACAAAAAATACTCATTAAATCAAGTGGCTTTAATAATACAGGGAAATAGTAAACAAGACCAAATAGACAAGAAGCTGAAATTGAAAGTAAGATTCCTTTAAACATATATACCACACGAAGGAATGATAAATAAGGACCCTATTAGTTAGTTTATTTGATAATATTTTCTCATTCAGCTTACTTACTGATAGTAGCCAAAAATAATGAAACTAATATGCCGTCGAATTATTGCTATTATAACCTGACCTTAGAGCGCTAAGATAATAAAATATTAAGCGAAATAGTAAATATATTGGGAATAAATAATAAAAAACCGGATCACATCAGGGCTCCGGTTTTCTTATAGATATAATAATTATTTAGCCAATATATTCAAGGCCGCCCATATAAGGGATAAGCACCGTTGGCACTTTAATCCGACCATCGGCTTGTTGGTAGTTTTCTAATAGCGCAACTAATGTACGCCCCACCGCTAAGCCAGAACCATTTAAGGTGTGAACTAAATTAATTTTCTTATCTTGACGTTGGCGATAACGGGCTTGCATACGGCGCGCTTGGAAATCCCACATATTTGAACATGAGGAAATTTCGCGATATGTATTTTGTGCTGGAATCCAGACTTCTAAATCATAGGTTTTACACGAACCAAAGCCCATATCACCAGTACATAACACTACTTTACGATAAGGCAATTCAAGTAATTGTAAGACTTTTTCCGCTTGCCCTGTTAATTCTTCTAACGCATTCATTGAATCTTCAGGTTTAACAATTTGCACTAATTCAACTTTATCAAACTGATGCATACGAATTAAACCACGCGTGTCACGTCCATAAGATCCGGCTTCAGAACGGAAGCAAGGGGTATGCGCGGTCATTTTGATTGGCAAACATTCTTCATCTAAAATTTCATCGCGTACTAAGTTAGTGACGGGAACTTCTGCCGTTGGAATCAATGCATAACTGCTCTCTGCTTGCTCAGTTAACGGTTTAGTATGGAACAGATCTTCACCAAATTTAGGAAGTTGTCCAGTACCAAATAAAGTGATTTGATTGACTAAGTATGGTACATACGTTTCTACATAACCATGTTCATTAGTATGTAAATCAAGCATAAATTGTGCTAAAGCACGATGCAATTTAGCCATTTGGCCTTTCATTACCACAAAACGCGCACCAGTCAATTTTACGCCGGCCGCAAAATCTAAACCGCTCAGCTTCTCACCTAATTCAACATGATCTTTGACTGGAAAATCAAATTGACGAGGTGTTCCCCAGCGAAGAACTTCAACATTATCATTTTCATCGTTACCATCAGGTACTGAGTCGTGTGGAATATTTGGGATATTCGCCGCTATCTGATGAATTTGCCCTAATAACTGCTCTAATTCTGCCTTCGCCTCATTTAACTTTTCACCTAATTTATTCACTTCTTCGCGTAATGGCGTAATATCTTCACCGCGCGCTTTAGCGGCGCCAATCTCTTTCGAGCGAGAATTACGCTCTGCTTGTAAATTTTCGGTTTCAACTTGTAATACTTTTCGTTTTTCTTCTAATGAACGAAGTGTATCTACATCAAGTTTGTAACCACGGCGTGCCAATTGTGCCGCCACAGTATCTAGCTCATTACGTAATAAATTAGGATCTAACATACTTTATGCCCGTATTAGTTAATTAAAATAAAGATAAGAAATATTATACATTATCCATGTCTGACGTAAATTAAATCATCGTTTTAACACATTTGTTGCTTATTATGCGTGCCAATAAAGAATAAATGGCGTAACTAATCCCATATGAATAAAAATCATCGAAGGTATTTCTATTCTTATTTTAGCTAAAATGGCTCACTTTATCGAAGATATTCGAGCAGATCGCTCTCTTTTTTATCTGCACCAATACCCACCTTAAACTAACTATTAACGTAGTTCCTATTAATCACTTGCTGTTCACTGTGCCAATTAATATTTATTAAAATATAATTATAGTATTATGATTTTTTATTACGTTGTTGTGCACTTTGCGCATCTAACTGTTTTAGCCAAGCTAATTTTTCACGATACTGTTTTTCTGCGCCACGCGAGGTTGGCTGATAATAGCTTTTATCACCTAATTCTGGTGGAAAGTAATTTTCGCCTGCGGCATAAGCATTAGGCTCATTATGAGCGTAACGGTATTGTGAGCCATAGCCTAACGCTTTCATTAATGTCGTTGGCGCATTTCGTAAATGTTCAGGTACATCATAATCAGGTAATTGCTTAGCATCTTGCAAAGCTTGATTAAAAGCGAGATAGACAGCATTACTTTTGGGCGCCAAGGCTAAATAAACAATCGCTTGAGCAATCGCGCGCTCCCCTTCAGCTGGCCCAACACGCGTAAAGCAGTCCCAAGCAGCCAGCGCCACTTGCATCGCGCGCGG